>CACAYA010000043.1 GCA_902536575.1 uncultured Pelagibacteraceae bacterium | reverse complement strand
CTCCTATGTCAATTACAGATAATCCTCCTTTAAATATTTTAAATTTTTCGTCAATTTCAATTAATTTATAAGCAGATCTTGCTCTATATCCGTCTAATTTAGATTGTCTTACGTATATATCTCTTCTTTGTTTATTAACCCAATTTTTAGAAATTTTATTTTTTTTCAACTAATTTATAAATCTTAAACTTTTGTTTAAAATTTTACCTTGGAGTGTTTTAATATCTATTTCGATTTCTTTATTTAATCTCATATCTTTATTGTCCTTCCAGATTCCTGCAGCAAGATGCATTATACCTATCTTATAATTTGGTAAGTAAGGTTCTACAAAAGTATTATTTACTTCGTCAAATTTTGGTAAAAGATTACTAGTTATCCAATTACAATTTAAAGGTAAAAATTCTGTTTCAACATTATCAATATAGACAGACATATTCATTGCAAGTTGCTCAGATCCAAATATATCTCCAGCTTTGAGAGTTTGTTTTAAATTCTCTTGCCATTTTTCCCAAGTAGTAGATTTTTTTTCTAACGAGAAAACTCCAATATTAATATGTGGGGCGAATGCTAATTTTCTTGCTTTTCGATAACTAATTTTTGATTTAATAGCATGTTTAAAGTTTTGTGACTTTATAATAGCAAGTTTTCCAAAAACCCAATCAACCCTTGAGGTAATTTTGTAACCAGGACCTATAGTTTGTGTAATTCCTAATTTCTCGCTTTCACATGCCTTAAAGTATAATTCTATAGTTTGCCAATCATTTACCCATGCATCACAATCTATCCATAAATATTTTTCATAATTAGGGAAATATTTTGGTAGAAAAGCTCTAGAAATTTGGCTCTTTAACCATTCACGACCTTTAATTTTGTTACCTGGAACTTCTATATCCCATTCTGCAGATTTAATTTCATCTACTTTTGTCGACAATTCATCTTTTTGCTCGTTAGAAAGACCAGCATCTAAAATACATATTGCAATGTCTCTACTTTTTTCAAACCTTTTAATTGAATTAATTAATTCACTTAATAAAGGAAAATAGTTGGCATCAGCTAGTGAAACAATTACATTTTTTTTCATTACAAAACATCTTCAAGATCATCGTCCTCATCTCTAAAATTTTGGTCCTCATTTTGTTTTTTTAACTTTTGAAAATGAAAAAAACTTATAGGAAGCATTGCTAAATAAATAATCGCACTTATAGCTATTAAATTAAACGGGTAGATTAAAAGTAGGCCGAAAAATAAAACTATTCCAAATAAAAGGAAAATTGTTGTTTTTCTTTGAATAACGATTTTCTTGAAAGAATAACTTGGGAACTTACTTATTAATAGTAATGAAGTTGCAATAAAAAAAATTGGCACAACTATGTCATAATTAATTGGGATGAATTTAAAATTGGTCATACTGAATATTAATGGTGTCAAAACCAAAATTCCACCTGCTGGGGATGGCACGCCTTCAAAGAAGTTATCTCGCCATGAAGGTTCTTGAACAGAATTAACATTAAACCGTGCTAATCTTAAAGCTACACAAATTACGTAAATAAGACAAACTAACCATCCAAATCTTCCTAAGGTATTTAAGCTCCAAAAATACATAATAAACGCTGGAGCAACTCCAAAACTAATCATGTCAGTTAATGAGTCTAGCTCTTTTCCAACTTTTGAAGTTCCTTTAATTAATCTCGCAATTCTTCCGTCCAAGCCATCTATAATTGCAGCTAAAATTATTGCAATAATTGCAAATTCAAATCTTCCATCTAAAGCAAACCTAATTGAGGTTAATCCAATACAAACTCCGATTAGCGTAAGCATGTTAGGCAAAATTACTCTTGCATTTTTTTTGTCCGCAACAACTTTAAAATTATTTTTTGGTTTTAGCATAATTATTTTTTAGCCAATAAAGTCTCACCAGAAATTGCTGTTTGACCAACTTTTACAAGTGGCTCATAATTTTCATAATAAACATCTGCTCGACTTCCAAATCGTATCATTCCAATTCTATCTCCTTGGTTAAGTTCTTGGTTTTTATCTGTTTCACAAACAATTCTTCTTGCTACTAAACCTGCAATTTGTACTACTATAATATCATTACCGTGCTTGTCTTTTATTTTGTAATAGTTTCTCTCATT
>CACAYA010000042.1 GCA_902536575.1 uncultured Pelagibacteraceae bacterium | reverse complement strand
GGAATTAGTGTGAATGAATTTTATAAAAGAATTTCTTACATAAACCTATCAAAAAAGGGTATTGAAAGTCTTGGACCATCAGTTATAACACTTGCAAATTACGAGGGGTTAGTTGGACACGCTCAATCAGTAATAAAAAGAATTAGGAGAAAATAAATTTGTCAAAACAAGACTTACTTGAATTTAAAGGTAAAGTAACCGATCTACTTCCAAATGCTATGTTTAGAGTTAAGTTAGAAAATGGACATACGGTTACAGCTCATACAGCAGGTAAGTTAAGAAAAAACAGAATTAGAGTTCTTCAAGGTGATAACGTGACTGTAGAAATGACACCTTATGACCTGACAAAAGGCAGAATAATCTTTAGAGGTTAAAATCCTGCCTCGGTAGCTCAGGAGTAGAGCAGAGCCCTGAAAAGGCTTGTGTCGGAGGTGCGAATCCTTCCCGAGGCACCACCATTTACTTTTCGTCTTGAAATAATTAAAAAAAAAATTAACCTATTTACTATAATAAATAACAAAAGGACTAAGTAATAAGATGAGTACACTAACTGGTAAAATTAAATGGTATAATGGAAAAAAAGGATATGGCTTTATTGAAAGAGACGATAAAGAAAAAGACGCCTTTGTTCATGCCTCTGCTGTAAAAGATGCTGGAATGAGACATCTTAATGAGGGTGATAAACTTGAATTTACATTAGAAGACGGTCCTAAAGGTCCTTCTGCAGTTAATTTAAAGAAAGTAGACTAATTTCTATTTAATATTTTAAGGACGTTTTATCTAATTATACTAGATACACGTCCTTACTAAATTAGCTCTTGCGTTATAGTAGTTTTTGTCTAAAAGACTGCTTATGATTATGAATATTATATTTAGAGAGACTTCAAGAAACACTCATAGAAATAGTTTCCATAGCCTATAGGCTATTTATTTATAATATAATTTTAAATCCACAGAAAAATAATATAAAAACAAGGGATGCCTGGGTGGTGTAACGGTTAGCACGAAAGTTTGTGGAACTTTAAGTTTGAGTTCGATTCTCAGCCCGGGTACCAAAAAATGGATAAAGAAAATAAATTAGTACCTGGATTACCTTCAGGTTTTGAAGATCGTTGGAGTAATAAACTTCTTCTTAAAAAGAAGCTAGTAAAAGCTATTGAGAAAAATTTTATCAAGTTTGGAGCTGAGGCTCTAGAAACACCTTCGTTCGAAATTAGTGAAAATATAGGATCTTTTTTGGCAGAGGATGACAACAATCCTATGTCTGGTGTGTTCTCATTCGAAGATGGAGAGAAAAATATTACTCTTAGATATGATCTGTCTAGTCCACTTGCAAGATTTGTAGCTCAAAACAACCAAGAACTTCCATCAATTTTCAAACGGTATCAAATTCAAAATGTTTTTCGTAACGAAAAAGCTGGTAACGGAAGGTATAGAGAATTTATGCAAGCAGACTTTGATATTGTTGGGAATGTTGATCCAGCTCAGGCAAATGCAGAACTTTGTAATCTAATCTCAAAAACATTATCCGACTGTGGTTTGAACAAAGATCAATTTACAATCAATGTAAGCAATAGAAAAATTGTGCAAGGTTTAATTAATGAATTAAAAATATCTGAAGAAAAACAGGTCAAAGTTATTAGAGCTATAGATAAATTGGACAAGCCAGGATTTGGTCTAAAGGGAGTTGAAGACTTATTAAAGAAAGAGAGAAAAGATCAAAGTGGAGCAATTACTAAAGGGGCTGATTTAACTGATCAACAAGCAGCACAAATATTAAATTTTTTAAAAATAAAAGATTTAAAAGAATTAAAACAAACATTAAACAATCAATTATCTCAAGAAGGTATAAGTGAATTAGAAAATGTATTTAAAATACTTGAATATGGATCAAATTTAAATCAAGTTAAAACAAACTTTACGATTGTGAGAGGATTAGCTTATTATTCAGATTTCATTGTTGAAACAAACCTAAATTTCAAAGTCACTAATAATAAAGGTAAGGAAATTGATATTGGCAGTATATGTTCAGGTGGAGCATATTCAAAACTCATATCAAGATTTAGAGGGGTTGATATTCCAGGTACTGGAATAAGTTTTGGAGTTGATAGACTGTTATTTGCTCTAATGCAATTAGATCAAATTAAGGTAGAGGACAAAAAACCCGTTTTAGTATGTGTAATGGATAAAAAATATTTAAAAAATTATTATGAATTAGTTGATCAACTGAGA
>CACAYA010000041.1 GCA_902536575.1 uncultured Pelagibacteraceae bacterium | reverse complement strand
AGCAGTAGAAATTTTAAATCAAATCATAAATGGGGTTAAAAACTTAACTTTTATGACTGGTGACTGGTTTGATTATAATGGTCAAAAGTTATTTGTTACTAGATCAGGATACACAGGAGAGGATGGTTTTGAGGTATCCATTCTAAATGATTTAGCAGAGAAATTCACAAAATGCTTAATTAAGAAGGGTGCAGAACTAATTGGTCTTGGAGCAAGAGATACTTTAAGATTAGAGGCTGGATTATGCTTATATGGTCATGAATTAGACCTAAATAAAACCCCAGTAGAGGCAAACCTTAAATGGGCAATATCAAAGGAGAGATTATCGAATGGAGGTTTTGTGGGCTCGGATAAAATAATTAACCAAATTAAGTACGGTGCAAAACAAATAAGAGTTGGAATTAGACCTGAAGGCAGATTAATCGCTAGAGAAAAGACTACGATTTTTAATGAAACTGAATTACCAATTGGAGAAATAACAAGCGGTACATTTGGTCCAAGTATTAATGGTCCAATAGCAATGGGATATGTTGATAAAGAATTTTCTAAAATTAATACTAAAATTTTATTAGAAGTAAGAGGTAAAAAACATCCAGCAAATATTTGTAAGTTACCTTTCTACAAAAAAAGTTACGTGAAAGGAGTGAATTAATGAGTGAAGTTAAATTTTCAAAAGAACATGAGTGGATTACTTTAGCAGGAGATGTAGCCACAATTGGTATAACTCAACACGCAACTGAAATGCTAGGTGATATAGTATTTGCAGAATTACCTGAGAAGGGCTCAAATGTTGAAAAAGATGGAACCGCTGGAGTAGTTGAATCAACAAAAGCTGCAAGTGACGTTTATACACCTGTAAGTGGGGAAGTTGTTGATATAAACCAAGCTATTGTTGATGATCCTGCAAAAATAAATGAGGATCCTGAGGGTGCGGCTTGGTTTTTTAAATTAAAAATGAAAGATATTTCTGAGTTAGATAGTTTAATGAATAAAGAGGAATACGATAAGTTTGCAAAGGAGAGTTCTAGTTAATGTTACATAATTCACAAAAAGATTTTTTGAGAAGACATATCGGTCCGTCTGAGGAAGATCAAAAAAAAATGCTCAGTGAACTTAAATATAGTTCTTTAGATGACCTTATAAAAAATACTGTTCCAGAAAAAATACAGTTTAAAGGTGAACTTAATATCGGCGAGTCTAATTCAGAATATGAAGCGATAAGAAAATTAAAAGCGATTTCAAAAAAAAATCAGATTTACTCTAATTTTATTGGCATGGGTTATTATGGAACTTACACACCTTATGTGATTTTAAGAAATATATTAGAAAATCCTGGTTGGTATACTTCATATACACCTTATCAGCCAGAAGTAGCACAAGGTAGGTTAGAAATGTTACTGAACTTCCAACAGATGATTGTTGATTTTACTGGTATGGACATTGCTAATGCATCTTTACTTGATGAAAGTACAGCTGCTGCTGAAGCCGTGGGTTTGAGTTACAGATTAAATAAAAGCGATTGTAAACTAGTATTTGTATCAGAAAATTGTCATCCACAAACAATTGATCTAATAAAAACTAGGGCAGAACCAATGGGGCTCAAAGTTCTTGTTGGGAATGAAGATAAAGTTTTAGAGAATTTAAAAGAAGATGTTATATGTGGAATTTTACAATATCCTGGAACTTTAGGTGACATTAAAGATCCAAGTGAGTCAATAAGTAAAATCCATAAAAAAAATGGTAAAGCGATACTTGCATGCGATTTACTTTCACTTGCTAAGTTGAAAACACCAAGAGAACTAGGTGCCGATATAGCCGTGGGTAGTTCTCAACGTTTTGGAATTCCGATGGGTTATGGTGGACCTCACGCAGCATTTTTTGCAACAAAAGATGAATATAAAAGATCTTTACCAGGTAGATTAGTAGGAGTTTCAGTGGATAGACATGGAAATAAAGCCTACAGATTATCATTACAAACTAGAGAGCAGCACATAAGAAGAGATAAAGCTACAAGCAACATTTGTACAGCTCAAGCCTTGTTAGCAATTGTGTCAGCAGCATATGCTATTTACCATGGTCCGGATGGGATTAAAAATATTTCTGAAAGAGTATCTCAATTAGCAAAAAATTTTGCTGATAAAATTAAACAATCTGGATATGAATTATATTCAGATTATTTTTTTGATACTGTAACTATTATCACTAAAGATAAAACTGATCAGATTTTTGAAAATGCTTTAAAT
>CACAYA010000040.1 GCA_902536575.1 uncultured Pelagibacteraceae bacterium | reverse complement strand
TAGTTGAAGGAGTTACTGATATGGCTTTAGGAGCTATACCAGATCCAACAGCACTTGATATGACAGGAATAGATTTTGCGAAAGATTTTTCTCCAGAAGAGATGGTTGCTTTGTCTAGTATAGCAGGTCAAATGGGAGCAGGAAAAGTCGTGTCTTTACAAAAAATGGCTGGCCAAATGAATGCTTTAGGAGCTGCAGGTTTTGATGCAAAAGGAATGATGGGATCTTTAGACGCTCAAGGTATTGGAATGGGTACAGCTATGGAAGGGTTAGCAAATGCTGGAATGGTAAACCTAGAAGCTATTACTGGTTCAGCTGACTTTGATATGACGAATTTTAATCCAGGAGATTTTGCTTCTATGAATGTTGCAGAGATGGGGATGAATCCTGCGATGATGGCTGGAGCTCTTAACGCTCTTCCAGTTGGAGCAGCAACAGCCGCACTAGAAACACTGGCTACTAATCCAGAGGCAATGGGTAAAATGGGTAAAACCATGACTGGTGCTATTGTAGCAACAATGAGTGCTAAAGGTATGGGTGATGAAATGATGAAAAGCATGGAAGCAAATATTGGTATGCAGGGAATGACAGATATGGCTAAAGGTATGGGTGGCATAGAGGGGATGAAAGAAATTGGAAAAGTTATGGCTGATGTTGGAATGGAACAAATGGCTGAATCACTTCAAACAGCTTTTGTAAATCCAGAAGCTGGAATAGTTTCAGCAATGTCAGGAACGGTTGGAATGATAAGTCAGGCAATATCTGGGAAAGCACCTAAGGAACAAACTGCTATTCAAAAAGGAATGGCGATGGAAAATTCATTTGCAAACAATATGGCTGCTCCAGAAGCTTTAGAAATGCCAGAAAACATTAGTGAAACAGGCATGATGATGGGTGCTATGGTAATGGCTAAACCGTCTTTAGCAGGAGGTTTGCCTGGCGCAATGGCACCCCCTGAAGGAATGACAGCTTTAGGTATGGGAGCAGCTTTAGATCCAAATAATCCAGCAGGTACAATGATGGGTGGAGTTATGGAAAATATGTCTAAAGCTGATATGGGCGAAGCAATGGCAAACATGACTGGAATGGAAGTTGGAGAAATGGATAAATTAGGCATGGCTGATATGGCGATGCAAACAGGTTTAACTCCAGGAATGGTAGCAAGCATGGGTGCAGCAGGAATTGCAGGAATGGATGTATCAACAATTATGTCTTCTAATGTTGCTGGACTTGGTAGTAAGGCAATTAAAGGGGTAGCTGACATGGCTAAGTCTGGAAATTTATCTGCTGGTCAAATGGGAGATATGATGGAAGTTGGATTAGTTAACCAAGGAACAATGGCTGCAATGGGAGCTGAGGGTATGAAAGGTTTAAGCGGTGCTATGGGAATGGAAGGTGGCGACATGGGATTAGCAGCTATGAGTGGTGGAATGGTTGGAATGGGAGAAATGAATTTAGATGCGCAAATGAATCCTGAAATGGCGGCAAGCATGGGATTAGCTGGAGGTCCTGAGGGCGCAAAATTAGGAGATATAATGGGTGGAACACCTGAGGGGTTTGATGGTGGAATGAAAGGTGGAATGAATTTAGGACAAGTTTCTGCTGCTATGGGAACTGGAGTTGATCCAGGAGCAGCAATAGGAAATGTCGCAGGTGCTGCAATGGCAGCTGATGGAGCAGGAGGACTTGCAGGTGCTGCAATGGGATCTGCAATGGCTGCTCAAGGTGCAGCAGCTTCAGCTATGGGTTCTCATGCTATGGGAGCTGCAATGGGAATGGAAGGTATGGGAGAAGGCGACATGGGTAAAGCCATGGGTGGTGCCATGCAAGATGGAATGTCAGGAACTATGGGCGGTGCTATGGCTGGAGCTATGGCTGGTGGTCCAGGAGGTCCAGGTGATATGGGTCCTATGGGTGATCTAGGAGGTCCAGGAGGTCCAGGTGATATGGGTGGTTTAGGTGATCTAGGAGGTCCGGGAGGTCCAGGTGGAATAGGAGATATGGGTCCAGGAGGACCAGGTGGACCTGGTGGCCCAGGTGGACCAGGAGACCCAATGGGTCCAGGAGGACCAGGTGGACCTGGTGGTCCAGGAGATCCAGGTGGTCCGGGGAACTAATTAACACCTAATTGAAAAATGAAAATTTTTTTTTTTTCAATTTTTTTAATTTTTTTTTCTAGTATATCGTTTTCAGAATCAAGGTTTGGTGAACTTACTGAAATGCGTGACAAGAAAATGCGTGGTAAAGAGGGCCAATGGGTTAGACCCCATCCAGGTCCTTTTATTTGGAAT
>CACAYA010000039.1 GCA_902536575.1 uncultured Pelagibacteraceae bacterium | reverse complement strand
AACGTCAACTTTAATTAAATCTAACATAGCTGCGTTAGCTCTGCCTGTTCGCAATGAAGATAATTCTTTTGAAAACACCTCTATGGCTTTATCCATCTTAAGGCTGTAAGATTTTTCATCAAACATTTATTCTCCAATTTTAATTCTATAAAATTCTTTAATTTTTAGATCAGCTATAGATAATTCTTGTAATATATCTTTCACTTTTTTTTTTGGTTCCATTACCCAAGCTTGAGTTAAAAGAGCATTTTCTTCTTTAAACTTGTTCATTTTACCTAAACTAATTTTTTTAGCAATCTCCTCGGGTTTTCCAGAATTTTTTAATTCTTCTGCAACAAGCTTTTGTTCTTTATCAATAACATTCTTGTCTATTTGATTAGAGTTTAAAGCTAAAGGGTTTGAAGCTGCAATATGCATTGATAATTGTTTACTAAATATCTTTACTGCCTCAGACTTTTCTTTAGTTTCTAGCGACACTAATACAGCTAACTTTGCTACGTTATCCTTAACAACTGTATGCAGATAATGATTATTTACACCATTTAAATTTTCAATAGTTTTAGATTTGCCTATAGTTATTTTTTCTCCAATTTTTGCGATTAATGCAACTAAATTCTCATTAACAGTTTGACCATTATTCATCTTTGCATTTTTTAATTCATCAAGATTAGAATTTTTTTGATTATTTAATTCACTAAGTTCTTTTACAAAGTTAATAAAGTCCTCATTTTTAGCAACAAAATCGGTCTCACAATTTACTTCAATAAGAGATGTTTTTGTTTCATTCCCACTAACAACTACAACTCCTTCTTTGGCGTCACGAGACATTTTTTTTGAAGCCTTAGAAATTCCTTTTACCCTAAGTATTTCTATAGCCTTATCTATATCACCGTTAGCCTCTTTAATTGCTAAATTACAATCTTTAAAACCTGCTCCAGTTACTTCTCTTAGTTTCTTTACATTCTCTATATCACTCATACTAATTTAAAGTCTTCTTACTTTCTTTAGAGAACTTTTGATCTAATTTTTCTCTATCTAGTTCTTGGATTGTTTTTGATTTTTCATCATCTTTTTTCTTATCTTCGACTGCAACATCTTTTGTTTCTGGTGTTGGAATAGATGTTTTTGCACTAATAATTGTTTCCTTTATAAGATTACAATAAAGATCAATTGCTCTTCTGGCATCATCATTCCCTGGAATTGGAAAATCAATATTTTCTGGATTTGAGTTGCTATCTAAAATTGCAATAATTGGTATTCCAAGTTTAGCAGATTCTGCTATTGCTAAAGACTCGTAATTTGTATCTATTACAAAAACTAGATCTGGAACTTTTTTCATTTCAGCAATTCCTCCAAGTGATCTTTGAAGTTTGTCTTTTTTAACACTCATTTTTAAGAGTTCTTTTTTAGTAAATCCTCTATTTTCGGTTGAAAGATCTACTTCTAATTTTTTCAATTTTTTAATTGAATTAGAAATTGTTCCCCAATTGGTTAGCATGCCACCAAGCCATCTATAATTTACAAAATATTGATCTGTTTCTTTTGCAACTTCTGCTATTGCCTCTGATGCTTGTTTTTTTGTAGAAACAAATAAAATTTTTCCGTTATTTGTTACGGTGTTATAAACTTTCTCCAGAGCTACTTTAGTTAACTCAAGTGTTTGAGTTAAGTCTATAATGTGAATTGAGTCTCTTTTACCAAAAATATATTTCTTCATTTTTGGATTCCATCTTAAGGTTTTATGACCAAGGTGGACCCCTGCTTCTAATAATTGTTGAATTGTAACGTTAGGTATTTTCATATTTATTCCCGGTTAAGCCACCACAGTAATTTCCAATTCTGGACCGGAGGTATAAAACCAACAACTGTGTGCGTGTTAATTTAATTTATGCAGTATTTACAAATATTTAATGGATTTAACAAGGTTTATTTATGAAATTGCAGCTTTTATTTCTTGTTTTCTAATCAAATTTAGCAATTTTCTATCCAAATTTTTTGTATTTTTAAGCTTAAACTTAAGAATATTGTCTTCTGTGACTAGATTAATATTAACTAATGTTTTGCCACTTTTATCAAGAATTTTTGATATCGCTTTGACTTGGTCTTTAGAACCGACCTCAAAGGAAACTTCATTGATTGGACTATTGAACAACTCTTTTAATGAAGATATTTTTTGAACATTAATTCTTTTAAAACGGTTTTCATCATCAGCTATATTTTTAACTAGATTTAATATTAAAGAATTACCCTCTTTCAAAATTTCTCTATTTAATTCTAAAACATCAGAAAATATAAAAAGTTCAAATACACTTGATAAATCTGATAATTTCAAAACTGCATAAGAATTTCCTTTTGCAGTTTTTCTCTCTTGTAATTTTAATAAAGTAGCAGCTATATTAGAATTTTTAATTTCATCATCTAAAGTAAATTTGGTAAATGCGTTTATTTTAT
Organism: uncultured Pelagibacteraceae bacterium; assembly: GCA_902536575.1. GTDB lineage: Bacteria > Pseudomonadota > Alphaproteobacteria > Pelagibacterales > Pelagibacteraceae > Pelagibacter. Next base: position 455 of record CACAYA010000039.1, on the reverse strand, counting down.
AATCATTAAATATTTCTGTAAATTGATTTAAAGGATGATCAGAAATAAAAAAACCTACCGCTTCAAATTCTTTTGCTAGCCTTTCTTCAAAATTCCAGTCTTCGATTTTATTTATAATATCTTCTTGGGTGTTCTCATCCTCTGAAAATAAATCAATTTGATTTGCTGATTTATTCTCAAAAATATTTTTATTTTTAACTATAATGTTAGGTATTGATTCAAATAATGCTTGTCTATTCGGATTTATCTTATCAAAGGCACCTGCTTTTACTAGTCCTTCAAGTTGAAGTTTATTAATATCTTTTGGGTTCACTCTGTTTAAAAAATCGTTGATTGACAAAAATTTACCATTAGTAATTCTTTCCTCAATAATATTTGTAATTGCCTCATACCCAACAGCTTTTATTCCCCCTAAAGCATAATAAAACTTTCCATCTATTGTTCTAAAATCTGCA
>CACAYA010000038.1 GCA_902536575.1 uncultured Pelagibacteraceae bacterium | reverse complement strand
ATCTTTGAAAATAAAATAGCTAAAGGGGTTGAATTTTGGCAAGGAAACGAATTAAAGAAAGTAGAAGCTAATAGAGAAATAATATTATCTTCAGGTGCCATTGGTTCACCACAAATTTTACAAGTATCAGGAATTGGAAGTTCAGAAAAGTTGAAAAACCTTGGAATAGAAATTGTTCACAATTTAATTGGTGTTGGTGAAAACTTGCATGATCATTTAATGTTCAGACCTATTTATAAAATTAATGGTCTTAAATCATTAAATAAAAAAATTAATAGTTTGTTTGGAAATTTAATGATTGGGTTAGAATATATATTTAAAAGAACTGGTCCTATGACTATGGGTGCAAGCCAACTTTGTATGTTTGCTAAAAGTGACTCTTCATTAGAGTTACCAGATTTACAATGGCATGTTCAGCCTATGAGTATGGATACATTAGGTGCAACTAAAAATCATGACTTTCATGCTTTTACACCTACAGTCTCTAATATAAAACCTACTAGCAGAGGACATGTTAGTATCGTTGATAAAGACTCAAGAACTTATGCTAAAATAAAACAAAATTATCTATCTACTGATAATGATAGAATGATTGCAGCTAAAGGTCTGAAATTAACAAGAAAAATAATAATGGAGTCTGAAACTTTTAAAAAATATTCACCTGAAGAATATAGACCTGGAATAAATATTAATGATGATGAGGAGTTAGTGAAAGAGGCTTCAAATTACGCTCAAACTATTTTTCATCCCGTCGGTACTTGTAAAATGGGTCAGGATGAAATGTCAGTGGTTGACGAAAAACTAAGGGTTAGAGGAGTAAGTAATCTTAGAGTGATTGATGCATCCATTATGCCAAATATTACATCAGGCAATACTAATGCTCCAACAATAATGATTGCAGAAAAAGGTGCAGACATGATACTTAACCATTAATGTTTGCTGAATTATTTACTCCTGAACAAATAGCGATTTTAACACAAATAATATTTATAGATTTAGTTTTAGCTGGGGATAACGCAATTATCATTGGTATGGTTGCATCCAAATTTCCACCTGAACAAAGAAAAAAAGTTATATTTTGGGGTATAGGAGGTGCAGTAATACTCAGAATAATATTAACACTTCTTACTGCTTATCTGTTACAGATTACAGGTTTAAGACTTATAGGAGGACTTTTATTACTTTATATTGTTTACAAACTTTACGTCGATGTAATTAAAGGATCTGAAAAAGAGGAAGATATTAAAGTAGATAACTCTAGTTTCTTAAAAGCGATTTGGACTGTTCTATTAGCTGATTTCACAATGAGTTTAGATAATGTGTTGGGTGTTGCGGGTGCTGCTGGTGAACATTATGGACTTCTTGTATTTGGTTTAGTTTTATCAATTATATTGATGGCTACAGCTGCTACACTAATATCTGGGTGGATTAAAAAATACAGATGGATAGCTTGGCTTGGATTATTAGCAATTTTGGCTGTTGCAGTTGAGTTGATTTACGCAGATATTAAAATATTATTCTTATAATGTATCTTCAGAAAATAAATCTAAAAAAAAAATATGCTTTAGTGACTGGTGCTGGAAAAGGCCTTGGTAGAGCTTGCTCTATAGCATTAGCAGAAGCGGGTGCAACGGTAATAGCATTAAGTAGAACTCAATCTGACTTAAATAAATTAGAAAAAGATATAAAAAAAGTTAAAGGTAAAATCATAAAAATTCACTGTGATGTAATGAACTACCAAGATCTAAAAGAAAAATTAGGTAAAATAAGAGTTATTGATATTTTAGTTAATAATGCTGGAACCAATATACCGGAACCTTTTGAAAGAATTCAGCAAAAAAGCATGAATTATTTGATAGATCTAAATCTTAAAGCTGCATTTAATGTAGCTCAACTTGTTGTTAAAAAAATGCTAAAAAATAAAAAAAGGCCTGGTTCTATAATAAATATGTCTTCTCAACTTGGTCATGTAGGCTGTGAAGGAAGAAATATATACAACATGACTAAATTTGGTATTGAAGGATTAACAAAAGGAATGGGTGTTGAATTAGCAAAAAAAAATATAAGAGTAAACACAGTGGCACCTACTTTTGTAGAAACACCAATGGTTAAAAAATTTTTTAAAGATAAAAAATTCAAAAAATTTGCTATTGGAAAAATTCCTATGGGTAAAGCTGCTACTGAAAGTGATGTAGCAACAACTGTATGTTTTTTAGCTTCGTCAGCATCTTCAATGATTACTGGTACATCAATAATAATAGATGGTGGATGGACAGCTCAATAATTTATAGAATTTTTCTAGTTTTATTATTTTTAATATCTCCTGTATATGCAATTGAATTTCAAGGAAATTTTTTACAAGGTCATTTCATACTTGGTCTAACTGACCCAAATGCTAAGATTTTAATTGGAAAAAAAGAAGTTAAAGTCTCAAAGGACGGCTACTTTGCATTTGGAATTGATAGAGATCAAAAATATGATCTTACTTTTATAAAAATTCTTAATGGAAAAAAAACAACATTTACAAAAAAAGTTCTAAAAAGAAAGTATAACATTCAGAGAATTGATGGTCTCGAAGAAAGTAAGGTTACACCACCCGAATCTGTATATAAAAGAATTAAAAAAGAAAATAATGCTATAGGTGCAGCAAGAGCAATAAATTCAAATCTGCAGTTTTTTAAAGAAAAATTTATTATGCCAGTTAAAGGAATTATAAGTGGTGTTTATGGCAGTCAACGGATTTTAAATGGTAAACCAAGATGGCCACACTATGGAATTGATATTGCTGCTAAACAAGGAACGATGATTAAATCCTCTGCATCAGGAACTGTAACAATGGCAGAAGATGATTTATATTATACTGGAGGTACTGTTATAATGGATCACGGCCATGGAATTTCTACAATATATTCACACCTTGAAAATGTTTTAGTCTCTGTTGGTGATAATATTAATCAAGGAGATATAATTGGAACAGTTGGTTCTACCGGAAGATCAACTGGTCCACATCTAGATTTTAGAGTTAATTGGTTTCAAACACGATTAGATCCAATGTCTATTTTAAACTAAATATCCTATTTTGCTCTGAGATATTAATAAATAACCAAGCTCTAACTTATAAAATTAAAATTTGATCTGGTTTAAACTAGATAATTTATCGTCATTTAAAATTAACAAAGATAAATTCAGATAATAGCGCATACCCTTTTT
>CACAYA010000037.1 GCA_902536575.1 uncultured Pelagibacteraceae bacterium | reverse complement strand
ACCATTATTGCAGAGACAATAGCTATAATTGAAAAAGTATAAAAGAAAATGGAGTGTGCAATCATTTTTATCTGTGAGAACTGTCGGCTTTAATATTAGCCTCTAAAATATTTTCCCACCTATCACCGTTATCTAAAAGTTTATCCTTAGTGTAATAAAGTTCTTCTCTTGTTTCGGTTGAAAATTCAAAGTTTGGACCCTGAACTATAGCATCTACAGGACATGACTCTTCGCATAATCCACAATAAATACATTTCATCATATCAATGTCATAACGGGTCGTTTTTCTACTTCCATCTTCTCTTTGAGCAGACTCAATAGTTATTGCCTGAGCTGGACATACAGCCTCACATAATTTACATGCTATACATCTCTCCTCACCATTCGGATATCTTCTTAATGCATGCTCTCCTCTAAAACGTGGACTTATCTTACCTTTTTCAAAAGGATAATTGATTGTTTTTTTTGATTTAAATACTTCTTTAATGGCCATATACAAACCATTAGCAAAATCAGCCATAAATATAGTTTTAAAAAATCGTGATATTTTCATAATTAGTTCACCGGGAGAAGATTAAAATAAAATAAATAACTAGCTGTTAACACAACCCATATTAAAGATAAAGGAAGGAATACTTTCCAACCTAATTTCATTAGTTGGTCATATCTGTATCTTGGAACAATTGCCTTAACTAAAGCAAACAACAAAAATAATATTAATATCTTTAACACTAACCACACAGGTCCTGGCACTAAAGTAAAAGGATAAATTTCAAGTGGAGATAGCCATCCACCCAAAAATAAAATCGCACCCATGGCACACATTAAAAGAATATTTGCATATTCACCAAGCCAGAACATTGCATACATCATCCCAGAATATTCTGTTTGATATCCAGCGACTAATTCAGCTTCAGCTTCTGGTAGATCAAATGGTGGTCTATTAGTTTCAGCCAATGCAGAAATAAAAAAAATAACAAACATTGGGAATAACGGAATAACAAACCATAAGTTTTGTTGAGCTATAACAATGTCATTTAAATTAAGTGATCCTACACACAACAGAACATTAATAATAATTACACCAATTGATACTTCATAAGATACCATTTGAGCTGCAGATCTAATTGCGCCTAAGAATGGATATTTAGAATTTGAAGCCCATCCACCCATTATTATCCCATAAACTCCGAGTGATGAAACAGCAAATAAATAAAGAATGCCAACATTTATATCCGCTAACACTTGAGTTGCGCTAAATGGAATTACTGCCCAAGCAATTAAAGCTAGAGTCATTGTTACAATTGGCGCAAGAATAAAAATTACTTTATTTGAACTTGATGGGATTATAATTTCTTTAAAAATATACTTCAATGCATCAGCAATAGTTTGTAAAAGACCGAATGGACCAACTACATTTGGTCCTTGTCTCTTTTGAACGAATGCCCACACTCTCCTATCAAGCCAAACAACCATAGCAACGGACACCAAAACAGGAACTAATAAAAAAAGAATTCTATAAACTTGATCAAAGAATATGGTTAAATATTCCATCTACCCCTCTGTTCCTGTTGACTTGGTATTTAATTTAGAATTGTTACATTCAATCATAGTTTTTGAAGATCTAGCAATAACATTTGAAAAATAATAAGGTTTTAATTGAATATTTAATTTTTCATTTATAAATTCTGAATTTGTTTCTTCTTTATTTTTAAAATTTGGTTTTTCTTTTTGAAGTTTGAGGTAATTAAACATGCTACTTTCCAATTCCTCTTTATCGTTAAATAATTTACGATTATTCATGACTTCAGCTAATTCATTTATAATTTGCCAATCTTCTTTGGCTTCTCCAGGAGGGTAAGATGCTTTATATGCTTTTTGCATTTTTCCCTCTAGATTTGTAAAATAACCATCTTGTTCTGTATAAGCTGATCCTGGTAAAATTATGTCTGCAATTTCTGCTCCCTTATCTCCATGACTTCCTTGATAAATTATAAATTCATCTTTTTTATTAAATTCTAAGTTATCTTGTCCAACCAAATAAACGATTTCAAATTTATTAGATTTTAATTCTTGCAATAAATTTTTTTCACTATTCAATATCCCTAGATCAAAATTACCAACTGTTGCCGCATCACAAGATAAAATATTTAACGGGTTCCAATCCTCTGTAAATTTATTATTTTTTCGCAAAAAATCTTTGATTAAATTAAATAAGTATTCTACTGAATTAAATTTAAGTAAAGATTCACCAATTATGATCATTGGCTTACTTGCGCTAATTATTTCTTTTGATATTTCCTCAGACCCTTCAAAAATAGTTTTTATGGTTTGAGTTTGGCCATCTAAATTCTTATAAGGATAAGTTAGATCACCTACATCTGTCAATGAGATTACTTTTGTATTATTATTTACAAAAGCTTTTCTAATTCTAGCATTTAAGATTGTAGCTTCATATCTAGGATTTGCTCCAATCAAAAATATTAAATCAGCATCTTCAATTCCATTTATAGAAGAATTAAATATATAATTCTCTCTTTGAGAGTTATCTAGAAATCTGTTATCTGATCTTGAGTCATAATTGTTATTGTTTAAAGTTCTATCAAAAAACTCCTTAAAAATATAACCTGTCTCCATATTGGTTAAGTCTCCAACAAAACCGCAAACTTTATCATTTGATGAATTTTCAAATTTTGACTTAATAATTTTAAAGACCTCAGTCCATGATGCTTTTTCAAATTTACCATTATATTTAATAAAAGGGGTGTCTAGTCTTTGATTTAACAGACCATCGCAAGCGTATCTCGTCTTATCTGAAATCCACTCTTCATTGATATCCTCATTAATTATAGGCAAAACTCTTTTAACTTCCCAATCATACGTATCTACTCTTACATTTGATCCAACAGCGTCCATCACATCAACAGTCTCAGTTTTTTTAAGTTCCCAAGGTCTTGCCTCAAAAACATAAGGTTTTGATGTTAGAGCACCCACTGGACACAGATCTATTACATTTGCTGACAACTCTGATTGCATCGACTGCTCCAAATAAGTTGTAATTTGCATATCCTCTCCTCTACCAATTGCTCCTAACTCTGATACTCCAGCAACTTCAGTCGCAAATCTTACACACCGAGTACAGTGTATACATCTTGTCATTTGTGTCTTAATTAATGGTCCCATATGTTTTTCCGGTACAGCTCTTTTGTTCTCTTTAAATCTTGATTTATCTACCCCATAAAACATTGACTGATCTTGAAGATCACACTCGCCACCTTGGTCACAAACTGGACAATCCAAAGGATGGTTAGCCAATAAAAACTCCATAACTCCCTTTCGAGCCTTTTCAACAAAAGAAGTATTAGTTTTAATATTCATTCCCTCTGCAGCTGGCATTGCACAAGAAGCAATTGGTTTTGGGGACTTTTCTATTTCAACCAAACACATTCTACAGTTACCAGCTATTGACAATTTTTCGTGATA
>CACAYA010000036.1 GCA_902536575.1 uncultured Pelagibacteraceae bacterium | reverse complement strand
AATTTTTTTATTAATGGATTTTTCAGATTTGTCTCTTTTTTGATTCTTAAGATCATATTCTCTGCTGAGTCCTTATAATAAAAATCAGCAATCTTAATTGAGTATAAAAATTTATGTTTTTTTACTTTAATTTTTTCATTTAAGTCGGCACCTAAATTATCAATTGTAATACCGTCAACAGGTGCTTTTTCAGCAACATTTTTTTCCTCATCAAATGTTTTTGCTTTTTTAGCAATAAATGTGGAATTTTCAGAAATAAGAACAAGGTCAACATAGGGCTCATTTAAATCAATAGATAGCTCATTTGCAATTCTGGTTGTAATTACTGAATTATAAAAGTCGGAAAATTCAACATTATTTGAAACAACTTTAGCAATAACTGATTTATCATTAATTGGATTGGTAATTTTTACAAAAGAATTTTTTTTAATTTTTTTGTGAAAAATAACTAAAGCTCTATTATTAATTTTTTTTGATATTTTATTTTTTTTCTTAAGTTTTTCATTATAAATCAAAGTAAAACCAGTGTTGCTATATTTTTGATATTCAGAATAATTTATTATTTTTTTATCATTATCAATTTGTTTGCACGCTGCTAAAAATAAAATTAAAAGTATAATTAAATATTTATTGAATTTCATTTTTTAATTTATTTTTTAAAGTACAAACAGCTAATGCAAATCTTAAAGATCTGTTCCATTGTAATATGATTTCATAATTATCAAAAACAATAAAGGCAGGATTTAATGTGTCTGCATCAGGTATTATATCTTTATCAGGTGTAATTATTGCTACCTGAAGATTTTTATATTTGTTTTCTATATCGTCTATATTTGTAATAAATTTACTAAAAGATTTTAATTTTTGTTTGTTGTGAAGTTTCTTGGCTGAAACATTTAAATATTTTCTTGGTACATCATCAGATAAATTGACTTTTAGAAAACAAGGTTGACCAGCCTTCCATCCAATTTGATTTAAATAATTACCTGCTGATGCATACGCATCTTTATTATTTTTTAAATCAATTGATCCATTATTATCATAATCTATTGCATAATTTTTCATAGTTGATGGCATAAATTGAAAAAAACCAAATGCACCTGCCCAAGATCCAAAAAGAGTTTCATAATTAATTTGTTGTTTTTCAATAAGATTTAAAAGTATTAATAATTCATTGGTGAAAAACTCAGACCTTCTCTTATCAAAACTTAGTGTGGCAAGTGAGGATAAAATATCCATTTTTCCAACATATGTACCAAAATTTGTTTCAATACCCATCAGTGATAGTAGCAATTCTGGTTCTATATTAAATTTATTTTCTATTGATTTAACTAAGTTTGAATTTTGTTTATAAAATAACAACCCCTTAGATACTTTTTTGTCAGAACTTCTTTTTGAAATATAGGTTTTTGTATCCTCGTAAAATTCAGGTTGGAACCTGTCATATTTAATTACATTTGGAAGAAACTTTGTATTAGACATGACTTTATCAAATGTTTTTTCAGAAATATTATTTAGAAGTGCTATCCTTTTAAAATTTTTTTTCCAATTTTCAAATTCAGTATTAATATCAGCATAAACAGTTGCGTTAAAAGATAGTAGAATGATAAACAAGTACTTAATTATTTTCATATAAATCTTTCAAATATACAATTACAGCAATCCATATAAAAATAAAACTGACTAATTTATCTAATGAAAAAACTTCCTCATAGTAAAAAAAACCAAGTAAAAATTGTAAAGTAGGAGTTATATAAAATATCATTCCCGTTGGACCCAATCCACTCAACTCAACGCCTCTTACATATAAAAAAAGTGGTATTACAGTCATTGGTCCTGCTAAAAATATTAAAAACATCGTTGGAGGATCATCAATTTTAAAATCATTAAATCCATTAATTGAAATCAAATAAAATGCAGCCACTGCAAATGGCAATATAAATAAACTCTCTATTAATAAACCAACATCGGTATCAACATTAATTTTTTTTCTAAATAGATTATAAAAACCCCAACTAAAAGCTATAATCAAGCCTAACCATGGCAAAGAACTATAACTCATTATAACTAAGTAAAGAATAGACAATATAACTAATATAATTGAAAAAATTCTCTTCTTATTAAGAACCTCTTTAAAAAAAATATAACCTAACAACACGCTAAGAATAGGCATTATATAATAGCCAAAGCTAGCATCAATTATTCTATTGGTAGCTACTGCATAAATCCAAGATCCCCAATTAATAAAAATTAAGCTACCTGAAAAAAAAAGATAAATTAAATTTTTTTTACTTTTTATAATTTTAAAAAAAATATGCCATTTAGAAAAAAAAAATGTAGTTATAATTAATGTGACAGTCGACCAAAGGCATCTATGAACAACAAGTTCTATGTGACCAATATAAGTGATAGATTTAAAATATATGACACCTATAAATCCCCACCAAAATGAGCCAGAACCTGCTAGTAGTAAACCTTTATTGAATTCTCTGTTCATATGATTTAATGGAATTAGTCGTTATTGATTTTAATAGACTATTTTAAGGTTGAATTAAATAATTATAATTATAAAACCTTGCTCAAGGAGAGATGGCTGAGCGGTTGAAAGCACCGGTCTTGAAAACCGGCAAAGGGGCAACTCTTTCCTGGGTTCGAATCCCAGTCTCTCCGCCAGTGTTAATACTTAAAATTTTTAAAAAGTAAATTTACTTTATTATTTTCTATTTCAAATTCTGTTTCAACTCCTGTATAGAAGTTGTATAAATTTGCATCGTCTATATTTAGTAATTTTTCTAAATGAATTAACTCTTCATAATTTAAATTATTAATATTTTTTTTGACAAATGTCCCCAAAAGTTTATCCATCTCTTTTGTTCCTCGATAATTAGATCTATAAATAATTTTTTTTTTTAATTCATCTATGTTGATGGTCATTATTAGAATATATTAATTTAATATGGATATTAAAAGTGATTATAAATATTTATTATCAGATTTAACAGCATTAAAAGGCGTTGGTGTTAAAACAACAAATTTACTTAAAAAGAAAAATGTTAATAATTTATTTGATCTTTTGTGGAAACTTCCAAAATCTTATACTGATAGAAGATTGTCCTCAAAAATTAAAGATCTTAAAATTGGTGAGAATCAAACTGTTACAGTTACTCCTAAAAAGTATCTATTTCCTAGAATAAGAAACTTGCCGAACAGAGTTATTTGTTCGGATGATACTGGAGATTTAGACTGTGTTTTTTTTAACAGTTATGAAGGATACGTAAAAAAAATTCTTCCAATAGGTAAAAAAATAACAATTAGTGGAAAAATTAGTTATTTTAAAAACAAATATCAACTAACAAACCCTAAATACGTATCTGAGGATTCTTCTTTAATAAAACAATTGCATAATCAGTATTCTTTAACAGAAGGAATATCTGAGAAAGTTTATAATAAAATTATTAATCAAATTATTAATAAATTACCTGTACTAGATGAGTGGCATTCTAAAGAAATTATAAAGAATTTTGGAAATTTAAGTTGGAATAATTCTATTGTAGAACTTCATAAACCAAAAAATATAGGAAAATATAAAGATAATTTTTATCAAAGATTAGCTTATGATGAAATTTTTTCAACATTTTTAGTCAATTCTGAAATAAGAAAGAAAATTAAAAAAATAAAAAAAAAAAGAAAAAAAATTAATTTTTATTTACAAAATGTTTTAATAAATAAGTTAAGTTTTTCTCTTACAAATGATCAATTAAATTCCCTTAAGCAAATAAATAAAGATTTAAGTTCACCCACAAAAATGTTTAGGCTGTTACAGGGTGATGTGGGTAGTGGGAAAACAATTATAGCACTTCTAACTGCATACAATACAATAAACTCGAAATATCAAGTGGCTTTCATGGCACCTACAGAAATATTAGCACGTCAGCATTATAATTTAGCAAAAGAAATTTTTCCTAAAAAAACCAAAATAGAATTAATTTCAGGAAAATCTGAATACAAAAATAAAAAAATCATCTTAGATAAATTAAAAAATAATGAAATAGATATTATTTTTGGAACACACGCATTATTTCAAAAAAAAATAGTTTTCAAAAAGCTTGGACTTATTATCATAGATGAACAACATAAGTTTGGTGTTAATCAAAGGAAAAAACTTTCTGATAAAGGTGGTAATGATTGCGATGTTTTATTAATGACAGCAACACCAATCCCCAGAACATTAACTATGACGATCTATGGTGATATGGATTTATCAATAATTAGGGAAAAACCTAAATCTCGAAAACCAATCAAAACATACAGTAAATTTGAACATAAAATTGATGATGTCATCAAATT
>CACAYA010000035.1 GCA_902536575.1 uncultured Pelagibacteraceae bacterium | reverse complement strand
AGGGACAAAAATTTTTTGTATTTCAGGCAATGTGAATAATCCATGTAATGTAGAGGAAGAAATGAATATTCCTTTAAAAGAATTAATAGAGGTTCATGCTGGAGGAGTAGTACAAACCTGTACAAAATATTTTCCTACTGGAGATAAATTGTACATGGTATAAAAAGTTGCTACCTCGTAAACTTTTATGTAAGGCATATCTAAAAACTTTGCGATATATTTCATAGCAGCCAACGGTATCCAGTTATCATTTTGTTTTTGAGCAATATATAATAAAGCCATTACAGCACTTTGCTGTTTACCTTCAGGATATTTTAAAACTATTTTGTTTGCTTCTACCATCGAGGAAGAACTGAACTCAAAACTTTCAGGTTGATTTTTTGCTGGTCTTCTTAAACTCATCTATCTACCTCACCAAAAACTATATCTAACGAACCGAGAACTGCTGGTACATCAGCTAACATATGTCCTTTAATTAAATAATCCATAGACTGAAGATGTGAAAATCCAGGAGCTCTTATTTTACATTTGTAAGGTTTATTAGATCCATCTGAAATCAAATAAACTCCAAATTCTCCTTTAGGAGCTTCTACTGCTGTATAGATTTCATCTTTAGGAACTCTATAACCCTCTGTAAAAAGTTTAAAATGATGAATAAGTGCTTCCATTGATTGTTTAATCTCTTTTTTTGAAGGGGGGCTTATCTTGCCGTCTAAAGATTTTATTGGACCTTTTTCCATTTTAGAAAGACATTGCTTAATAATAAATACACTTTCTTTCATTTCTTCTATTCTGCATAAGTACCTGTCATAGCAATCTCCGTTTTTCCCAACTGGAATTTTAAAGTCTAATTGTTCATAACAATCATAAGGTTGGGATTTTCTTAAATCCCATGGAACGCCTGATCCTCTAATCATCACGCCTGAAAAAGAATAATCTAAAGCATCCTGTTTAGTAACAACACCTATATCTACATTTCGTTGTTTAAAAATTCTATTCTCAGTCAATAAACTTTCTAAATCATTAATTATTTTTGGAAATGTCTCACAAAATTCAGCTATATCTTCTTCAAGGCCTTGGGGTAAATCTTGATGAACTCCACCTGCTCTAAAATAATTTGCATGAAGTCGTGAGCCAGAAACTCTCTCATAAAAACCCATTAATTTTTCTCTTTCTTCAAATCCCCATAGTGTAGGAGTTAGAGCGCCAACATCCATAGCTTGGGTAGTGACATTTAATATATGACTTAAAATTCTTCCTATCTCACAAAATATAACTCTTATGTATTGAGCTCTAATTGGAACATCTATTTCAAGTATTTTTTCAGTCGCTAACGCAAAGGCATGTTCTTGGTTCATTGGAGCAACATAATCTAGACGATCAAAGTACGGAACTGCTTGCATATAAGTTTTGTTTTCAATTAGTTTTTCCGTGCCTCTGTGTAATAATCCAATATGAGGATCAGCTTTCTCAACTACTTCACCATCTAATTCTAAAATTAATCTTAATACTCCATGAGCAGCTGGGTGTTGAGGACCAAAGTTTAAATTAAGGTTTTTAATTTTTTTTGTCATTATTATCTAATTCTTCTTTTATATATCTAGTCCCTTCCCATGGGCTTTCGTAATCAAAATTTCTATAATTCTGTTCTAATTTGACTGGCTCGTTTATTACTTTTTTTTGGTCTTCACTGTATCTAACCTCTGTGTGTCCTGTTAAAGGAAAATCCTTTCTAAGTGGATGTCCTTCAAATCCATAATCAGTTAATATTCTTCTTAAATCTGGATGATCTTTAAAAGAAACACCGTACATATCAAAGACTTCTCTTTCCATCCAGTTAGCTCCTGAAAAGATACTAGTTATGGATGGTATGATTTCATTTTCTGCAATTGTATATTTTAAAATTAATCTTTGATTAAATTCATGGCTTAAAAATAAATATACTACTTCAAATCTTTTATAATTTTCTGGATAATCAACAACTGTAATATCAATAAGTTGTCTGAATTTAGTATCATTGTTTGTTTTTAAAAACAAAACTACTTCAATAAAATCATCTTTGTCTGTTTCAAGATAAATATGATTGTGTTTAATCTCAGTTCTGTTAATTTTAGTTGTTAATTCCGAGTTAATTTTTTTTTCTAAATCAATTAAATTTTACATAATTATCTCGTTATAGAGCCCTTGTTTCTAATTTTTTTTTGAAGTTGTAATATTCCATAAAGCAATGCCTCTGCTGATGGAGGACATCCGGGCACATAAACGTCAACTGGAACTATTCTATCGCAACCTCTCACCACAGAATATGAATAATGATAATACCCACCACCATTTGCACAACTTCCCATTGAGATAACGTATCTTGGTTCTGGCATTTGGTCGTAAACTTTTCTTAAAGCAGGTGCCATTTTATTAGTCAAAGTACCTGCTACAATCATTACATCTGATTGTCTTGGGGAAGCTCTTGGTGCAGCACCAAATCTTTCAAGATCATATCTTGGCATAGATGTTTGCATCATTTCAACAGCACAACAAGCTAACCCAAATGTCATCCAATGAAGTGATCCTGCTCTTGACCAATTTATTAAATTGTCTAGTGAAGTTGTAATAAATCCATTTTTGCTAAAATCGTCTGCAAGTTGTTTAAATTCTTCAGGAACCTGATCTATTTTGTTTTGCATTGTAATTAAATTTTATTCCCAGTCTAAAGCACCTTTTTTCCACTCATAAATAAAACCAATTGTAAGTATGAAGAGAAAAATCATCATTGATGAAAAACCTAATAAACCGATACTTCCTAGAGAAATTGCCCATGGAAAAAGGAAAGCAATTTCTAAATCAAAAATAATAAATAATATTGCTACCAAATAAAACCTTACATCAAACTCCATCCTTGAGTCTTCAAATGGTTCAAATCCACATTCATATGCAGAAAGCTTTTCAGGATCTGGTCTTTTTGGTGAAAGAATAAAATTAATTACCACAAATGCACAACTTATTCCTAATGCTAGAATTAAAAAAATTATTATAGGTAAGTAGTTTTGTAAAAAATCAGATAACATTGAAATCTATATAGCACTTTTTTTTTGTTCTTGAAGCGCTGATACGTCACATTTTTTTAGAAAAAAAAATCAACAATTTCAATAACTTATATTGTACACACTTAAAAAGTCAATAATATCAATGCATTAGAAGATTATGTAAAATTTATTAAAAGTGGCGGGAGTGAAGGGACTCGAACCCTCGACCTATCGCGTGACAGGCGATCGCTCTAACCAACTGAGCTACACCCCCACTTTTGATTCTTGGTGGGCAGTATAGGACTCGAACCTATGACCCCCTCGGTGTAAACGAGATGCTCTACCAACTGAGCTAACCGCCCATAACCAAAAAGTAACGTGATTTATATCTTTTAGATCAATTACGTCAAGATCTATTAATTACTATAAAATGAGGAAAAATTAAAATCCACCTCTCCAATTAGTCTTATTTTCAAAACTATCTTTTTCATGTTTGGAGATTGGTCTTAGTAAATAGATTCCCAAAAATAAAACTAATAATAAGGTTATTAATATTTCCATGTTATATCAATTGGTTTTTACTGAATACTAGCTTGAGATTTATCATCTTTTTTTGATATATCAACCTCAACATATTCGGTAGGTTTTAATTCTTTTGTTAATGCTATTTTAATTACTTGATCAGCATGTTCAACAGGTGTAATTTTTATGTCATCCATTATTTTTTTTGGCATATCAACAAGGTCTTTTTCATTTTCTTTTGGAATTAAAACTTCCTTGATTCCAGCTCTATGTGCTGCTAGTAATTTTTCTTTTAATCCACCAATTTGTAAGACCTGACCTGTCAAAGTAACTTCTCCTGTCATTGCCAAGTCTTTTCTAACAGGTATATTAGTAATTGAAGATACAATAGATGTAACCATCCCAACTCCAGCAGAAGGACCATCTTTAGGAGTTGCACCTTCAGGAACGTGTATATGAAAATCTTTCTTTTCAAATAAAGGTGGAATAATACCATATTCCAAACATTTAGATCTAACAAAAGATTTTGCAGCTTTTACCGACTCTTGCATTACATCACCAAGTTTTCCTGTGATTTGCATTCTTCCTTTGCCAGGCATTGTAACTGTTTCAATTTTAAGGATCTCTCCACCATATTCTGTCCAAGCAAGTCCAACAACAATACCAACTTTATTATCATTCTCTAGTTCACCAAAATTAAATTTTGGAACTCCAAGAAAATCAGATAAATTTTTATTGTTAACATTGACTTCTTTTTCTTCTCCAGCAACAATTTTTTTAACTACTTTTCGTGCAATTTTTGAAATCTCTCTTTCTAAATTTCTTACTCCAGACTCTTTAGTGTAGCCTCTTATTACTTCTTTAATTATGTCATCACTTAAATTCATCTCTTTTTCTTTAACACCGTTGTCTTTAATTTGTTTGGGTAGCAAATACTTATTAGCAATATTTATCTTTTCATCCTCTGTATAACCAGCAAGTCTAATGACTTCCATCCTATCAAGTAATGGTGGAAGTATATTTAGTGTATTTGCAGTTGTAACAAACATTACATCTGATAAATCATAGTCTACTTCTAAATAATGATCATTAAATGTAGTATTCTGTTCTGGATCTAGGGCTTCTAATAAAGCAGAAG
>CACAYA010000034.1 GCA_902536575.1 uncultured Pelagibacteraceae bacterium | reverse complement strand
TACCCTTTGGCCTGGAATAACACGAGGAAACTTGTGCTAATACCGGATAAGTCTTTACGGAGAAAGCTTTATGCACCATTGGATGAGCCTGCACTTGATTAGTTTGTTGGTGGGGTAATGGCCTACCAAGACTGTGATCAATAGCTGATTTGAGAGGATGATCAGCCACATTGGGACTGAGACACGGCCCAAACTCCTACGGGAGGCAGCAGTGGGGAATCTTGCACAATGGAGGAAACTCTGATGCAGCGATGCCGCGTGAGTGAAGAAGGCCTTTGGGTTGTAAAGCTCTTTCGTCGGGGAAGAAAATGACTGTACCCGAATAAGAAGGTCCGGCTAACTTCGTGCCAGCAGCCGCGGTAATACGAAGGGACCTAGCGTAGTTCGGAATTACTGGGCTTAAAGAGTTCGTAGGTGGTTGAAAAAGTTGGTGGTGAAATCCCAGAGCTTAACTCTGGAACTGCCATCAAAACTTTTCAGCTAGAGTATGATAGAGGAAAGCAGAATTTCTAGTGTAGAGGTGAAATTCGTAGATATTAGAAAGAATACCAATTGCGAAGGCAGCTTTCTGGATCATTACTGACACTGAGGAACGAAAGCATGGGTAGCGAAGAGGATTAGATACCCTCGTAGTCCATGCCGTAAACGATGTGTGTTAGACGTTGGAAATTTATTTTCAGTGTCGCAGCGAAAGCGATAAACACACCGCCTGGGGAGTACGACCGCAAGGTTAAAACTCAAATGAATTGACGGGGACCCGCACAAGTAGTGGAGCATGTGGTTTAATTCGAAGATACGCGCAGAACCTTACCAACACTTGACATGTTCGTCGCGACTCTGAGAGATTAGAGTTTTCGGTTCGGCCGGACGAAACACAGGTGCTGCATGGCTGTCGTCAGCTCGTGTCGTGAGATGTTGGGTTAAGTCCCGCAACGAGCGCAACCCTCACTTTTAGTTGCCATCATTAAGTTGGGCACTCTGAAAGAACTGCCAGTGATAAGCTGGAGGAAGGTGGGGATGACGTCAAGTCCTCATGGCCCTTACGTGTTGGGCTACACACGTGCTACAATGGTATCTACAACAGGAAGCAAGACTGCGAGGTCAAGCAAATCCCTAAAAGATACCTCAGTTCGGATTGCACTCTGCAACTCGAGTGCATGAAGCTGGAATTACTAGTAATCGTGGATCAGCGTGCCACGGTGAATGCGTTCCCGGGTCTTGTACACACCGCCCGTCACACCATGGGAGTTGGTTCTACCTTAAGGCAAGGTTTAATATCCTTGACCACGGTATAGTCAGCGACTGGGGTGAAGTCGTAACAAGGTAGCCGTAGGGGAACCTGCGGCTGGATTACCTCCTTTCTAAGGATGAATGAAATTAATATTTCATTCTAAATAATATACAGGTAATGTTGACCGTCCTCATTTCTCTTCTTAAGTAGTGTTTCTCTTGCATGGGGGCCGGTAGCTCAGTTGGTTAGAGCACACCCTTGATAAGGGTGGGGTCGAAAGTTCGAGTCTTTCTCGGCCCACCAATTTAAGATCACGGGGGATTAGCTCAGCTGGGAGAGCGCCTGATTTGCATTCAGGAGGTCAGCGGTTCGATCCCGCTATCCTCCACCAAAGCACTTAGCTATAAAAAATTGTAAATAAAAATAATAATTAATATCAATATCTATATCCGAATATTAGTAATGTTATTAGCTAATGTTCAAAATAAAAATTTGATTCGACACAGAATTTTTTTCTGTGCATAAATCAAGCGTTTAAGGGCGTGTAGTGGATGCCTTGGCACTGAAAGCCGATGAAGGACGTGATATACTGCGATAAGTTTCGGGGAGCTGTATGTAAGTTTTGATCCGAAAATTTCCGAATGGGGAAACCCACCACTTTATGTGGTACTTTAAACTGAATACATAGGTTTAAAGAGACAACCTGGAGAACTGAAACATCTAAGTAACCAGAGGAAAAGAAATCAATTGAGATTCCGTTAGTAGTGGCGAGCGAACGCGGACTAGGCCAGTAATTTTGTTAAAAAAATTTGAATAGTTTGGAAATGCTAACCAAAGAGGGTGATAGTCCCGTATAAGTAATGTTTAACAAAATTCTTGAGTAAAGCGGGACACGTGAAATCCTGCTCGAATATAGGGGGACCACCCTCTAAGCCTAAATACTCTTCAGTGACCGATAGTGAACTAGTACCGTGAGGGAAAGGTGAAAAGAACCCCTATTAGGGGAGTGAAATAGAACCTGAAACTGCATGCCTACAATCAGTCGAAGCTCTTTTTAGAGTGACGGCGTACCTTTTGTATAATGGGTCAGTGACTTAATTTATAAAGCAAGCTTAAGCCATCTAGGTGTAGGCGTAGCGAAAGCAAGTCTTAATAGGGCGATTAGTTTTATGAATTAGACCCGAAAACGAATGAGCTTACCATGAGCAGGTTGAAAGTAAGGTAACACTTACCGGAGGACCGAACCAGTTGACGTTGAAAAGTCTTTGGATGACTTGTGGTAAGGGGTGAAAGGCCAACCAAATTCGTAGATAGCTGGTTTTCCGCGAAAACTATTTAGGTAGTGCGATGAATAAATAGATGCTTAGAGGTAGAGCACTAAATGGGCTAGGGGGAAGAGATTCTTACCAAACCTAATAAAACTCCGAATGCTAAGTATTGTTCTTCATCAGACAGACTGTGGGTGCTAAGGTCCATGGTCGAGAGGGAAAGAGCCCAGACCACCAGATAAGGTCCCCAAATTATGATTAAGTGTGAAAGGATGTGGAAATTCCTTAACAGCCGGGAGGTTGGCTTAGAAGCAGCCATCCTTTAAAGATAGCGTAACAGCTCACCGGTCTAATAGAGTTTCTGCGCCGAAGATGTAACGGGGCTAAAATCATATACCGAATCTGTGGGTTTATAAAACTTACGAGTTTTATAAGCGGTAGCGGAACGTTCTGTAAGCCTGTGAAGGGATACCCGTGAGGGATCCTGGAGGTATCAGAAGTGCGAATGCTGACATAAGTAACGATAAAAGAAGTGAAAAACTTCTTCGCCGAAAATCCAAGGGTTTCTGCGCAAGGTTAATCCGCGCAGAGTTAGTCGGCACCTAAGGCGAGGGCGAAAGCCGTAGTCGATGGAAATAAGGTTAATATTCCTTAACCAGATGGTAGTGACGGATCTTATAAGTTGTGAGTTCTTAATGGATTGAGCTTGCCGCGAAAAGGTTCCAAGAAATAGCTCCATCACTAGACCGTACCCTAAACCGACACAGGTGGATTAATAGAGTATATTTAGGCGCTTGAGAGAATGATGTTGAAGGAACTCGGCAAAATGCTTCCGTAACTTCGGGATAAGGAAGACCTTTTTGTAGGCAACTATAAGAGGGTGGCACAAGCCAGGGAGAAGCGACTGTTTATCAAAAACACAGGGCTCTGCTAACACGTAAGTGGATGTATAGGGTCTGACGCCTGCCCGGTGCTGGAAGGTTAATGCGGTTGGTGCAAGCTAACTTCTGAAGCCCCAGTAAACGGCGGCCGTAACTATAACGGTCCTAAGGTAGCGAAATTCCTTGTCGGGTAAGTTCCGACCTGCATGAATGGCGTAACGATTTCTCCGCTGTCTCCAACATCAACTCAGTGAAATTGAATTCTCCGTGAAGATGCGGAGTTCGCGTAGTTAGACGGAAAGACCCCGTGCACCTTTACTGCAACTTTACATTGGTATTAGGAAAAACATATTTAGCATAGGAGGGAGACATTGAAGCAAATGCGTCAGCATTTGTGGAGTCACCAGTGAAATACCTCTTTTGTTTTTCTTGATATCTAACTGATTGCCGTCATCCGGCATCAAGACATTGTATGGTGGGTAGTTTGACTGGGGCGGTCGCCTCCCAAATAGTAACGGAGGCGTGCGAAGGTAGGCTCAGAACGGTCAGAAATCGTTCGTAGAGTGCAATGGCATAAGCCTGCCTGACTGTGAGACTGACAAGTCGAGCAGAGACGAAAGTCGGTCATAGTGATCCGGTGGTTCTGAGTGGAAGGGCCATCGCTCAACGGATAAAAGGTACGCCGGGGATAACAGGCTGATACTGCCCAAGAGCTCATATCGACGGCAGTGTTTGGCACCTCGATGTCGGCTCATCACATCCTGGGGCTGGAGCAGGTCCCAAGGGTTTGGCTGTTCGCCAATTAAAGTGGTACGTGAGCTGGGTTCAGAACGTCGTGAGACAGTTCGGTCCCTATCTGCTATGCGTGTAGAAGAATTGAGAGGAGTTGACCCTAGTACGAGAGGACCGGGTTGAACATACCACTGGTGGACCGGTTGTAGCGCCAGCTGCAGTGCCGGGTAGCTAAGTATGGACGAGATAACTGCTGAAAGCATCTAAGCGGGAAACTTACCTCAAAACTAGTTCTTCCTATAGAGCCGTGGTAGACTACCACGTTGATAGGCTGGATGTGGAAGCGCAGCAATGCGTGCAGCTGACCAGTACTAATAGCTCGATTGGCTTGATTTATGCACTGAAAAAAATTTTTAAGAATAAAAACTGATTATATTTATTAAAATCTTTAAAATCTTTAATTCGGCTATTTTAAATTTTAAAATAGAAAGTTCTTTTATTTAAATATATTTGTAAGTTTAATTTAGTTATAAACTAATTTATAAATTTATTTCTAAATATTAAAAAGAAATTTTGAATGATATTTAAGGAATTAAAAATTAAAGGAGTTTATTTAATATCTCCAGAACCTTATAAAGATAAAAGAGGTCTATTCAGAAGACATTTTTGTGCTCAGGAATTTAAAAAAAATAATATTGAATTTAAAATTAGACAAAGCAACATATCTGAAAATAAATTCTTAGGAACATTGAGAGGTTTTCATTATCAAAAATATCCTTTTCAGGAAGCAAAAACTTTATCTTGCATAAGTGGGAAATTTTATGATGTTGTGGTTGATTTAAGAAAAAACTCAGACACTTATAAAAAATGGGTTTCGGTTACTATAAGCTCTGAAAATAGAAAAATGCTTCATGTACCAAAAGGTTGTGCGAATTCTTTTATGACATTAAAGCATAAAACAATTATACATTATTATTGCTCTCAATATTACAATCCACAGAATGAAAAAGGTATAAGGTTTAATGATCCTGCTTTTAAATTTAAGTGGCCAATTAAACCAAAGATCATTTCAAATAAAGACTTAAATCATAAAAATTTTGTAGATTGACAATTTAATAAATGAAAATATTAATCTTAGGAGGCACTGGTGTAGTTGGCAGTGGCATCCAAGCAATATTGTCAAAAAAGCACTTTATTTACAGATTAAACAGTAAAATATATAATAGAAAAAATAGTGAATACTTAATTAATAAAAAAATAAAATTTGATTTATTTATACATGCAGCAGGTGTAACAGACGAGGAAATTAAAAAATATGGAAACACATCCTCTCTTAAAAGATCTTCAAAAGCACTCAATAAATTAGTCAATTACCTATTAATTAATAAGTGCACAAATTTTGTTTATATTTCTTCACAAAGAGTTTATTCAAATTTTTATAAACCAACGATAGCCATATTTGATGAAGACAAGTCTAAAGTAAAAGCAACCACGATTTATGAAAAATGTCACCTTGAAAGTGAAAATATATATAAAAAGGTCTCTAGAATTAAAAACT
>CACAYA010000033.1 GCA_902536575.1 uncultured Pelagibacteraceae bacterium | reverse complement strand
TATCCATTTCCTTTAAAATCTGAGATAAACGTGAGCTATAAATATTCTGATCCTCAAGGTTATCTAATAAAAATTCTTTATGTTTTTCTATAGATTTCTCAAAGTCTTTTTCCCAAAAATTAAGCATTTTTGAAGCTAATGGATTAAGTTTAACTTTATGAAAATTTTTAAGCATGTAAAGTTCAAATGCTTCAGAAACAGTAACATCTTCTTTAGTTTTCAACTGATCTCTACGCTTTTGATTAATTATTTGTGAATAATTTTCATGAAAATTTTTTTCAATTCCTTTTAACATTTGACCACCCAATGCCTCATATCTTATTTTTTCTGCAATATTATAAAGAGATCTAGAGGAATTATTTCCTGGCAAATTTTTTTTATAAATAACATCATCAGAAAATTTTTTCTTTAAAGCAGAAGAGTCTGTTTCTGCTCTCAATCTTATAAAATCACTTGGACTGTTTATGTTATCAATTTCAATAGTACTTATATCTTTAGATTTATTTTTTTCTGATTCTTTTTTATTTAAATTAAAGTCATCGGATATAACTTTTGCAGTTGAAGTTAATGCAATCCGAAATTTTTCTTTTAAATTGTTTTCTCTACTACTCATTTAAATTTGAATATTTATCAATGACTCAGGTAATTCTTCACCAAAACATCTTTGATAATACTCTGCGATAGTATTTTTCTCTATATCATCACATTTATTTAGAAAAGTTACTCTAAAAGCGTAACCAATATCTTTAAAGATTTCTGAATTTTCTGCCCAGTGCATAACAGTTCTTGGACTCATAACTGTTGAAATATCTCCTGCAATAAATCCTTTACGTGTTAATGATGCCACTTTAATCATATTGGAGACAACTTCTTTTCCTTTTGAATTGTTTAAATTTTTATTTTTAGCCAAAATAATATCCATTTCCCTATCAAGACTTAGATAGTTTAGTGTCGTTACAATATTCCATCTATCCATTTGACCTTGGTTTATTTGTTGAGTACCGTGGTAAAGACCACTGGTATCTCCTAAGCCTACAGTATTTGATGTTGCAAATAATCTAAAAAATTTATTTTGTTTTATTACTTTATTTTTATCTAACAACGTAAAATTTCCTTCTGCTTCTAAAACACGCTGAATTACAAACATAACATCTGGTCTTCCTGCATCATATTCATCAAACACTAAAGCGACCGGATTTTGGATAGACCACGGTAAAATTCCCTCGTTAAATTGGGTAACTTGTTTACCGTCTTTCAATACTATCGCATCTTTCCCTATTAAATCTATTCTGCTAACATGACTATCTAGGTTTACTCGAATACATGGCCAGTTTAGTCTTGCAGCTATTTGTTCAATATGAGTAGATTTACCTGTACCATGATATCCTTGAACTAAAACTCTTTTATTAAACGAAAATCCAGAAATTATTGCTAGTGTAGTATCTCTATCAAATTTATAACTTTTATCGATTTCAGGAACATAGTCATTTTTTTTTGAAAATGCTTCAACTTCCATCTCTGAGTCTATTCCAAATGTTTGTTTTAAAGAAACTTTAATATCTGGTTTTATGTCAAGATTTGGTGTCAATTTTATCTCTATAAGTGTTTTTAAGCTGGGTGTAAGCTAAAGTTATTAATTTAAGTTTTTCCTCGTATTTTTTATTTCCGGAATTCATATCAGGGTGGAATTTTTTCACAAGCACTTTGAATTTATCTTGTATTTTCTTCCACTTTAAACCCACGGAAATACCAAGAATACCAAACGCTTTAATATCTTTGTGGTCAAATTTAAATTGACGCATATGATCATAATCACCATTTATTTTATCTTTATCTAATTCATCTTTTAATGTTGTATTCCATAGAACTTTAAAAAAATTATCTGAAGAACTAAAACTTTGAGTAGGCTTATGCCATATCATATCAGATTTCAAAAAATCCATTACTTGGTTATCATTCATTCCTGAAAAGTAATTCCAATTTTTATTAAATTCTTTTACATGCTCAAGACACAGCATTCTAAATTTTTTACTATTGTCTTTTTCAACTGGTGCTTTATATTCACCTATTTTATTACAATTATTCCAGTCACATATATTTTTCATGATATATAATAATCATTACTTATGGATATAAATGACTTAATTGCAATTGTAAAAAAAAAATTACAAGAACAGATAAATATTGAAGATATTAAAATTGAAGACAAATCTTTTCTTCATAAAAATCATGCTGGCAATCAAAAGGGTAAATTTCATTTGAAAATAAGTTTATTTTCAAGTGAGCTCAAAACAATGAATAAAATAGAAAGTAATAAGAAAATTTACAAAATCTTAGAGAAAGAAATGAAAAATTCCATTCATTCAATACAAATTTTAATATCTTAAAAAATTTTTTAAAAATACACCTAATTGTTTTTTAGAATATTCTTTATTAATTATTGGATTTCCAATTTTTTTGAGCAAGACCAAATTTATTTTACTTGATCTATTTTTCTTATCTTTTGCCATAAAATTTAAAATTTTGTTGATATCTTTTGATTTAAAAAAATTTACTTACAGAAGGTGGTAAATCAGAATTATCTATGTGATCTACAATAGAATAGTATTCTTTTTTATTCATAAATTTTTTTTTCAAACTAAAATTTAGTGCAGTTTTCATCCCAAGTATTACAGCTTCTCCATGATTTAGCTTTTTGCTAAATCCTAATGTTGCTTCATAAGCATGCGCAAACGAATGACCAAAATTTAAAATTTTTCTTAAACCCTTTTCTTTTTCATCTTTTTGAACTACAGCTTTTTTAATTTTACAACTTTCATGAATAGCCTTTTCAAGAAACGGAGAATTAAGCTTTAAAATTTTGTTTTTATGGTTGCTTAAAAAATTATAAAATTTTTTATTCCCAATAATTGAATGTTTTAAAATTTCTCCATATCCACAAATTATCTCTCTCTTAGGTAATGTTTTTAAAAATTCAGTATCAGAAATAACAAGATTGGGCTGGTAGAAACTCCCAATTAGATTTTTTCCATACTTTGTATTTACACCGGTCTTACCACCAATTGATGAGTCAACTTGAGACAAAAGAGTAGTTGGAATGTTTATGAATTTGATACCTCTTTTGAAAATACTTGCAGCAAAACTACTTATATCTCCTGTAATTCCTCCTCCAACAGATATCAAACAGTCATCCCTGGAAAAATTTTTATTTAACAAAATTTCTAAAATGTTGTTTACGCTATTCATATTCTTATTTATTTCATTGGCTTTAAAATAATGAATATAACTCATTTTATTTTTTAAAGATTTTTTAATTATTGAAACAAATTTTTTAGGAACGTTACTATCTACAACTAAAAGACACATATTAAATTTAATTGAGTTAGATTTTATAATTTGAGAAATATTCGTAGCTATTTTTTTCCCAATATAGATAGGATATTTCTGTGTTTTTGTTTCTATATTTAATTTAATTTGATTCATAAATTTTAATTATTTTGTTAACTACTTCATTTTTAGATAAGTTATCACATTTAATTTCAAATAAAGCTTTTGCATAGACTTCAGAGCGTTTTTGAATTAAATCAATTATTTGATCATCTGATGAGTTTATCGCAAGAGGTCTTTTTTTACTATTTTTTATTCTCCCTAACAAAATATTATTATTCCAGTTTAGCCAAAACGATATATGACTTTTTAAAACTTCTTTTCTAATATTTTCATTCATGAAAGCTCCGCCACCAAGAGAAATCACAGAGGAGTGTAGTTTTAAATTTTTAAGCGTTACTTTCTCTTCAACTTTTCTAAAAAAATCTTCACCTTTGTCCCTAAACATTTTGCTTATGGTTGTCCCTACTTTATTTTCAATCTCATTATCTATATCTATAAAATTTAAATTTAGTTTTTTTGCGACCAGCATCCCTATAGAACTCTTTCCAGATCCCATCATTCCTAAAAACACAAGATTTTCTTTTGATTTCATAAGTTTCTTTATTGAAAAACACAAATATGTCTTAATTTGAAATTATTTAAAGTTATATGCAATTTACTAAAAACACAAGTTCAGGCAAAGCTAGTATTACAGGAATCGTAATTAAATTAACACTTGGAGTGATTGTTGTTATAGGAATTGTGTTTTTTATAAACTCATTAGATTTTCCTGCACCTAAAAAAGAAATAGAAAAAATAATTCCAAATGAAAATTTTAAAATTGTTAAATAAGAAATATTTTTCAATTTTAATATTTTATTTATTATCAGGGATAAATACTTTTGCAGAAGATAAACCAGTTGATATCTGGAATTTAGAAAAAAAAGAAACGGATATTGTTGCAGAAACCAATATTTCCGATCAAAACCAAAATAATAGCACTGGAAGCAGAATTTATAAAATGCAATCAAACAAGAAAAATAATCCAATTAAACTAGACCAAGATGTTCAGTCGAAAGAAATTAAAATTGTAGGATTATATGATCCAGCCGAATATGGACTAAGTATTAATATGTGGTCAAATTCTGATGGATCAAAGTTAAAAAATCTTTTTGAAAACATAAATAAATATAATCTTTCACAAGACGCCTCAGAAATAATGAATATTTCCATGTTAACTAATGCTTACTATCCAAATCAAAATATAAGCGAGAAAGAGTTTTTGAAATTTAAATCTGATTGGTTAATTAAAAACTCTGATTTAGAGCTAATTGAAGAATATTTGATAAAAAATCAAACTGTTAACTTCCACCCAGAGCTAACCAGGTTTTTAGTAGACACTTATTTATCTGAATCAAACATAAAAAAATCATGCGAAATTTTTTCTAATTTTACTATACCAATCGAGGATGAATATTTATCCAAGTTCAATTTATATTGTTTAATTAATTATGGTAAAAATGAAGAGGCTCAATTAATTTTAGATTTAAAAAAAGAACTTGGTTTTCAAGATGATTACTATGAAAATAAAATAAGTTATTTATTTGGATATGTAGAGGAAGCTGACAAAGCAATTTCTGAAAACTCTATTTTAGATTTTCACTTAGCACATAGAACTGATCCTGAATTTTCTTTTGAGCCAAATGTAGATACTCCAAAATTTATTTGGCAATATTTATCTGCATCCAATCTTCTTTTTGATATTCAAGATATAGAAATTACAGATATAGATAAAATTTCTACTATTGAAAAAGCAGTTCATGATAAAAATTATTCAGAAAAAGATTTATTTGAATTTTATAAAAAGTTTCAATTTAATATTAGTCAATTTTTAAACGCTCAGGAAGTGTATAAATCTTTGCCACCTATAGAAGGGAGAGCACTCTTATACCAACGAATACTTTTAACAGAAGAGCCAAATTTAAAGTTAGAGTTGATGAAAAGTTTAAAAGATGTGTTTAATAAAGATGAAATTGGTAATGCTTTTGATGAAGAATTAAAAAGCTTTTTAAATCAAATTTCAGAAAATGATGTGCCTTCAAATTATACAACCTTTTATAATAGCTATTCTAAAACTGAGAAAGTAAGAGATAAAAAAATAAAATTTAACAATAAAGTTTTGCATCAATCTAAATTAGTGAATTATTTTAATGGGGACTACGCTAAATCTCAGATTGAACAAGATCTTGAAAAATTTCTAAAGAAAATCAAAAAAGATAAAAAATATTTTTTATCCAAAAAAGATATTATTTTCTTAGAAGCATTGAAATCTGATGGAATTCAAATTTCAAAAAAATATGATAGCTTATATGAGATTAACCAATCAG
>CACAYA010000032.1 GCA_902536575.1 uncultured Pelagibacteraceae bacterium | reverse complement strand
AAAAATATATTTTCTTACACTTTGGCCTCTATCAAGCATACTTATTTTTTTGTTTTTTAAAGCCTTTAAAATAAAATCATTCAACACACGTTTGTCACTCAATCCAGGCCCCGCGCCATAAGCTAAAGATAACCTTATGACAAGAACTGAATAACCATCATTTATTTTATTATGTGATAATGTTTCACCAAATTTTTTTCCGTTTATGTATGAAGCCCTATCATTATCTGAATTAATATTTCCAGATTTGGTTTCTATAAAATCTTTTTTGAGACCATTGTATATTTCTGATGAACTAAAAAAAATTAACTTGCCTTTTTTTTTCAAAGAATGAAATGCATTATTCAACCCAAATGAAGAAATAAATAAAGTTTTTTTATCTTTAATAAATGAAGATGGAGAAGAATAGCCTGCGCAAAAAAATATAAGATCAAATTTTTGATTTATTTTCTTTTCAGTAATATCCAATTTTAAAAAATTAATATTTTTTCTACTAATATTTTTCAAAATATTTTTAGGTAAAGAGGATTTGCTTACACAATATATTGATATATTTAAGTTAAATTTTTTTTTTAAATTTATTAATGTGCTAAGTATATTTAGTCCTACTAATCCATTAGATCCAATAATTAATATTTTTTTGAGTTTTTTTAATGGGTTTTGTTTAAAATGACTAATTACATATTTATTTTGTTCTAAAAGCAAATTAGCTTGATTTATCCTCATTTTAATTCAATTACTTTTTTTATTTTTTTTAAAATTTTCTTTGGGGTAAGATCAGTTTCTTTATACTGATCTTGCTCACTCCCATAACTATCAAAAAATTTAACTGGTAAACCAACATCAAAAATTTTGACAGATTTGCTAAAATTCAAAGAAATATCACTAACTAATGAGCCGATATACATTTCGTGAATTAGTATTATTTTTTTTACGTGTTTAAAATTATTTAAAGCCTCGGAGTCAAAAGGTTTAATTGTACTATAGTATAAAATATTAACTTTTAGATCAGATAAATTTTTTTCTATAAATCTTAGAGAGGGACCAAATGCTATCAAAAGTGTTTTACTTGATTTTACTTTTTTTAAACAGTTTGATTTTCCTTTTTTTATTTTAAATTGCAAATTATGAGAATTTTTGGACAATCTTGTGTATGAAGGAAGACTTGATTTATTTTGTTTAACTAGTGTTTCAAGTTCGTAGTTATTTCCCGGTATAAAAATCTCAATATTTGGTAATTTTTTTAGTACAGCAATATCTTCAGGACAATGATGAGTGCAGCCTAATTCGCTATACTCTAAAGATCCACCGCAGCTAATAATATTTACATTCATTTTTTGATAACATAAATCAATCTTAATTTGCTCAAAACATCTTTCAACTACAAATGGAGCAATTGAATAAACATAAACTTCTTTTTTATTAATGGCTAAACCTGACGCAAACCCCATCATTGATTGTTCTAATGTGCTCATGTTATAAAGATTTTTTGATTTACCAAAAACTTTATTAAATCCATAAACACCAATATCTCCTAACAAAATTATCACATTCTTGTTTTTCTTAACTTTTTTGTACAATATTTGTGGCAATAAATTTCTCATAAGATTAATTTTTAATACTTTGATACAAATTATTTAATTCTTGGTAGCTTTTTGGAAATCTATGATGCCAAGAATTATGTTGAAATATTTTAGATCCATTTCCTTTAATTGTCTTCGCTATGATTACTTTAGGAAATGATGATTTGTTCGGCTTGCTTAATGCATTATATATTTGAATGTGATTATGGCCATTAATACTTTGAATATTTTTTGAAAAACCTGAAAGTTTTTTTTTTAAATTTCCAAGAGGGATAGCTTCATTTCTAGAAAAATTTCTATCTATTATTATAGTCAAATTATTTAAACCAAATTTATTTATAATAAACATTGACTCCCAAGTCGTTCCCTCAAGACACTCCTGATCTCCAAGAATAATGTAATATTTTTTTTTTAAATTGTTTAAATGATCCGCAAACGCCATTCCAGAGATAATTGGTAATCCATGTCCTAAAGAACCTGTAGATGCAGAAATGTATCTGCTTTTATTCATATCGGGGTGTCCACCTAAAATGCTATTTTTTGAACAAAAACTTAAAAAAACCTTTTTACTAATTTTTTTATAATAAAATAACATTGCATAAAAGGCTAAGCAGCCATGTCCTTTACTTAATACAAAATTATTCAAATATTTGTTTTTACTAAAAATATATCTGCCTTTAAAAAGACAATAAATTAAATCTAGTACAGAAAAAGAACTTGGTATATGTCCTTCTCTTGATTTATATGAAGCTTCAACTATTTTTTTTTTTATTTGAATAATTTCATTTTTCATAGAGTTTTTTTCATTAATTGCTAAATTTAGCTTCCACAAATAATTGAGAATTAAAATTTTTTCCTAAAAAATTATAGGGGGAAAAAGATATATTTTTAATATCTATATTTTGATTTTTAATTAAATTTATAAAGTTTTTATAATTAAATCCTATATGGGAATCATTATATTTTAAATTTGGTCTTTGAATATGCATAGATAATAAACTTTTAAATATATTTTTAAAGTTTGTATCTTGATGTGTTTGTTTTGTCATAATTCGAATAATATTTTTGAATAAACTTGCAATTCCAATCTCGATAGGAACTGATATTATAAGTTTAACATTTTTTTTTCCAATTTTTTTTAGAATTTTAAATGTTTCAATGCAATCATTTTCATTTAAATGTTCAAAGACCTCGTTAATACTTATTAAATCAAAAAAATTTTGATATATTTCGGAAGTTCCCTTAAAAGTTTTTATTATTTCACAATCATAATTATTAAGATTATAAGTTAGATTCTTCCTCATTTTTTCATTAGGCTCAAATACATAAATTTTTTTTTTTGATTTATTAGATATATATTTAATCAACTCACCATCACCAGTACCATAATCTAGATAAGTAAATGGATCGTACTTTTCAATAAGCTTAGATGCAATTTTAAATCTTTTTGAATGAGTTAATCGTTTAATAAAATTTTTATTTGATGTGGTTAGTATTGAATAATCCATTTTTAAATTCATAAAAATTTCTTTATAAGTACTTTTTTGCAAAAAATATACTTATAAATTATCTTAAAAAATTAGAATAGAAAACCGAGGATTGAAACTTCTCTTACAAAAATTAAAAAAACAAAAATTATTTCTGAAAAACGATAGAATATATTTTCAGATCACTATTTAGTAATTTTTTTATTTTGAAGTATTTTTTATATTGCTATTAATCAATGATTTTAAAAAATTAAAATTTTTTCAATTAAAGAAATTTTAATAAAACTAGCTAATATTTTTCACTTTCTAAAAAAATTATTTCTCAATGAATTTGTATTCCAAAATATTTATTTTAATTTTTAATTAGTTCATTTTATTTAAAATTAATAGTTTATTTTAATTTTTTGTACAAAGAGTAATTAACAGTTGAATGAATAAAGTAATTAAATGATAAAGATACAATTGACGAAAAAGTTAATAAGAATTTTGTAAGAAAACTATATGTAAAATCAAATCCGAATGGGATTGAAATAGTTGCATATAAAATTTCTGATAAACCTGGAATAGATTTTATAAAAGGAATACTATCAATAATAAAACTCACAGCAAACAAAAGGATATACTTACTTAATGAAGTATCGCCTAAGAAAATTTGAAAAGATAGATAAAATAAACACATTTCAAAAGCATGAATTAGAAAACCAGAAATTAATAAAGCAATTAATATTTTTTTATTCCTAAGTAATATCTTAATTTTAAAAGCAAAATCAGACGTAACATTATATAATATGTCTAAATATTTAATTTTATAATTAGTTTTAAAAATAAAAATTATTTTTTTTATAGTTCTTGGAAAAATTAAAAAAAAGAAAACTGAAGAACCTAGAAAAAATCCTAAATATAGTTTTAACTTACTATCTCCTTCTAAAAATATAATTAATTCTATAAGTACAACAATTATATTAAATATTATGTAAGTAAAATATAATATGTATAAAAAGCTTAAAAAATCTTTATATGAAACTCCGTTTTTTTTTAATTGATATGCCCTATATGCTGTGCCAGTATGGCTT
Organism: uncultured Pelagibacteraceae bacterium; assembly: GCA_902536575.1. Taxonomy (GTDB): domain Bacteria; phylum Pseudomonadota; class Alphaproteobacteria; order Pelagibacterales; family Pelagibacteraceae; genus Pelagibacter. Next base: position 2,547 of record CACAYA010000032.1, on the reverse strand, counting down.
AAAATCATATTCATTGATAAACTTTCATAATAAAGTTTCATCCATTTAAAATATTTTAAAAATTTTTTTAAACCTAATTTGAATATTACAAACATTCTAATACCAATGATATTGTGGAAGATGATAAAAGCTAAAATTATAAAACAAATATTTAACTTATCTGTAATTATTTTACTGTAAATCTGATTTAAATTGTAATCAGCTTTAAATAAAAGAAATATAGTAATAATTAAAAAAATTCCTAATCTCAAATAAGTTAGATTTTTAGATTTCCTACGCATCATTAAAGTATAAGACTATCATCTATATTAGATTATTTAACACAAAACAAAATATTTGATTTAAAACTAATTTTATACTAATTCATTGTTTTAGAAACTATTAGAGCCAACTATTGATAAATTTAAAACTAAATAATTTAAAAGATTGAGTAAAATATTATCTTATGAGTTACCAATATTTTTTAGAAACAAATATTTGCTTAGTAAATTTAAAAAAAACTCATTAGTAATAATATTGAACACAGAACAATAATCTCAAGGAACATGCTCAAGCAACCATTTCTTGAGATTAAAAAAAATGATTAATTCAGGCATTATTCTCAATAACAGACTATATATTGGAAATAAGCAATTTGTTATAAAAGATGATACAAAATTTAATCAAACTTATAAAAGAAGTATAATTTAGTTTTAAGAATTAAAAATATCAATAAGATATATTCATGAAAAGAAAAACTGCTCTAATAACTGGAATAAATGGACAAGATGGATCTTATCTTGCAAAATTTTTATTAAATAAAAAATTTCATGTTTATGGACTTTCAAGAAGAACATCAAATTATAAATTTCAAAGATTAAAATATTTAAAAATATTCGATAAAATAAGTATTATTTATGGGGATATTACAGAATATGAAAATATTACTAAAATAATTAAAAAAATAAAACCAAACTTTATTTTTAATTTTGCAGCTCAAAGTTTTGTTGATTATTCTTTTGATAACAAATTTACAACTTATGAAATAAATACAAAAGCGGTTTATAATATTTTGGAAACAATAAAAAATTTTTCAAAAAAAACCAAATTTTATCAAGCTTCTACATCTGAAATGTACGGTAACTCAAATAGAAAATTTCAAAATGAAAATACAGAATTTAATCCTGTTAGCCCCTATGCAATTTCGAAAGTAAGTGCTCACGATTTAGTTAGAATTTATCGTAAAAGTTTCGGAATATTTGCAAGTTCTGGGATATTATTTAATCATGAAAGTCCTTTAAGAGGACCAGAATTTGTCACAAAGAAGATTATTTCAAATTTAGTCAAAATTAAATTAAAAAATGGTAAACCAGTTCATCTAGGTAACTTATATTCTTTTAGAGATTGGGGTTACGTTGAAGATTATATGGATGCTATTTTCAAAATTGTTAACCATAAAAAGGCCGATGATTTTGTTGTTGGGACAGGATCTTCTACATCAATTATTGATTTTTTTAAAATCGCTTGTGCTGAAATTGGATTTAATCCTATTTTTAAAAACAATGGACCCAATAAATTCTGCTATGATAAACAAACTGAAAAAAAATTAATGATAATAAATCGTAATTTATTCAGAGAGCAAGAACTACATTATTTGAAAGCAGATATTTCAAAAATCAAAAGAGTCTTAAAGTGGAAACCTAAAACAAATTTAAAAAATCTAATTAAAAAAATGGTTTCTTATGAAATTGAAAAAATAAAAAATCCTCAAGACGAGTACTTTTATTAATTTAAGGTAAAGGTAAATTTATGTTTTATTTTTTTGTGAAAGAAAATATACCATAGTACCAATTGATAATGAATTTATACATGATGTCCAATTATTAAATATGTTTCCTGAAGGGGCTATAGGTAAAAAAATAATGAGCACTGAACAGGACATTAAATAAATAGAGAAAATTAAATCATTTTTAGAATTTTCAAAAAATAAAATTTTAAAAAATATTTTCAGTATACTTAAATAAAATAGCAACCAAAAAAATATACCTACGATTCCTGTTTCAGCTAATAATTGTAAAATATAATTATGTGGGTGGGTCGAACAAGAAAACTGATTAATTTTATATTTTGGATCAGAACATTTAATTCTAAACATTTTTGGACCATGCCCAAAGAGAGGCTTTTCTTTAAACATTTTAAAGGCGGTTTTATAATGGCTATCGTGCACAGCTGTATAAATATATTTGCCACTGGCATTGTTGGCTATAAACTGACGAACTATTCTCTTTTGCAATGAATCGTTAAAAAATAAGGTGGAAGTGATTAAAAATGAAAAAAATATAAATAAAAGAATTCTTAATTTATAATTTAAATTTAATTTTATAATATATAGAATAATAAATATTATACTCATAATTAATGCAGTTTTCTCTGCACTTATTAAAATCAAAGCTAAACTCAAAATAATAAGAGTTGTTGACAAAAGTAATTTTTTTTTTGTACTTATAAAATATAAAAGAGCTAGTGTTATTGGTAGCAGCTTTATTGTGTATGAGCCTAGAATTAACT
>CACAYA010000031.1 GCA_902536575.1 uncultured Pelagibacteraceae bacterium | reverse complement strand
GGTAGAGTGGTACTTTTTATTAAATCAATCGCCTTCTTAGTTAATGGGATAGTCCTTGGTTTTGTTTTAGTTACAGGAATAAACAAGCTTTGATTGATCAAATCCTCATCTTTTATCCTAAGTATTTCACCCTGTCTCATGCCTGTTTCTAATGCAATCTGAATTATTAACTTAAGTTTTTCTGATGTTTTATTCCCATAAATTAAAAGTTTAAGTTCTTTGTCCGTAAATCTTCTATCTCTAGGTTCAGGTAGTTTTGGCTTTCTAACATCTAAAACTGGGTTATCTATTTTAAAACCCCATTCTTTTCTTGCTATTGAAAAGAGATGAGAGATTAATGCTAATCTCCTTTTGACTGAGGAGGGCTGTAAATACTTTAAAGATCTGTCTCTATATTGTGCAATAATACTATTATTTACTAGATTTAATTTAGTATTAATAAAAGGTTCTTTTAGAAGATATTTAATAAGCTTATTTTCTATCTCTTTAGATCTTTTGTGGACAGTAACTTCATCTCTGTATCTAATTAAACAATCTTTAAATAGTGGATAGTCAATTTTTAAAATATCAATTTCTTCTCTGAAGTATTTAAGCTCTATATTTTTAGCCCAAATTTGAGCATCCTTCTTTACTATAAAAGTTTTAGTAGTTGTCGGATGTCCTTTAATTCGAATTACACATTGCCATTTACCAAGTCTTTTTCTAAAGTACGCCATATCATTCCTCCAATTTTGAGTACGAGAGTGAGTACTTGTGATTACTTAGTTAAATTTGTTATTGTTTACCTGTGAAAAGTGGGGTGGTGCAGTACACTCATAATGTATTGGTCCCAGGTTCGAGTCCTGGCGGGCCCACCAAATTCAATAAAATCAAAGTTTAAAAATTTCGTTTTTAAAAATTTTAAATAAAAACCTAAACTAAAATTATTTTTTTGGGGTTTTTACTCCTGCTAATTTTTGAAGTAAATATACTTCTTTTTCAGATAAAGTTTCCTTTTTATTTTTTAAATCTTCTGCAATCTTATATTTAAGGGTTATTGAAGATAAAAGACTAACTATTGAAGCAATTATAGTTAATAAAATAAAATAAACATATGAAGGTATAAAGATAAGCATTGCTATAGCGATTACAGTCCAACCAAAAAATATGCCTTTTTGTATCGTTCTTTGGCTGTTTAAATCTTTAATTTTTGTAAACTGAAAAAACAAAAACATACAAAGAGCCATTACACCTGAGATTGCAAACCACAATGTAATAGTAATATCTGAGGAGCTACCACCTACAAAAGTATCATCCATAGCTTTTTGGACAAAATATACCTTAAAGCCTTTATAGGTAAAATATGTAACAAATATTATTGAAATAATTGAAGATATAACAAAAGATAACTTTGATGGTACATTAATTTTTTTCATTATTTTATGAAATTTATATTATTAATTCAGAATTATTTAGAGGAAAAATCAGATAAATTTTTTAAAAGAGCATCAATATTACCATCATTTGAATTAATAATGGAAGAAAATTCTTCTTTTTGAGTTCTTGCTAGGCTTAAACCCTCTATAATTAAATCTCTAATTAACAAATTTTCAGGATTTTTTGTGTACACTCTCCATTCAATCTTTACTTCAGGACGGCTATCTGTAGCAACAAGAGTACTTGAAACTATAGTGTAATTATCATTGAGCTTTTTTTTTGAGTTAACTTCTATTTCGGGATTAGAATATTCAGCAAGTCTGCTTGAGAAACTTTTTAAAAAGTATTCCTCAAAAACATTTAAATAATTTATTAATTGATCTTTGCTTAAACTTTTTCGGTGAGTACCTAGTGAGTAATAACCTATTCCCTTAATATCTACAGTTTCTTTAGCAATTTCTTTTAATTTTTCAACTCTTTGCTCCTTGGTAAAATTACCACTTAATGTTTCAGCAGCTCTATTTACAGTAGATTGAACAAATACGTCTGCTTCTAAAGAATAAACACTAGTAGTGTTTAAACTGAATAGTAATAAAATTAGGAGAAATCTTTTCATAAATAATTGAATTTATTTTTGAACTATTGACTATCTATTTCTTCCCAGTCCTCTTCATTTTTATATATAACTTCAATACTTCCTCTAGTCTGATTTTCAATTTTATTCTCCCTATCTTGTAAATATAAACTTTTAACTGAAGCATAAAAATCTAAAGAGTTTTTTTGAAGGTTATCGATAGAATCGATATTATTTGCTCTAAACTCAATACCACTTAGAGCCTTAGACGTTAGATAAAGACCTTCACTTAAATATTCATTATTTCCATGTGTAGAAGCATTGTACCAAGGATCTCCTCCTAATACATTAACAAAAGATCCAGCAGTATCCCTAATAGTTGAAGGGCCTAAAACTGGAAGGACCACGTAACAACCTGGCCCCACACCCCAGGCTCCTAAAGTTTGACCATAATCCTCTTTAACATATTTTGGAAACCCCATTTTATTAGCTACGTCAACAAAACCTAATACTCCAATCGTTGTGTTTATTATTAATCTTCCAGTGTTAATCGCAGCAGTTTTTATATCTCCTTGTAAAACGTTGTTAGGGATTGTTATCAATGTTGATAAGTTTTTTACTGCGTTGCTTGTACCTTTTTGTATTGGATCTGGTAGCTTTCTATAACCTTTTGCTATTGGTTTGATAATAGCTTTATCTAACCCTTGATTAAAAGAAAATGTAGCTCTATTAAGTTTTTCAAAACAGTCTTTTATTTTTTTAGGCTTTTCATTTTCTGATAACATCAATTCACCATCTGATGCTGCAATTGCATTAAAAGATAGTAACAAAAGTGAAACCAAGGTTATTACAAATTTTTTATACATAACATTATTATATTACAAAAACTGGATTATTAAATAACATTTAAAGTTAAAAAATGTCTATAAAGTGTTTATAAATAGCCAAAATTTATGTCAAAATTTAGTATAGACACAACCCTGAATTATTCACCAAATTTCGATGTAAAAAAAAGAAGATTAAAAGAAATTAAATTTATTATTTTTCATTACACAGGTATGAAAAAACAAAAAGAAGCAATTACACAATTAACTAACATAAAGTCAAAAGTTAGCAGTCATTACTTCATAAAAAATAATGGAGAAATATTAACTTTAGTACCTGATTTATATATGGCATGGCATGCAGGCATATCATCATGGAAAAAATATAAATCAATTAATAAATATTCAATAGGGATTGAAATTAGTAATCCAGGACACGAATACTCTTATAAAAAATTTTCAAAAAAACAAATAAAATCAATTTTAAAATTAAGTACTTATTTAATTAAAAAATATAAAATCAAATCAAATTTTATCCTGGGTCATTCTGATATTGCTCCAGAAAGAAAAAAAGATCCAGGTGAAAAGTTTCCATGGAAATATTTATCAGAAAATAAAATTGGTTTTTGGCACAATATAAATGAAAAAAAGCTTTTTAAAAAAAGAAATCTACCGGCCAATCAATTAGAAAAAAATAGATTTGTTAAAAATTTAAATAAAATAGGATACTCAAAAAATAGATATTTTAGTAAAAATAAATATTCAAAAGTATTGACAACAGCATTTCAGAGAAGATTTAGACAAGAACTTGTAAATGGTGTAATTGACCAAGAATGTTTAATTATAAGCAAAAACTTAACAAAAAGCTGAGATAAATTTCCTTGATATTTTAAAGTTTAGTTATAAATTCAATTTGCCAGATAAACGACTTATCGCTTTAACTCTTTAAAGAGGAAAGTCCGGGCTCTACAAGGAAACAGTGCCAGGTAATGCCTGGCGGGGGCAACCCTAGGGATAGTGCCACAGAAAATAAACCGCCATAACATGGCAAGGGTGAAAAGGTGTGGTAAGAGCACACCGGTTCTATTGGTAACAATGAACGCTGGAAAACCCCACTGGGAGCAAGACTAAGTAGAGATGACATTGTTGTAAAACTAAAAGCCTTCCTTGGCTAGTCATCAGGGTTAGTTGCTTGAGCTTAAGAGTGATCTTAAGCCTAGACAAATGATAAGTTTAAATGACAGAACCCGGCTTATAGTTTATCTGGCTAAATTAAAAGAAATATCGTCAAGTCAAATAAATTGTGCTGGTCTTGACCCATTAATGTGTCATAAATTTACTTGTTCCTCATGATAAAATTATAAAAAGTTTTGTTGTAATTTTCCATAAATTAGAAAAATCGTCATATCAAGGTAAGAATAGTCCATATTCTGAGTTTGACAGTTAATATAAATACCCATATATTCCCATATATTCCCAATTATGGAATTTAAATATTATAAAATTTATGTTTTTAAGTACTTACGAGAACAAATTAGACAAAAAAGGGAGAGTTTCAGTGCCAGCTAGCTTCAGATCTCATCTTTCTAATTTGGGATACAACGGTGTTATTTGTTATCCTTCATTTAATAATTCTTCTATTGAAGCATGTTCTCAAGATCGAATTGAAAAAATTTCTTTAGCAATAGATTCTTTAAATCCTTTCGAGGAAAAAAGAGATTTTTTCGCAACATCAATTCTATCAGAAAGCACTAATTTACAATTTGATAGTGAGGGAAGAATATCAATTTCATTAAAATTATTAAAACACGCAAAAATTAAAAATAGCATGTTATTTGTTGGTCAGGGTCAAACATTCCAAATATGGGAACCAACAGCTTTTGAAAAATTTAAGGTTAGTGCGAGAAAAAAAGCAAATTTAAATCGAGCGAACCTTAAATGGAAAAAACATTTAAACAACCACGAGGGGAACTAAGATGACAATTAACTTTAAAGCACCAGAAATTAAAGAATTACAACCACGACTATTAGTACTAGGAGTTGGAGGAGCAGGAGGCAACGCAATTAACGAGATGATCGAAAATAATATGCAAGGGGTGGAATTCATTGCAGTCAATACTGATGCTCAAGATTTAAAATTAAGTAAAGCAAAATCAAGAATTCAAATAGGATTAAATTTAACCAAAGGGTTAGGAGCTGGTGCGAAACTTGATATTGGTCAAGCGGCAGCTGACGAGTCTTTAAATGATATAGTTAATACTCTTCAGGGTGCAAACATGGTTTTTATTGCTGCGGGTATGGGAGGTGGAACGGGTACTGGTGCTGCTCATGTCATCGCAAGAGCTGCTAAGGAATTAAATATTTTAACTGTAGGTGTTGTAACACTTCCATTTTTGTATGAAGGCCCTTCTAGAATGAGAAGAGCACAACAAGGTTTAGAGGAATTACGAAAACATGTTGATACTATTATTGTTATTCCAAATCAGAACTTATTCAAAATAGCTAACGAACAAACAACATTTGAAGAGTCATTTAATCTCTCAAATAATGTTTTAATGCATGGAGTTCAAAGTGTTACTGATCTAATGGTAAGACCTGGCATAATTAATTTAGACTTCGCCGATGTTGAAACAGTTATGGCCTCAATGGGCAAGGCCATGATGGGAACAGGAGAAGCTGAAGGTGAAGGTCGTGCAATGCAAGCTGCAGAAATGGCAATCAATAATCCTTTAATAGACGATTATACTTTGAAGGGAGCCAGAGGGTTATTAGTCAACATAACAGGTGGAAAGGATCTTAAACTTTTTGAAGTTGACGAGGTAGTTAACAAAATTAGATCTGAAGTAGACTCTGAAGCAGAGGTTATAATTGGAGCTATAACTGACTCAGAATTAGATGGCAAAATTAGAGTTTCAATTGTTGCAACCTCACTTGATGGTCAACAGCCAGAATCAAAATCAGTTGTAAATATGGTCCATAGAATTCATAATCGTAACCCTGGCTATTCAGATTTTTCAAATATTGGATCATCAGCGTCTTTTAATTTTTCAAATACCAAAGCTACTAGCCCAATTACACACGGTGCTAATGCTTTGAAGCTTGAAAATGAAATAGTCCAGGAGCAAGAGAAGGAAGCCTCCCAAACAAATGAGACAAATCAAGGGATTTTACAGAGCAATAATCTCGAGACAGAAAGTGTTGTTGAAGACTCAACCGTAAATGAGATGGAGAAATCATTCACGCAAGAAGCTACTGATATAGAGCATGAGATACACAAATCTAATAATATTGAAGACGATGTTTCAAATGACTTAAAAGAATTTGGTGTAGACTCAGACTCTCCAGATTTATTTAGCTCTGAAACTGAAAATTCAAGTCCCAAAGATTTATTATCATCTGACAATGAAGAAGAAGATGATCTTGAAATACCAGCATTCTTGAGAAGACAAAAAAATTAATGGTCTTCAAAGAGATAAATGGACGCCGCCATAACACCAATTATGCAAAAGCATTATCCGGTGTTGCTAAAAGAAATTATTAGCATTATTTCCCCTCAATATGGCGGCACATTTATTGATTGCACTTTTGGTCAAGGTGGGTACACAAAAAAAATCTTAGAATTTGATAAAACTAAAGTAATAGCTTTAGATAGAGACGCTGAGAGTAAAAAAGTTGCTTTCAAACTTCAAGAAAAATTTCAGGATAGATTCAAGTTTAAAAATATTAAATTTAGCCAATTAAAAAATCTAAAGTTAAAAAATGAAAATGTAAGAGGTATTTTATTTGATTTAGGATATTCTTTTAATCAAATTAAAGATCCAAAAAAAGGGTTATCGTTCGATTCAATTGGTAAATTAAATATGCAATTAGGTTTAAATTCTTTTTCAGCAGAAGAAGCAATAAATAAACTCAATCAAAAGAATTTAGAAAAAATTTTTAAGTTTTTTGGAGATGAAAAAGAGGGAAAATTTATAGCAAGAAATATCGTTAAAGAAAGAATTAATAAAAAAATTGATACTCAAGGTTTAGTTAAAATCATTGATAATTCAAAAAAAAGAAAAAATTTTAGGGTTAATAATTCCACTAAAGCTTTTCAAGCTTTAAGAATATTTGTTAATAAAGAGATTAGCGAATTGATTTATGGATTGATTAACGCTGCAAAAATTCTAAAAAAAGATGGTATTTTAGCAGTAGTAACGTTTCATTCTTTAGAGGACAAAATAGTTAAATATTTTTTTAAAAGTCTTTCAGAAAAAAAAAGTATTTCTAGATATACTCCTTTAACTGAACAAAGTGAGACACTATTTGATTTAATTAAAAAAAAACCAATTACACCAACTGATGAAGAGTTAAATGACAATCCTCCTTCTAGATCTGCAAAATTAAGATATGCTATAAAAAAAACGGACTTTTTTGATTTTGAAACTGATATTGAGGATAAATTCAAAAATTTAATTGAAATTGAAAATTTTGGAGAAAAATTGTGAAAAAAATTGTCTTAGTATCAATCATTTTTTCATTAATCTTACTTACAGCAATAATAAAAAATACAGCAAAACAAATTGAGGATGAATTATTTACAACAAAAGAAAATTTAAGAATATTAAAATCTGAATATGAAAATATTTTGTTAGAGCACGATTATCTAAGCTCTGCTGAAAAACTACTTGAATTTCAATCTTTATATTTTGAAGATCAGCTAATTCAGAAAAGTATAAAAAATATCAAAGTTTATTATATTTCTAAAAATCAAAAAAATATAAAAAATTTAAAAATAACTGAAGAATAATGAATAAATTTAAATCGAATTTGACAATAGAGGATAATGAAAATGATTTTATATATCGTAAGAAAAAAACTGGATTAAATATTCAGTTTAATAGAGTTGCCTTTATTTTTTTTATTTTTTTTATAATTTATACAATTTATTCTATTCATTTAATCAAACTTGGCACTCTCTATTCAAAAGTAGAAAAAACAAATACCCCATTA
>CACAYA010000030.1 GCA_902536575.1 uncultured Pelagibacteraceae bacterium | reverse complement strand
AAAAATTACAAGAAGTAATAAACCAATAATAGACTGATTTCTAAAAGCATTCATTTCTGCTTTTTTATCATTTAAAGCAGTATAGGAGTTTGAATTTTGAGGGATTTGTCCGCTAGCTAAAAATGTTAAAGCTTGATTAGCTTTATCCATAATCTCAGGAAATTCTGGCAATCGTTTAATTACCTCAGAAGTACTCTTTAATGTCTCATTCAAATTTGTTATTGGATCTTTTGTTTCTCTCAACCAAGTCTCAAGCACAGGTTTAGATGTCGTCCATATATTTGTACTTGGATTTAATTTTCTTGCAACACCCTCAACTACAACCATTGTTTTTTGTAGCATTAATAACTGTGGTTGAGTTTGCATGTTAAATTTTTCTGTCACATCAAAAAGTTGTTTCAATAATTTTCCACCCGAGATATCTTTTACCTCTTGTCCAAAGATGGGCTCTCCTATAGATCTTAAAGCTTGAGCCAAGTCGTCTATTGGAACATCTTTTGGAACTAACCCGGCCATTAAGTGTACTTCAGCAACCTTACGGTAATCCCTTTGAATAAAACCAAATAAAATTTCTGCCAGAAATCTCTTACTAACTTTATCTAGCCTGCCCATTATACCAAAATCTATAGGTGCAATTTGACCACTATCATTAATAAAAATATTTCCCTGATGCATATCTGCATGAAAAAAGCCATCTCTTACGGCGTGTCTTAGAAAATGTTGAATAATGTCTTCTGCTATTTTACTAGTATCTAAATTTCTTTTTTTTAATTCTTCAGTTTCTCTAATCGAAACTCCATCAATCCAATCCAGAGTCATTACATTTTCACTAGTAAAATTCCAATAAATCATTGGAACTTTAAATCCAACATCATTCTTTGTATTCTCAGCATATTCGTTAGCAGCTGCTGCTTCAAATCTTAAATCCATTTCAAGATTTGTTATCTCTTTTAATAAAAAAACAACCTCTATTAGTTTTAATCTTTTGGTTTTTTTTACAAAAGACTCGATTATAAATGCAAACAACATCATTGCATCAATTTCTTCATTAAATATTTTTTTTATATCTGGTCTTAAAATTTTTATGGCAACATCTTTAATTGTTCCATTGTCATTAATTTTTGCTTTATGCACTTGAGCGATTGATGCTGCTGCAACAGGCTCACTTAAATCTATTATAGAGTTAAAAGATTCTTCCCCAAGATCATTTTTAATGATTTGTTTTGCCTCATTTATAGAAAATGGAGGTAAACGATCTTGAAGATTTTCAAGTTTTTTAGACAGTTCTTCACCAATGATATCAGGTCTAGTCGCTAGAAATTGTCCAAGCTTTATAAAAGTAGTACCCATTGATTCTAGTGATTTAGAAAGTCTATTTCCCTCATCCTTATTCAAATTATGCTCTTCTTTTTTTTGAAATGAAAAAGATAATATTTTAAATAAAATAGTTAAAGCTAGTGGAGGTTTTTTAAACTTTGATGCAATTGAAAGTATGTCTGATTGTGCAATTTTTCTGCCTAATTTAAACAAGGTAATTAATTTTCTAATCATTAAATTTTCCAACCACTATGAATTGAAACAATACCATTAGAAAAATTTCTATAAGAGCATTTTTGAAATTTATGTTTTTGCATTAAATCAATTAATTCTTCTTGATTAATGAATTGCTCAATACTTTTTACCAAATATTCATAGGGTTCTTTTTCCCCTACTATGAATTGGCCAATCATGGGAATTAACTTTGAGTAATTTTTGTAAATTAAATTTATATTTGTGTTTTGGATTTTAGAGAATTCTAAGCACAAATAACGACCACCAGGCTTTAAAACCCTGTAAGCTTCAGAAAGTGCCAGATCTAAATTTTTTGTATTTCTCAGACCAAAACTGATTGTATAGTAGTCAAAAGAGTTGTCAGTTAATGGCAGTTTTTCGGCTGGGGCGGTAATCCACTCAATACTTTTATATTTTGATAATTTATTTTTACCTTGGTTAATCATTTTTTTATTAGGATCAATAGACGTAACTTTTGATTTATTATAAGTTTTGTCTAAAAAAAGTTTACCAATATCACCAGTGCCACAAGCAACATCTACCAATTTTTTATTAACAGATGGGCCCATCATATTAATTAGACTTTTTTTCCAAAGCCTATGTATACCTAGTGACATAAAGTCATTCATCAAATCATAACGGTCGTAGACTTGATCAAATACACCTTCTACAAGCCCTTTTTTATTTTGAAGATATTGTTGCATAAAAAATTATATATTGAATATAGTGTGAAATGCCAGAATTACCAGAAGTAGAAATTGTTAGACAATCCTTAAGTAAAAAAATCAATCAAAAAAGGGTGAAAAAAGTAATAGTAAGAAATAGAAATTTAAGATTTTTAATACCAAATAATTTTAAAAGTTATATTAAAAATAAAAAAATAACTAAAGTAGATCGATTTTCAAAATATTTAATAATACATTTTTGGGAAGGAGATTATTGTTTAGTTCATCTAGGCATGTCAGGCACAATCCACATTGTTGATAAGTTTAAACTGTCAAAATTCACAAATACAAGTTTTTATCACTCACCAACACTTCCTAAAAAACACAATCATGTTGTATTTGAATTTGATAATTTTAACGTAATTTATAATGATCCTAGACGTTTCGGTTTTTTTCAATTAATTGAAAATAAAAATGCTTTAAATGAAAGATTTAAACATTTGGGTCCAGAGCCATTTGATAAAAAATTTAATTTAAATTATGTGATGAGTTTTTTTAAAGACAAAAATAAAGAAATTAAAAGTTTTTTATTGGATCAAAGATTTGTTTCAGGAATTGGCAATATATACGCTAGTGAAATATTATTTTTATCCAAAATTGATCCATTTAAACAGGCAAAATTATTAACTAAAAATGAATGTAAAAAAATTATTTTGAATTCTAAAAAAATTTTACATAGAGCAATAATTAAAGGAGGGTCCAGTATTAGAAATTTTCAAAATATATCTGGAACATTTGGAAGTTATCAAAAAGAGTTTAAGGTTTATCAGCAAGAAGGAAACAAATGCAAAGCAACTGGATGTTTAGATATTATAAAAAAAAAAATTGTATCAAATAGATCAACTTTTTTTTGTGATTCCTGCCAAAAATAGTAAAATATTATGTTGACCACTATAAATTCTCAAGTTATACCCCTGCGCAGATGGCAAACACAAAATCAGCAATTAAGAGAATTCGAAGAATTTCTAGGCAAACAGTGGTTAATAAGGCTAGAAAAAGTAGATTTCGTAACGCTTTAAAAAAAATGAACCTTCTAATTGGAGAAAAGAAGAAAGATGAAGCTTTAAAATTTTTGCCTAAGCTCAATTCGGAGCTTATGAAGATTGCTAAGACTGGAATTATCAAGAAACAAAACGCTTCTAGAAATGTTTCTAGGATCACAAAGAAGATTTCTACAATCTAAGCGTTAAAAAAAATCTTATTTTATTAAACAACTCTTAGTAAGTACATGATCTATTTAAATATCATATTGTTTTACCATATTTAGATATAGTAAATTTTTACCTCTATATAAATTCAATCTACATTTGATTCAATCATGGTTTGATTCAATTTAAAATTTTAATTTCTAATTCTTTGAAACAAAACAAAAATCAACTTTAACTCTGTGACATCTAAATCCACAATCCTAGATTTTATTTTTTTTTAAAATTTTTTATTAACTTGTTGCAAATTATTTTAAATCGGTTCTAACTGAGTTTCTTCCAAACTTATGAGCAAACCTACAAACAATCAAAATATAGATAATTTTAAATCGAATAGCTTTGAGTGGAGATTGGTTCAAGCTGATATGAGAGATAAATTAGGATCAGAAGTTTATGAAAGTTGGTTAAAAAAAATCTCATTTATTGACGAATTTAACAATTATTTATTATTATCAGTACCAACCAGATTTATTAGAGACTGGATAACATCAAGATATTTAGATCAAATATTACAAATTATAAAAACTTATAAAAAAGATATTATAAGAGTTGAATTTAAAATAGTTGAATACGATCATGCCGCTCAAACCAAAGAGGTCTTAAAAGAAGAGGGTAACCTAAAAGAGAATGTTTCCTTTATAAGAGACTCTTATTTGCAATATAATCGAATTGATCCTAATAAACGATTTGATAACTTTATCACGGGATCAAGTAATAAGCTGGCTTACGAGGCATCACTAAAGGTTTCAGAAAATATTTCACATTACAATCCGCTTTATATTTATGGTGGCGTTGGAATGGGCAAAACACACTTGTTAAATTCTATAGGTTATGAGTTAAAAAAAAATAATAAAGTAATGTTTATTTCAGCAGAACGTTTTATGTATCAATTTGTAAAATCAATTAAATCGAATGATATGGTAAAGTTTAAAGAATATTTTAGAAATACAGATATTTTGTTAATTGATGATATTCAATTTATAAGTGGTAAGGAAGCCATGCAGGAAGAATTTTTTCATACGTTTAATGCTTTACTTGATAAAGGTTCACAAATAATAGTATCTGCGGACAGACCTCCTAATAAATTATCAAGAATTCAAGAAAGAATTAAATCTAGATTTTCAGGTGGATTAGTAGTTGATATTCAAAAACCAGATTTAGAATTAAGAAAAAAAATTGTTCAAAAAAAAACAGAAGAATTAAATAGCATGTACTCAGACCAATTACAGATTTCAGAAAACATACAAAATTTTATAAGCACTGAAATTAAAGGTAGCATAAGAGAGCTAGTTGGAGCGATAAATAGGGTAGTTTCTTTTTCAAGAATTTATGAAAAAGTACCAAACTTATCTGAAACAAAAGTGGTTCTGAAGGATCTATTAAATCTATCTGAAAACAAGGTCACTATTGATTTAATTCAAACAGCGGTGTGTAAGTTTTTCAAAATTAGTAAAAATGAGATGTTGTCCTCGAGAAGATCAAGGTATCTAGTTAGACCCAGACAAACAGCAATATATTTAACTAAAATTCTTACTTCAAAATCGTTACCTGAAATAGGAAGAGAATTTTCAAATAGAGACCACACAACAATAATACATTCTGTTAAAACTATTGAAAAAATTAAAGAAAAAGACCTAGAGATGGTTGATAATATTAATAAATTAAAAAACCAAATATTATATAATAATAAAGATAATGAAATTTAACGTTAACCAACAAGACCTTCAGCAAGCACTGAATTATTGTCAGGGAGTTATAGAAAAGAGAAGTACTTTACCAATTTTGTCTAATATTTTAATAGATGCAAACAATTCAAACCTAATAATAACTGCAACAGATCTAGATTTAATTTTTATCCACAAAATAAATAATGTTGAAGTATTAAAGGAAGGAAATACTACAACGGTATCGTCGACCATATATGATATTGTTAGAAAGTTATCCTCTGGAAAAAAAATTAATTTAACTTTAAATGACTCAAATAAACTTCACTTAGAGTCTGAGAAATCTATTTTTAACTTAAATTGCCTCAGTTCATCAGAGTTTCCTCTTACAGATGAAAATTTCAATCAAAATGAATTTATCATTAAATCTAAACAACTTTTGAAACTACTAAATAAATGTAAATTTTCAGTTTCTAATGACGAAACGAGACATTACTTAAGTGGAATTTATTTCCATCAAACAGAGGTAGAAGACAAAAATTATCTTACTGCCGTAGCAACTGACAGTCATCGGATGTCTATTTCTAAAATTAGATTAGACGAAAAAATTGATTTTGATCCAATAATATTACCAAAAAAAACAATATTTCAGCTATGTTCCCTTTTGGATAGTTATGATGGTGACGTCAAGGTTTCAAATGCTAAATCTAAAATTAAATTTGAATTAAATAACAGCATACTAATATCGAAACTCATAGATGGTAAATTTCCCAATTATATTCAGGTAATTCCTAAAAATAATCAAAAAAAATTAGAAATAGATTTAAAATTATTTTTAAATTCTGTTGATAGGGTAGCATCTGTTTCGTTAGATAAAAAAGATGGAGTAAAATTTAATTTATCTAAAGATACATTAGATTTATCAGTTAATAATGCTAACAGTGGAGATGGTAAGGAGACCTTGAATGCAAAATTTGATTATGACCTAGAAATTAGTTTTAATTCTAGGTATTTAATAGATGTAGCTTCCCAATTGAATGGAGAAAAAGTAGAAATATTTTTTAATGATACAGGCTCTCCAGCTTTAATAAAAGATCCAGGTGACTTTGATAGTATTTATGTTGTTATGCCAATGAAAGGTTAATTTAATAAGTTGAGTTCTTTGTAAATTTTATTTTCTAAAAGCTGTAAAAAATTTTTTTTATCCATTCCAGCATTAATAGGTGTTAAAATAGAAACAGTTATTGTTTTATGAGAATTTTTTTGACCTTTTTTAGGCCATACATATCCAGAATTAACAGCAACGGGCTGGCAAGCTATATTTAGCTCTTGATAAATTCTTGTCGCTCCTTTCTTAAATGAAGGACGCTCTTCAGGTAAAACTCGTGTTCCTTGAGGGAAAATTATTAATGGTCTATCACTATTACTTACTGTTCTTAAAATATCCTCAAAAAATCCTAAATTATCTCTACTCACCTTGTTTCTATTTATGGAGATAGATCCAATTTTTTTTAGGTACCATCCAAATATCGGAATTCGCAACAACTCTTTTTTTAAAATAAAAACTGGTGAATTGAATACAGTTTGTAGGTAAAATGTTTCAAACATTGACTGGTGAGAGGCAGCAATAAAAAATTTTTGATCGGTTATAATGTTTTCTTTACCCTTAATGATAATTTTTACTGATAGAAAAACTCTTAGACAAAACTCAGCCCAATAACCCATCAATTTTCCTCCAAGCAAGGTAATTTTTCTTGGCAAAACTAATGCAGGCAAAAATATTATCGAAATAAAAATTATGCCTACAAAAAAAAATATTGAAAATAATGAATTTCTGATCATTTTAATCAAAAGCTAAATTAAATCTGTATACTTTTGTCTATTTTTAATTATTTTAACTTTTCTTCCCTTTACCAATAATTCAACAGCTTTCGGTCTAAGATTATAATTAGAGCTTAGAGACATACCATAGGCACCTACATCACATATAGCCACAAATTCTTTTTCTTTTAATTTTTGGAATCTTTTTAAAGTTACAAATTTATCTGTGCTTTCACAAATAGGACCTACAAATTCATAAGTATTTCTTGAGATACTATTTGATTTATTAACAGGTAAAATTTTATGAACTGCCCCATATAAAGCTGGTCTCATAAGATCATTCATTGCAGCATCTAAAATAATAAATTTTTTGACCCCACCATCTTTAATATAAATTATTTTAGATACCAAAGCCCCTGTATTACCAATTATTGATCTACCTGGTTCAAAAATAATTTTTGTATTATGCTTTTTTAAAAATTTTGTAATTGCTAAGTTATACTTTTTATAATTAAGCTTTTTAATTTTATCACTGTAAGAAATTCCCATTCCCCCACCTAAATCGACAAATTTAAATTTATGTTTAGTTTTATTAATAATATTACTTACAGCTTTAAGCATTCTTTCATATGGCTTGTGGTCTAATATTTGACTACCTATATGAACACTTAAACATTGTAGACTAATATTTTTTGAGTTTTTACAGTAGTTTACAAGTTCGTAAAAAGTCTTATTGTTGACACCAAATTTATTTTCGCTTTTACCAGTAGAAATTTGTTTAAGAGTTTTTGCATCAGTATTTGGGTTTAGTCTTATCCCAACTTGTACAATTTCTCTTTTTCGTTTCGCAATTTTATCAATCTCTTGAATTTCACTTTTTGACTCGGCATTAATAAGCAGTATTTTTTTTTCGATAGCAAAATTGATTTCTTCATTAGTTTTACCAACTCCTGAAAATACTATTTTGCTTGGATCAACTCCTGCTTTTAAAGCCAAGATAAGTTCTCCTTTCGAAACAACGTCAGCTCCTAAACCAAATTTCTTAATTTCTCTAATTATATT
>CACAYA010000029.1 GCA_902536575.1 uncultured Pelagibacteraceae bacterium | reverse complement strand
TCATCCCTTTAAATTCAAATTTTTCAGCTAATGCTTGATTTTCAATTTCTGATAACAGAGTTTTTATAGCTTCATGAGAGTTACTGGATACCCCAACTTTTTTACCCTCCTTAATTAGATCTATAATTATTTTAGCACTGTTATAAGTTTTACCAGTTCCAGGAGGCCCTTGGATACTTAAGCAAGTATTATTCATTTGTTTAACTACCTTTATAGATTCATCTGTAATATTTTTTGTTTCATCAATTAGTTTTTCTCCAGATTTAATTTTTGAAAGATCTGGATTACCTCTAACTAGAAGATCAAGAATACATTTATAGTTTGCTCCTTTTACATTGATATAATTTTCAACAAATCTATTAAGTGCTTGTTCTAGAACTGCTATTTGAGCAGGTCCTCTTCTACTAAGAGAGAGAACACTAGGCATTTCACCAAATGTATTATACTTTTTTTCAGTTATTTTTATTTTTATAATATTTTTATTTGGAGAATCTTCTACAATTTCAATTATGGAACCAATGGATAAATTTTGATGGGCATTATAAACTGTTGAATCTTTTTTTAATTTATAATCCTGGTCATTAAACTGATAAGTAAAAACATATCCTTTCTCAACTTTTTCTGGCTTATCAGATTTTAAAAAACAGTTACCAATACATTCTGGATCTTCCTCTAGCTCGTCGTGGGTTTTATCCATACGATCAAATGTTTCCCACCACTCAGGTTTAATTTCTCTTCGATGGAAACCAACAAGATTTTTTATAGTTTCTGTTAAAGGATTTTTTGCATTTTCTTTTTTTTCTAAAGATTTTTTTAGCTCTACCTCAATTTTTTCCCAATCTTTTTTTTCTGTAGATCTCTTTTCTGTTTCTTCAGGAATTGAAAACCATTCAATACTCTCTGGTTTAATTTTAATTAGAAACTCTCTTAGATGATATGTTGATATACAATCTTCTTTGTTGTATTCAATTATATCCTCTTTTGTTTTTTTATCTTTTGAGGATAACCAAAAATCATATAGCTTAACACTATCTTCTGCTTTTTTAACATTAGCATTCCTGTTAAATCCATAGAGTACATTCTCTATAGATTTTAATGACATGTCCTTTTCAGTTGTTCTGACACACTGGTTTATAATTAAGAATAGGTCTACAAATTTTTCACCTCTTAAAAGAGTATCAACAAAATTACTTCCTTCTGGGAAATCAGATGAGAATAGAGAAGCAAGTTGTCTTAAAGAACGCTTTTCATAGGAGTTATAATGATATAGGTGGGCTTTAGGGTATTTCTTAAAATGTTCCTTAAAGAAATTGATTAGCTCAACAAAGTTTTCTTGCTCATATTTCTTTTTGAAGTCTTTGGCCCAAAAATACTTAAATTCCATACCTTTTTGACCCTTAAAATATATTCCATGCAGATATTCAAATCCTCTCCCATCTTCTTGAGGATAGCCTTCAATATCAAAGAACAAATCACCCTTATCTGGTTCTGGTAGTTTGTAAAAACCTTTACCCTTATCTGGGTCTAAAATTATATATTTACTCTTACCAGTTTCTCTTTTCTCTTCTTGGAGTTGGGCTTGCGATATTCTATCTTTTAAAGCTTGTTTGTTTACTTTAATTTTAATTTTCTCTGGATTAGTTAGTGCTAATTTTTTTACAGTATTAATTCCAATTTTTTTTAATTTGTCTATTTGTGATCGATTAATTTTAGCAACTTGATTTATGTAATTATCTTCTGTCCATATCTTTTCACATTCTTCTGTATAATTACAAACATTACAATGAGAACATTTTTCTGGATAAACTTTTTCTTTGGCTATATTCTTTAAGTAATTATCAAAATTCTTTTTTGTAAAATAATAAAAATCTATAAATTCTTTTGTTTTATATTGATGGGTAATATCAGCACCATCTATTAAATACATCTTCAAAGGAAGTATACCCTGTATTTTATTTAACATAGAAGAATAAGCGGTAATTTGGTAAATATGTCTTGGTTTTGGTTTTCTACTTACCTTTGTATCATATACTTCATAGCTAAAATCTCCAAGGTCTGAAGAAGTATTAACTTTAATTAAAAAGTCAGCTTCCCCTCTAAAATCTCCATCAATTAAATACGCATGGTAAATAAGATCATAACCTTTCTTAATAGCCTCGATAGTTTTTTTATTTCTTTCCTCTTCTGTTAGATCTTGTTTAATTGAAATATTCTTTTTGTAATATTTTTTTAAAAGGTCAAAATGTTTTTTCTCATGTTTGAGACCAAATTCTTTCCATAGTTTTTGATCGATGCTTTCTTCATTTCGTCTAATTTCTTTATGCAAATACTTAATATCATTTTGAATTAAATATTTACAGCTTACAAAATTATTTAGATCACTAGGGGAAGTTAGAAATTTTTTATTTTTGATTTTCATCTCTCTCTAATTCTTTGCTAAGGACTTTAATCTCAATTTCATTTTTTTTATAGTCATGAATGATTCTTAAATATCTATAAAATCGTAGCAAATTATAGGGAATAAAATAAAAATTAATAATTAATTTCATTAAAGGTCTAGATTTGTAGTATTCTTCGTTTGCTTTCTTAGAAATGTTCTTATTTGCCAAGTAAACATCAATATTTTGTTTCCATTCTAAGCAATACGTCAGCCTATCTTTAATAATGTTTTCTAGTTGATATTTCATATTAAGTATTTAGATATTTGCCTGTAACATTCAGGCCTTACTGAGGACTTTCCAATAATCTTAACCTTTTTATTTTTAAAGTAATAAATCCAATAATAATGCTCATTGTTTTCCTCATCGAAAATTTCTTCAATTCTGATCTCTGTAATTTTATCCATTAATTTTTAAGAGGTGTGGTTGGTATAACCATGATGCTAGAGAAAGGAGACCTGTTAGAAAGATGAAAGCTAGCATTACGGTATCAATGATCATGGTTGACAATATACGTAGTTTACGATAAATTGTCAATAGCATAAAACAATAAAATGAAAAAAAGCCATAAAATATACGAAGAATACAATATTGACCTAGAATTAGCGGATTCTAGCCCATTATATAAATCTTGGAATGATAAATGGTTAGATTACTTAAGAAATTTAAATGGGGTTTATGAAAATCAATTGCTTAAAAATATTAAATTTAACATCATAGAGTATTCCACCGAAGATGGTCTAGCAAAAGATGATTTTGATCCTACAAGTAAAAAAACCATTAGAAATGGTAGCAATTATAATATTGTTGAGCTATTTAGTAAAAAATATAATCAGCTTTTCTTAAAATTTATCAATTTAAAGTTAAATGTTTCTAGCATCCATAGCTTTATTAATGAATATGGAACTCTTGGATCGCCAGTAGTTCAAAGAAAATATCCAGAGCAAGGAGTTGATGACTATAAAAATAACACAAATATTCAAGGAGAATTGTTGCAGTGTTGGTATGTTGAAATTAAAAATCTTCAATCATTATTAAAAAATTATCAATATTATATTCAAAAAGACTATAAGAAATTAAATGAAAAATTTAATATTATCCAAAAAAAAGAAACATATTATTGGAGTTTTAAAGAAACAGAGAATCTTGAAGAGCAGTTTCCATTAGTTATTAATTTCTTTTCTAGAAATTATAATTATCCTATTACTATTAGTAATAAAAAAGTAGATATAAATGAACATAATATAGATCAAATATTTACTGAATATTCTGTAGAAGTAATCAAAAAATTTTATTCTGAAAGAACTAGAGCTTATATAGATGTAAGTAATGGTTGGCTTAATACAAAATTTGAACCTAAAGGATTGATAGGTTTTATATGGCACCAAGCTATAAAAGTAATTGAAGATAAAAATCAAATTAAAAATTGTAAGTATTGTAGAAAAGAATTTGTAATAGGTCAGGGTTTAGCTAGAAAAGATAAAGAGTTTTGCTCTATATCACATGCAGTTTTAAGTAAGCGAGAATATAATTTTTCAAATAGAATTTCTAAAATTTTTATAAAAAAAGGATATGAGATTAAGTTTCAAGAAAAAGATAGCAAGTTTAATTTTGTAGTGCTCAAAAATAAAAAGAAAATTTCAGGAATAAATATTAGTTTGTCAGAAAGTTTAAACAGTAACAGTAAGAGATGGAATTTTTTAATTCAAAAAAAAATTAAAGAGCCAATGATTTCAGAAGATATACAATCTGCTTATTTAATTAATAAAAACTTAGATTGTTTCCTCTTTAATAAAAACAATAATCAATTTAAAAAATTAAAATCACCTATGGAGTATGAATCTTTAATTAAATTTATAAAAAATAATGAAAAAGAAACTATCAACAAATAAGAAGCTAATTAACCTTCTAAGACATGAAACTCCAAAGCAGCGTCAAAAGTTTCTTAATGAAGTGGACCACGTATTATGTGAAGTTTTTGGCCTTGAATATAAGGATCTGCCCTGGCGGAACCTGCATGCTTGTGACAAAGATTGGGATAAATATGTGCAAGATTTGAGGCTGGCTATATCAAAAACCCTTGAAGAATTTAATAAAAGAAATCGAGTACTTCATTAATTAACTATTCAAAAGCAAAACAAGACTCCATCTAGTATTTAATACAGGTTAATATGCTTTAATATTTTATGAAAATTAAATCAAAAAAAGATTACATGATTGATTTTTTTAAGGATAAAAAAAATCATAATAGAGAATTTACTCTCTCTGAATATGACAGTGAAGTTAAAAAAGCATTTGAAGCTGCTACTGGAACAAATAAAATTTATACTAACAGAACACCCAGAAATCTTATTAGATATGGAGATCCAGAATTAGATGGAATTTTAAAAAGAACCAAGAGAGGTAATTATATTTTTCATCCAGGTGAAAAATTTGTAATTAAAAAAAGTCCTTTTAGTGATGCAATTAAAAAAAAAATAAAAAAAAGAGATAAATACACATGTCAATGGTGTGGAAAAAAAGAGACAAAATTGGACATACTTGCTGTGGATCATTTGGAACCAGAGGCCTCAGGCGGAAAAGGTGTTTATGAAAATGGGATTACTTTATGTAATGTATGCAACAACAGAAAAAAAAATCTTAAAATAAGTTCATTTGGTCTAAACATGTTTAAAAAATATTTAGAAAAATCAAAAATAAATGAAGATAAAAAAGGTATTAAATTTTTAGAAGATATAATTAAAGTATACAATAAACATAAATTATCATAATGAAAATAACAGAATTTTTTCTAAGTAAAGGGAAGGTTAATGCCTCAAAAAGTAAAGCTTTAAAATTAATTGAAAAAGTTTGCCCAAATTTAAATTCAAATCCTCATGTTAGATCTTCAATGTTTATTAATAATATATTTGAAAAAATAGAAAAAAAATTTAGACCAAGTAATGCATTACGAGGGTCAATTTTTGAATATCTTATGATGTGTGTTTTTTTCAGAAACGATATTAATCCATTCTTTTATCAAGTAAATTTAAGTTTTGTTTTTAATGTTACTTTTGATTTTGTTTTATTTGATACTAATAAAAAGCCTATAATTATTAGTTTAAAAACTTCTGGTAAGGATGCATATAAACAAGTTGAATTAGAATGTTTTGCAGCAAAGCAAGTTCATAAAAACTGTAGAACTATTTATATAACTTATGAAGATGATGCCGTAAGATTTATCGAAAGAAAAAAAGATCTATCTGAAATACACAATATAGATGAAATTTATAGTACCCAGGATAAAGATTTTGATAAATTGATTAAAGATTTATCCAGCAGAGATTATATTGATCCACAAAAAATTAATTATGTAAGGACTGGTATGTTCCTTGGTGATTAGTTATTTGTTCTTATATGTGAAATAATTTTCCTATTAAAATAAGATCTATAAAACAATCTAGCCTCATTAGTCTCTTCGCTCATAAACATCGCTAGCCAGTATTCAGCACCTGTATTGTGTCCATCTATATGTCCACCTCTACTTCTTCTTATTTCCCCAGGTATTTTAAATTTATCTTTATCAATTGATCTTATATTTTGTATATAAATATTTTCATCATCTTGAGCGTCTGGATCGTTAATTATTTCTTCATAAAAAGGCTTTAAAAAAATATTTTCACCTAAAATTGACTTTAATTTTTTTATCATTTTTAATTTATTTTCTTTAATTCCACTTAAATATAAATTTCTAATTTCATCTGTTAATTTAAATTTTTCAAAATAGATTTCACCACTCTGCTCAACAACATTTGCTTTATCTATACTACTGGGTTGCGTTGTTTTAGTTCTCTTGCTACTGAACCACAATGGATGGTCAAACTTATTTACTGTCGCTAAACTTTCTCTGTGTTCTTTAAATACTTGCCACCAGTCATTATAAAGTTTAGACGGAATTGTTAACTCAAAGTCTTTAAAAAGCTCTTCTCTATTACCAAACATTCTTGCTCTTTGAATGTATGTACCACTATCCAACTTATGTTTAGAGTCTCTTGAAAAAAACATTGATATTAATCCATGGAAAGTTAACCCCCTTGAAATAATATTTCCTCCAAAAATTATTGTAAATGGTGTCTGAGGATCAGTTCCAGCGTCAAAATTTTGTGATTTCATATCTTTATCACTATTCATTATCACTGGTCTATATTGTTGTTTATTATCCCATACATACTTTACTATTTCTTCAGAAAGTTTACTGTCATTAAATTTAGCTTGAGCTGTATTGTAAATTTCCTCTAAAACCTTTGGGTGTCTTTCCGTTTCTTCTTTTAAGTGTTTAAATATGTGGTCGTTAACAATTCTAAAATCCTCTTTGTGACCTTCTTTACCTGTACTTGTATGAACAATCATTGAATGATTTTTTTCAGGAAGATTTTTTTTAATCCTTTCAATATTTTTTTTTGCAACTGTAACTAAAAATTTATAAACTGCCTTTTTTATATAAGAAGGATCATCACCACTTTCTCCTAAGAATGTTACGTGATAATCAAAGGCTTTTTTATGTTCCTTTCGATAATTTGCTGGAAAAAAATGATACTGACCGAAATATTTACTATGCGGTGGTAAATAAACCCATCTATTTGTTTCGTTAGCATATGTGTTGTTTAAATCTAATCTACCTGGTGTTGCAGTCACACCTATCCAGATACCATTTCTGTTCATTATATTTTTTATTAAACCATTTATTACAGATCTTAATTCTTTCGCTTCATTTGAATTATCTTTTTTATTTACTTTTGAATTAGGTGTTGCGTAGTCTGCCTCATCATCAATTATAATAAGGTCATCTAATTCTGCAAGTTTTGTATCGTTAATAAGTTTTCTTAACTCAGATGCATTTTTTTTACAAAAAATTATAAAAGGTACTTTTGTAATATTTAAATTGTTTTCTTTAACCTCTCTTAAAAAGTCCAGATTATCTTGTGGTGTTGGATTAATTCTTGATTTAGCAAATATACCTAGATTTTGATCTCTTAACTTAACATTATCAGTAACTAGTAGCAGTATATGTTTTTTACCTTCATCTAATAATTTGGCGGTTAAAGCAATCATTGTCTCAGTCTTACCGCTTTGAGGCTCACCATAAATTACTAATGCTTTACATTTTTCCTTAAAAATATTTTTTGAAACTTCTTCAACAACATCCTCAATGTTTGAAGTGTCAAAACCTTTCTCATTTTTTAAAAGTTTGATCCTTTTTTTATATTGATTTGGCTCAGATTTTTTAATTATTTGATCTAAATTGAATGACATACTAATATTTAAACACATATTTTATATTATGACTATAGACAAATTCGAATTTTATCATGGTGCAGCTTTAACAAAGCTTCTAAATTTTGGAGAGAAACTTTCAATTCAAACATTTCCTTCTGAGAGTAATGCAACTTTCACAATCAATGGAAACATTGGAGTTTATATTAAATATTCAGCAAAACGAATGACACCTTGGGTTTTTACATTTAAAAAAATTCATCAGGTAGAATTGAAAGCAATAAGCGAACTTCATAAGGAAACATTTCTTGTTATGGTATGTGGTTCAGATGGAATAACATGTGTAAATTATAAAAGATTAAGAAAACTTTTAGATGAAAATTTTGATTTAGCTGAGTGGGTAAAAGCTCATAGGTACCGAAGAGAGCAATATCAGCTAAGTGGAAGCGACGGTGAATTAGACTATAAAATTCCAAAGAAAAATTTTCCTGAGGAAATTATTGCTGCTGTAAAGAAACACACTATTTAGAAAAATTTTCTAAATGATATTTGATTAAGTTACCTATCTCTTTTACAACATTCACAGCTACAGAGTTTCCTAAAAGTTTCATTGCTTGATGGTTGGAGACTGGCATTTTGAACTTTTTGGGAAAACCCATCATTTCTAATCCTTGTTGTGGAGAAATTCGAACAACTTTATTGTTTACAATATAACCATCCCAATTTCTTCTATCACCAATGGGTGATTTACCTCCACCTACTCTTAATGTAAAACCAATTTTTCTTTCTTCATTGTTATTAAGTTCTTTAGTAACTCTACCACCAAAAATATCTGACATAGTTTTTTTTAAAGGTTTCTCTCTTGGAAATGTAAATGACATTTCATTATACATATTTTTTAGTCTTGGTTTATAAAAGCCAACCATATAAATTCTAGGTCTATGCTGAGGTAGACCAAATTCAGATGCCCTAATTATCTTATAATCAAATGTATAGTTTAATTTTTGTAAAGTTTTATAAATTACTTTAAATGTATTGCCTTCATCATGGTTTTTTAAATGTCTGACATTTTCTAAAAAAAAGGCAGAGGGTTTTTTGGTTTTAAGCACTTCCTCAATTGCAAAAAATAAATTTCCATCTTTATTATCTTTAAATCCTTTTTTGTGACCTGCTTGCGAGAAAGGTTGACATGGAAAACCACCACATAATATATCAAAGTCAGGTATTTTTTTGTAATCTACTTTCCAAATATCACCAGCAAATAGATCTGGATGATCTAAATACTTATCCTTAAAATTTGCTGAATAAGTTTTTCTAGCATGTGCATCAATTTCTGATGTAAATACGCACTCCATACCTAGTGATTTTAAAGCTAAATGAAATCCACCAATACCAGCAAACAGATCAATAAATTTAAGTTTTTTATCCATTATGATTTACCATTATAATCGAGTCCTGTTGTATTACCCAGCTCATTCATTCTTTTACTAACATCTAATAACTTTA
>CACAYA010000028.1 GCA_902536575.1 uncultured Pelagibacteraceae bacterium | reverse complement strand
GTCTTAGAAAGAATTATAGAAAAATTTTTAGAATCTGGTGTTAGTGAAATATTTATTATAACAAACTATAAATCAAATATAATTAAGTCTTACTTTGAAGAAAAAAAATATAAAGAAAAATTAAAATTTATAGTAGAAAAAAAGGAACTCGGAACAGCAGGAGGTCTTCAATTAATTAAAGATAAAATTAAAAAAAATTTTTTAGTTACAAACTGTGACGTTCTACATGATTTTAATTACAAAGATTTTATAAAATTTCACTCTTTTAACAAATTTGATATGTCTGTCGTTGGTTCATTCAAATCATACTCAATTCCTTATGGAATTTGTGAGGTTGATAAAAAAAGGAATCCTTAAAAAAGTTGACGAAAAACCATTAAATAACATAATCATAAATACAGGCTTTTACATTATTAATAAATCTTTATTTAAGTATATACCCAAAGGCCGTTTTTTCCATATTACTGATTTGATTTCAAAAGCTCAAAGTAAAAAAAAATAGGATAGGTTTGTTTCCTATTAATGACAATAATTGGAGTGATGTTGGAGAGTGGAGCGAATATCACAAAACAAATATTTTATTTGATGAAGAAAAATAAAAAAATTTTTTTTCTAACAGTTGGTAGGTCGGATTTTCTTCGACAAAAGTCAATTTTTGATAATATAACTAAAGAAAAAAAATATAGACTCTGGTCTAATAATATCAGGGTCTCATCATCTTGGAGAATTTGGTAAAACAATAAAAGAGATCAAATTATCTAAAATTAAATACTACGATTGTTCAATAAAAAATTATTCTTTTAATAGTACTGAAATTACAAATAACCTAAATAAAATTACAAAAAAAATTCACAATTTAATTAAAAAAAAAAAACCAGATATATTTGTAATTTTTGGTGATAGATATGAAATGCTTGCTGGTGCATTAGCATGTTTTGGAAAAAAAATTTTAATAGTTCATATTCATGGTGGATCAATAACAAAAGGATCGTTCGATGATACTGTTAGACATACTTTAACAAAATTGTCTCATTTTCATTTTACACCAATAAATGAATATGCAAAGAGAATCAGACAACTAGGAGAAGAAAAATTTAGAATTAAAGTTGTCGGAGCACCTGGGTTAGATAATTTAAAAAAATATAGTGAAAAAATTGATAGTTTTGTAATAAATTCATTTATTAAGAATAAGTATATATTACTTTGTTATCATTCTGAGACAAATAACTTAAAAGATTTGGATAAACAACTAGATTGTATTTCGAAAATTATCAAAAAAATAAATATAAATTTTATTATCACCTATCCAAATTCAGATCCTGGCTGTTTAAAAATAATTAAAACTTTTAAAGACTTAAAAAAAAAATATCCAAAAAAAATTTTATTAATCAAGAATGCAGGTACCGATTTTTATTATTTATTAAAAAAATCAGAAATTATGATTGGGAATTCATCTAGTGGTATAGTTGAGTCTCCAACATTTAGTAAGCCAACTATAAATATTGGTGATAGACAAAAAGGGAAACTAATACCAAAAAAATGTAATTAACTCTAATTATAATTTAACAAAAATAGTTAAATTAATTTCCCAGATTTTAAAAAAAAAAAAATCTTTAAAAGTAATAAATCCTTATGGAGATGGAAAATCTGGAAAAAAAATTATCAAGTTATTAAATCAAATTAATTTATCCAAAGATCAAAATTATTCTAAAGGGTTTGATTCTATATAATGAAAATATCAAAAAAAATTGACGACTCTATTGAATTAAAATTTAGTAAAATAGCACGTAAGATGAATAAAAAAAAACAAATATCATACTCTCTTGGATTAGGTGAGCCAAACTACCAAACACCAAAATTTATCGCAGATGAAGCTTACAGATCTATTAAAAAAGGATTTACAAAATATTCTAGCCCAATAGGAGATTATAATTTACGAAAAAAAATTGCAGAAAAAATAAAAAAAGAAAATAAAATAAATGCTAAGCCAGATGAAATTTTAATCTCTGCTGGTTCAAAGATGTCACTCTATCTAACTTTACTATCTTTATTGCAACCTAAAGACCATATAATTTATATATCACCATGTTACACTAGCTACCTTCCTCAAATTTTATTGAGTGAAAGCAATATAGAAATAACAAGCTTTGACTTAAATAAAGAATTTAAAATTGATTTTGAAAAATTAAAAAAAAAAATAAAAAAAAACACAAAAGCTATTTTAATAAATTTTCCTCATAATCCTACTGGTCAAATTTTAAAAAAAAAAAGAACTTTTAGAATTTAGAGAAATTTTAAAACAACATAAAAAATGTTACTTAATATCTGATGAAATTTATAAAGATAATATTTTTAGTGGCAATAAACATTTGTCACCTGCATCAATAAGAGATATTTCAAAAAGAGTTTTTACAATTGGTGGATTTTCAAAATCATTTTCTATGACAGGATGGAGAATAGGGTATTGCCATGCAAATAAAAATCTAATTTTAAAAATGGTGAAAATTCAACAACATATATTAACTAATGTACCTTTATTTATTCAAAAAGCAGCTATAAAGGCTTTAACAATTAAAAGTAATCACATAAAAAAATTTAATAATTTAATAAATAAAAATCATCTTTATGCATGTAAGGTTTTAGAAAATAATTCTTTTTTTTACTTTAAAAAATCATATGGAGGTTTTTTCATTTTTCTAAAAATTTTAAGAAAAAATGTATCATCAGATAAATTTTGTACTCAATTATTGAAAAAACATAATGTAGCTGTAACACCAGGAAAATACTTTGGAAATAATTACAACAAATATATTAGAATCTCTCTATCTCAAAACTATTTAATTTTTAAAAAAGCGATAAATTTAATTAATCTGTTTACCAAAAAATTTTAATTTTATGAATATTTTGTTCACAAATGCTGGTAGAAGGACATATAT
Organism: uncultured Pelagibacteraceae bacterium; assembly: GCA_902536575.1. Taxonomy (GTDB): domain Bacteria; phylum Pseudomonadota; class Alphaproteobacteria; order Pelagibacterales; family Pelagibacteraceae; genus Pelagibacter. The sequence continues at coordinate 7,019 of CACAYA010000028.1, read as the reverse complement.
AATTGATTATGCACTTAAATTAAAAGATATAAAAATATTTGTTACAGAAACAGATAAATATTCACCTGTAGGAATGTACGATAGAGTCCGCAAGCTTTCTACAATTAAAGTTGGTGATAGTCCAAAAAAATACTTAAGACAAATTTTGAATATAGTAAAAAGAGAAAAAATAAAGAAAATTATCCCACTATCAAATTTTGATTTGGTTATTTTAGCAAAAAATAAAAAACTTTTTTTTAAAAATGGTTGCAATGTTGTCGTCTCTGATTTGAACATAGTCAAAAAATGTATAAACAAAAAATTGATGTACGAGTATTGTATTAAAAATAAAATAAATATCCCCGAGTCTTATTTTTCAAAAAATGCAAAATTAAAAAAAAATCAAATTTTTATTAAAAAGAAAATTGAAGGTAGTGGTGGAGAAGGAATGGAAATATTAAAAAAAAAAAATGATATAAGTAAAATCAATTTTAAAAATTTTTTCATTCAAAAAAAAGTCAATGGAGAAGAATATGGTGCAGATATATTTTCAATGAAAAAAAATAATTTTCGAATTTGTATAAAAAAAAAAATTTTGATGAGGTCTGGAGAAACTGATAGAAGTGTTGTAGTTATAGATGAAAAAATTTTCAATTTCTGTAAAAAAATTAAAAAATATTTTCCAAGTCATGGAAATTTAGACTGTGATATAATTAAAGATAAAAATGGTCGATTATACTTGATAGACTTGAACCCAAGATTTGGAGGAGGATATCCTGCAACTCATGAGGCTGGTTTTAAATTTTTATATTTTTTATTAAAAAAAGAATTTAGAATTCCTAAAATACCAATTAAAAAAATTGTTTCCAAAGGAATTAATATTTTATCAAAAAAAGTAAAATAAATGAGAATTATTTCCAGATTAGACATTAAAGGTCCCAATTTAATTAAAGGGATTCAACTTGAAGGCCTAAGAGTCATTGGAGATCCAAACTTTTATGCAAAAAAAATATTTCGACGATGGTGCCGATGAATTATTATTAGTTGATTGTGTTGCAAGCTTGTATGGACGAAACAATTTAGTTGATATTATAAAAAAAGCATCTAATGAAATTTTTATTCCGATAACAGTTGGTGGTGGTATTCGGTCAGTTGAGGACGCAGAAAAACTTTTTGCTAATGGAGCTGACAAAATTTCAATAAACTCTAAAGCAATTATAGAGCCAGAAATAATAAACCAGTTAACAAATAGTTTTGGATCACAAGCTGTTGTTTCGTCTATACAGGCAAAGAAAATCGATGAAAATAAATGGTTAGCTTTTTATGATAATGGTAGAGAAAAAACAGAAAAAGATATCATTGAGTGGACGAAAGAAGTGCAAGATAGAGGAGCTGGAGAAATTTTAATTACTTCAATAGATAATGATGGAACAAAAAATGGTTTTGATATTGAGCTTTGTGAAAAAATTAATTCTATCTCCGAGATTCCAATCATTTATAGTGGTGGCATGAAATCAAAAAATGATTTAAAGAATTTTGATAATTTCAGTGAGTGTGATGGTATTGCTGTTGCGAGTATACTTCATTATAATGAAACTAGTATAAGTGAAATCAAGAAATTTGCAGAAAATATAAAATTAAAAGTAAGAGTTTAGTCATTGAAAAAGATAGTTATTATCAATTGTGGTGGAAATTTATTAAGTTTAACAAGAGCAATTGAGAAGTTTGAAAACGCTTTCGTAATTAGTTCAGATTTAAATGAAATAAAAAACGCAACACACATTTTTTTACCTGGTGTAGGAGCATTTAAAAAAGCAATGAATATATTGGTAGAAAAAAATCTAAAAAATATCCTTCAGAATTTAAATTATCGTAAAGTTAAATTAATGGGAATCTGTCTAGGTATGCAGCTACTACTTGAGAGTAGTGAGGAAAATGGTTTTGAAAATGGTTTAGGTCTAATCAAAGGAAATGTTGAAAAAATAAAACTTAGCAAGGAAGATAAAAAGAATAAGTTAAAAGTACCAAACATAGGATGGCATAAAATAATTAAAGATAATAAATCAAAAATTTTTCATGGTATAAAAGAAGATTTACAATGTTATTTTGTTCATTCATATCATGCAAAATTGAAAAATTCTGAGGATTCTTTGGCAAAAATTGAATATGGAAGTAATTATTTAACGTCAATAGTCAATAAAGATAATATTTATGGATGTCAGTTTCATCCAGAAAAAAGTGGATTAGATGGTCTAAAATTAATTAAAAATTTTTTGGAAATTCAATAATGAAAACTTATGTTATAGCCGAAGTAGGACCAAATCATAACGGATCTTTTTCTTTAGCTCTTAAGTATATTGACTTAATTGCAAAATCAGGAGCAAATGCAATAAAATTTCAATTAGCAAAACCTTCTGAGGTATATTCATCAGACTCTTTTAAGGCAAAATATCAAAAAAAAAATGATGGACGAAGATCAATTATTGAAATGTCAAAAAAAATTCAACTTTCATTTAATGATCATTTAAAATTATCAAATTACGCAAAAAAAAAAGGAATAGACTATTTATGTTCTGCATTTGATATCCAAAGTCTAAAATTTTTGGTTCAAAAAGCTAAAATAAAATACATAAAAATACCCTCTGGAGAAGTTTTTGATTTAAATACTTTGAATTATATTTCAAAGATTAAAAAAAAAATTTTTTTATCGACAGGAATGGTAACCATTAAAGATTTAAAGAATATTCTTAATATTTTAAATAAGAATTTTAAAAAAAAAATAATAATTTTGTATTGTGTATCAAGTTATCCGGCAAAGCTAGAACAAATTAATTTTGATAATATGTTAAAGTTAAAAAAATTAGGATACCCGGTTGGTTTTTCAGATCACACGATTTCTCAAAATGCCTCTTTAGTTGCTGTCGCATTAGGAGCTAAGGTAATTGAAAAACATATAACTATTAATAGAAAGTTAAGAGGACCTGATCATAAATTTTCTTTAACAATAAATGAATTTAAGGATTTAGTATCAAATATAAGAGATATAGAAAAAATAATTACAATTAAAAAAAATAAAAAATTTAATACTAGTTCTAAAGAAATAATAAATGTTTCAAGGAAAAGTATTGTATCTTCAAGATTCATTCATAAAAACACCAAAATTAGTAAAAATGACATTGTTTTTAAAAGACCTGGAACTGGGATTTCACCGTTAAAAATAAATAAAGTATTAGGTAAATTTTCAAAAATAGATATAAAACCTGACAAAGTTATAAAACTTCAAATGGTGAAAAAATCATGAAAATAGTAGGTATTGCTGGATTAAAAAAAGATAAACTTAATTTTTTAAAAAAAAATAATAAATCAATAAAATTAATAAATTTAAATGATGAAAATTTTTTTAACAATAAAAATATAAATGCAATCATGATTTTTGGGGAGTGGGCAGTTAAAAAAAATTTACCAATATTTTTAAATAAAGAATATGACTTTTTTAAAAGACTTGATTGGGTACATCTTTCAAGAGCAGGTATAGATGAATTTATTAATATACTTCCATATTATAAGTTTAAATTCACTTGTGGTAAAACAATACAAGGTCCTAATGTTTCAGAACATTGTATTGCTCTATTGTTAAATTTAACCAGAGGCATGTATGATTATGATAAAACAAAATTTAGACCGACAGAAATTTATAAAAAAGATGTCTTGATAACTGGACTTGGAGGAATAGGAGTTTCTGTAGCAGAAAAATTAAATGCTTTTGGGGCAAACGTGAGTGCTGCAGAGTCAGGTCTTAAACCTTATTATTCTTTTATAAAAAATTATTATGAGATTTCAGATTTAAAAAATATTGTAAATAAATTTGATATAATTATTAACACCACCCCATTAACTAAAAAAACTTTTAATCTTTTTAATAAAAGAATCTTCAAGAATATGAAGCAAGGTGTTTTTTTTGTAAACGTGAGCCGAGGAGATATTGTGAATACTATTGATTTAAAGGAATATGTAAAGAAAAATAAATTTAGTGGTGTTGGTTTAGATATTATTGGTTCTGAAGATTTTGTAAAAAAAAATCCATTTGAAAAATTTAAAAATGTGATTTTCACAAATCATTTAGCAGGAATAACTACAGATAATTTTAGAAGATTTGATTTATTGAGAAAAAATTTGAAAAATTATACAAATAATGATTACTTAATAAATATTGTTGATCCAAAAAGACAATACTAAATGGAAATTTCAAAAACAACTATTTCAGCATATGAAAAAACTTATCGTCAAGGTTATGATAAAAAATATCCAAGTATAGAGCTTGTAAGAATTGAAAAACTTTTTTTTAAAAGAAAAGGACTAATCTTAGATTATGGATGTGGCCCTGGTTCAAATGGTATACATTTTTTATTAAATGGGTATAAAGTTATTTTCTGCGATATATCAAAAATAGCATTAAATAATTTAAAAAAAAAATTATCCAAATTAGATTTAAAATTTCAAAAAAAATATAAAATTATAAACGTGCTAAATGAAACAAACTTATTTAGAAATTATAAAGAAAAGTTTGATTATATTATTTGTATGTCTGTTTTTAATAATTTTCCAAATAAAAAAATTGCTAATAGGTTTTTAAAAAAATTCAATTTTATGTTAAAAAAAAAAGGTAAAATAGTTATTGATAGTAATTTAAGAGATAAACACAATTATAAAAAAATTAAGCGAAATAATAAAATATATTTTACTACAAATCCTAAAAATTTAAATTATCTTGAAATGTATTTTCCAAAAAATGTTAAAGAGTTTAAGGATTTAATACAGAACAACAACTTTATAGTAAAAGATATTGGACACTCAAGTTTTAAAATTTTTTCTAGTCATGAGAATGAAATTATTGTATCAGCTGTAAAAAAATAATGGAAAACATTAATATAAAAAAAAGATATAATTTACCAGATGAAATAATATACTGTAAAAAAATGTGTTATATCCAATCAAAGACCACGTATCACGTTCGACAAAAATGGTGTATGTAGCGCTTGTAATTATTTTGAATTCAAAAGAAAAATTGATTGGGAGCAAAGAGAAAAAGAGTTAGTTGAAATCTTAGATACCCATAGAAGTAAGGATGGAAGCTATGACTGTGTGGTTCCATCATCTGGTGGCAAGGACAGTGCGTTCGTGGCACACGAATTAAAAAGTAAATATAAAATGAATCCTTTGACTGTAACATGGTCACCATTAAAATATACTGATATTGGGTGGGAAAATTTAGTAAATTTTAATAAATCGGGATTTGATGTGATCCTTGGAATGGCGAATGGTCAAACAGTAAGAAAATTATGTAAAGATGCAATGATTGAAATGGGGGATCCTTTCCAACCATTTATTTATGGTCAAGTTCTTTTTCCAATAAAGATAGCAACAAAATTTAATATTAAATTGGTTTTTTCAGGAGAAAATGCCGAAGCTGAATATGGTGGAAATATTGAAAGCTGGAATAAAAAAGGGTTAGATATTGAGGAATACGAAAAAATTTGGTTTTCAAAATATTCTCTAAAATATTGGATGGACAAAGGTTATTCTAGAAATGATTTAAATTTATTTGAAGGCCCAGAGATAGAAGAAGTAAAAAAAAAAAATATTAAGAGATATTTTTATGGATACTTCAGGAACTGGTCAAATCATAGCAACTTTTATTATGCTTCAAAAAATACAGGGTTCAAACCAAATACTGTTAGAACGGAGGGAACCTATACAAAATATTCATCCATAGATGATAAATTAGATACATTTCATCATTGGTTTGCACTAATTAAGTTTGGTCACGGCAGATGTACCTCTAATGCAGCGAGAGAAGTGCGAGAAGGTTTTATTACAAGAGAGGAGGCCATAGCATTAGTGAAAAAATATGATAATGAATTTCCAATAAAGTATTTTAATGAATTTTTGGATTTTACCAGAATAAGTGAACATAATTTTTGGGAAATAGCAAATAAGTGGAGAAACGAGTCAATTTGGATAAAGAAAAATGAAAAGGTTTTAAAAAAAGGTGAGGAGTTTCAAAAAAAAACAATCTTATCTTAAAAAAAAAATATTAATTATTTCTAGATATAGAATAAAAAAAGAAAAGGATTACAAATGGTCTTTTTTGAAGGATTGTGAAACAGATTTTGAATTTATTTATTTAAATTATGATCAATTTTTATTAAAGAACAATAAAAAGTTATTTATAAAAAGGTTAGTCAAAATACTGAATTTAAATCAAATTTCTCTTTTCATCGATCTCACATTCCTAGCAGATTTAAATATTAAAAATCCCACATATTTAGAAAATATTAAATTTTTTTATGAAATAAGAGAACTAGTAAAGAAATTTAATATTAAAAGTTTAAGATTTAATTATCCATTATTAACTAAGTGGGATGTTTTTCCTTGGATTTATTTAAGTCCTTTAAGGTTTTTATATAAATTTTGTCAAAATTTTTTTTTACAAAAGTATTACAAATTTCCAAATACAGATTATTATTGTGTAACTGGTCAAAATGGTAAATATGAAATTTTTAAAAATAATATTAAGATTATTTGTTTTCCACACTTTGACTTTATAATTAATAGTTTAAATTATAAAAAAATAAATCCAAAAAAAAATTTTTTTGTTTATTTAGATCAGAATTATCAATTTTCGCATGATATTAAAATAATCGATTATAAGTATAAGTTTACTACTTTTGAAGAAGAGATTAATAATTTTCTTCTTTCATTGAAAAAAAAATTAAATATAGATATAGTTATAGCTTCTCATCCTAAAAGAAACTTAAGTAAAAAATCAATCTTGACTAAAAATTGGAAAATTATTAAAGGTAAAACCACAGAACTTGTAGCCAATTCTAAAGCAGTGATTGCACACAATTCTGCTTCAATAAATTATGCTGTTTTAAACAATAAACCTCTGATATTTTTGACTACTAATCAATTAGAAAACAGTGATATGTTTGAAACAATAAATAGTTATAGTAAATATTTTAAAAAAAAAAAAATTA
>CACAYA010000027.1 GCA_902536575.1 uncultured Pelagibacteraceae bacterium | reverse complement strand
TAGTTGAAAAAATACATAAACTAGGTTGTCGATTTATGCAGCTTACTTACAACAACCAATCATTATTAGCTACTGGTTGTTATGAAAATACAGACAGCGGAGTTACCAATTTTGGACGTGAAGTCATAAAAGAAATGAATAGGGTGGGTGTAGTAATTGACATGTCACATTCAGCTGAAAAAAGTACAGTAGATGCAATCGAGTTAAGTCAAAAACCAATAGCAATAACACATGCAAATCCAAATTTTTGGCATCCTGCAAAAAGAAACAAATCGTCTGACTTGTTAAAAATTTTAAGTGATAGCGGAGGTATACTTGGATTATCTTTGTATCCTCATCATTTGAAAGATAACACAAATTGTACCCTTGAAAGCTTTTGTGAAATGGTTGCTAAGACAGCTGAGATAATGAATACAAAACAAATAGGTATTGGATCTGATCTTTGCCTTCAACAACCTGATAGTGTTGTTGAATGGATGAGAAATGGAACATGGTCCAAAAGTGTAAATTTTGGTGAAGGTAATAAAAATAAACCTGGTTTCCCCAAACAACCTAAATGGTTTGAGGACGCTAGGGGTTTTTCAAATATCGAAAAAGGTCTTAAAAAAGTTGGATTTTCTGATGAAGAGACAAATGGAATACTTGGAAACAACTGGTACAATTTCTATAAATTAATTTAGTTATGAAAGTTCAACTTAGAGATCCAAACACCATAATGAAATTGTCAAGATTGGGATCATTTCATCAGTCTAAACTATCTTTTTTAAGAAGCTTTCTTAATGAATTTAAAGACTGGGAATATAAGAGAGATTTATTTAATCTAGATAGATTTGGTTATGGAGAAGCAGTCTACTCTTTTAAGAAAAATAAAAGAACTTATTCACTAGTTTGTTTTGCAAATAAAATTAAAGATAACGAAAGATCTGATAGAGTAATTGCAACAAAATGGGATGCAGCATTTACATTGCATGATGGTGTTCCTTCTCAAAAAGATATTGATAGACTTAAAAATGAAGTACCAAGACAGGAAGTTGGTAGACTTTCATTTAAAGAGTTAACATTGTCTAGAGCAAATAAATCTGTTCGAGTATTTAATCATGTAGTTGAAAGATTAAGTGAAGGTAAACAACCAGATTTAGAATTACTATCTAATGTTGGATATTTGTACAGAACAACTGCAGTATATGGGTCTGGAAAATTTGGCTTAGCGGATCGTTTTAGAATCAAGAACAGAGAAGAAATCAATGGACCTTTTAGATTGGAAATGATGCTAGTTTATTTAGTTAGACAATTTACATTTGATCAAGTAAACCATGTGGCTCATCATAAAAACCCTGGTAAAGCTGTTGTATTAGATAGAAAGATTTGTAAAAATTTAGGTATTGGAAATTCTACTGGATTAGGTATGGCTCCATTTATTGTAAATCATCCAACCTTATTGAATAATTGGGTAATGAGCAGAGAGATTGCCTTAAAAAAAATAAGAGAAATAAAAATAGTTATAAAAAAAGACAGTGACTTGTTTATTGATTGTCTTAAAAAATCTTTAACAAATATTACAAGTTGGAATACTGATAGTGAGTATCAGCAAAGTAAAATTAAAAACCTATTAAAAGACATAAAAAAATTTATCCACTTTGTTGATAATGATTTTGATTTTGAAGATAAATATCCCTTTAACCGAATATATCTTTGGTTAGAAGAGAAAGCATGTGAGGAGTGTATTGAGTATGTAGTTTCTATTATGATGGAACCATATAATGAAATAACTAATCCGTTAGTAAGTCAGATGAGTTCTGAGGAGGATAAATATTTCAATATTCCAACCAACAGAACAATTAAAGATTTAATCAGTATTATTGAAAAAAGATATTCAAATATTTTAAAAATAAACTTTGAAAAAAAACAAAATACACAAAATTTTTGGTTTATTTCTAAAAATAAAGAGGAACCTAGATTAGCTGACAGATTTGAAGAAGGTGGATCTGAATTAGAACAACCACTTGCAATAGCTAGAGATGTAAAAAAACTGCATAAAAAATTATTAGATACGAAAAATAATTCTAATGTTGCAGAATTTTTGTCTAAAAATTCTGAGCTTAGACACATTATTAGGAGAGTATTTATTGTTGAAAAATTTCCATACTCTGAGATACAAGATAATACTATTGGTAAAAATATAATGCCTATAGATATGCTAAGATTAAAGTTATCTTTTTTTGGAGCCTTAAAATTTGATCCACGATCAGATAAATGGTTAAGAATTTGTATGTTCCAAGGAGCACCGCTACCAGATGAATTAAAAAACTATGACGAACAGTGGGTCTATAGGTCAAGTAATTAAAAAATGAAATCTTTAAGTGAGATTGAAACTACGGCTAAAAGAGCATCAAAAGCTGCTGGATTTTCATGGGGTGAAGCTGAGGAAATTGGAAAATGTATAAGACAATTAGAGATGTTTGGTTTACCTGGTATCAAACATTTAAATTCTTATTTTAATGATAAGAAAAAAAATACATATGAGAACTTAAGTTCAATAAATCAGTTAAATTCCTCTTCAAATCCTTATTGCCCAATTATTTTAGGAATTAGTTTTTTAGATCAACTAAAAACAGTGGAAAATTATGAAAAAATTTATATCTCCAATATTGCATACCCAATTATTTTTATATCATTTTTGAGCAAATCTTCAGAAATTATTGGAAAAAAAATTAATATTAAGATTGATGAGAAAGAAATCTTATTAAATTTAAATGTAAATATTTATTCTAACTTTTTAAATGTAGAATTTCCCAAAAATTCAAAAAACTTAGAAATAAATTTTATTGAAAATAAAGATAACTTTAGTGAAAATGAATGGAAAAGTTTATACAAACTATCTGAGAACACTTTTGTGGAAGAAACTGATAGTTTAAAAAAAGGTGCAGCAGGTGCAGGTTTAACAGATAATGACTAAAGATTTAGAAAAAGATTTTAAAGATAATAACAGAAATGATTTTAATAATATCTGTGATGAGTGTAAAAAAGAAGATGAAAGTGTATTCCAAAATCTTATAATGACAGGGTTTAAACTTTGTAAATCCTGCAGGGTTTCTAAAACTATTTTTCCACTTTAGCTTATTTGATTTACCGGCAGCATATTCATTCTACTCATAACAAATGAAATAGACAAAAATGCTATAATTAAGAAAGATAAAAGAATAATTCCAAAAGACTTAAAATTAGATTTTAAATTTAGAATTTGTTTCGTTGAAATAATTAAACCGGCAAATATCCAAAATTGAGTAAGAAAAATTATTGGTATCATTAAGTCTGGTGTTACTGCAAAAAATCTTAGTAATCCTGGAGCATGAGCATAACCAACCGCAGTTAAAACTTTTCTAAATGAAACTTTTGTTTGTTTATCTGGAAACAGTTTTACTCCAATAACATAAATAAAAATTGCCCAAACCAACCAAGTAATAATTGCAGTAAGGCCAGACATTGCAATTGCAGTTTTAATGATTGTATTTGCTGCGACTGCTCCAGCTATACCATCTAAAATCATTATAATACCTGCAAAATAAATTGAGGCTTCAGCAAAATTTTTATTATCTGAATAAAGTGTTTTGTCTAATTTTATTGATCTTACAATTATATTTAAAAATTCTCCAAACATTAACTTCTATTCTTTTTATTTTTTTGTGCTTTATAAGAAACTATCAAAGGAAATATTATTAAAGCAATCGCAATGGTAATGCAAATTACAATTAAAAACCCTTTTGTCATTAATTTTGTGAGGAAGCTAAACTTTACTTCCCCATAATATTTTTAGCCTTTTACAACTTCTCTTGTGTTAGCGTTAAAAGACTCTTTAAATGGAATATCAACTACAACTGCGTCAACTGGAACTCCAGCTTTTTCAGAGTATTGTTCAGGTAAGTGCACTTTAAATTTTGTCCCAACCTTACCTTTTGGAAAACCATTCGCATTTAGAGTTCCATCAAATGGCACATATCCCATTGCAATGTTTTGTTTTTTTTCAGGATGATACCAAGGAGAAGTAATAAATCCTACAGGATCACCACCACTTTCAGGGGAAACTAACCAAAAATCAGGTGCATAATCTTCAATTGGTTTACCACCAAACTCTAAACCAACTAATTGAAGTTTATAAGGTTTTTTTCCATCAACAAGATCTGCTCTCATTTTTTCTAAGGCTGATTTTCCTACATAATTTCCTTTTTTATTCCACTCTCCTTTTCCAGATAAAGAAACTTGATATCCCAGGTTACACTGAAATGGATTATGTTGTTGGTCCATGTCTTGTCCCCAAGAAAGAATACCTGCTTGAATTCTTCTATGGTGTGCTGGTGCAATAACCATGAGTTGATGTTTTTTTCCTGCCTTAAGAACAGAATTCCACATATCTTCAGCATATAGAGTTGCATTTCTTAAATATATTTCATAACCAGCCTCCCCAGAAAAACCAGACTGTGAAATAACACAACTTCTTCCCCCTATATTAGCTTCTGCTAATCCATAAAAAGGCAAGTTATCAAAATCTACCTGATCTCCACAAAGGTCTTTCATTAAAGCTTTTGATTTAGGTCCTTGAATTTGAACTGGACATGCATCTATCTCCTCTACAGTACAATTAAATCTGCCATCTGCATTTACACCTTGCAAATACATACCAATATCAGAGTCTGACAAAGAAAACCAAAATTCATCTTCAGAAATTCTTAATAGAATTGGATCATTTAAAACACCACCATAAGCATTACATAAAATTACATATCTTGCCCTCATTGGAGAAATCTTAGTTGCGTCTCTTGTGATTACATAGTCAGTAAATTTTTCTGCATCTGGACCCTTTACTCTTATTTGTCTTTCAACAGCAACATTCCACATAGTTACATGATTAACAATTGCATCATATTCTACCATTGCTCCACCATCTTCTGGTTTTACATAACCTCTTGGATGATAAATACGATTATAAACAGTTGCTCTCCAACATCCTGCCTGCATTGATAAATGCCAATAAGGTGATTTTCTCACTCTTGTTGAAATTAACATTTCAACTTTTGTTGGCCCACTTTGTCTTAAATTGTACGGTACTTCTCTGTCTGATTGATCAACAGATGTAACATGTTTTAATTTAGTATAGTCAAATTCATTAGACATAACTATTCTCCTTCAACCACTTGTTAGTTTCCTTCAAGCCGCCGAATGTATAAATGTGGAAGTTATCAGTATGCGATTTAACTTTCCCAATTAAATCATTAGGGTCTTTAGGTTTCAATAAATCTAACGCCTTAGTAAAATTAGATTTAAGAAAGTTAATAGAATTTTTTGCCCCAACAATATTAGCAAACTTGATCAAGCTAGATATTTTTAATGGCCCAGTAATTCCAACATGCACTGGTACGCTTTGTTTAGAAATAAAATCTATAATAGGCTGAGGATCAAGTAACCATTGAGTTACAATATAATCAGCATAAGGCTTTTTATCTATCATAGCTTTTTCTAATTCTGAGTCGGATATATCAGGACTTCCCTCAGGATGTCCAGCTATTCCTATTTTCATTTTTTCGAAATATCCTGTTTCCAAAAGTTGAAATGAACTGTCAAATTTTCCTGCTGGCTCTCTACCACCACCAATAATTAAAACTTGTTTAACTCCACCATCCTTACATCTGGAAACGTAATCTTTAAGTTCCTTTTCATCTTGCATTGATCGAGCTGGAAAGTGGGGCACAGGATTAAATCCTTTTCTAACAAGTTCTGAAGCCTTTTCTGCAGTTTCTCTATAATCTCCACCTGGCAACATAGTGATGTAAACATCACTTAATGCAGGGACCACATCAACTTCCGTCTTTGGTCCAATTTCTAGAGAAAAATTCATTTTTTCAGATCATTATCTGTTTTCAAAAAGCTGTCAAAGAAATTCATCTATCTATCTTAATGAAATTTGTTGCCAAAATTTATGCGAATGATAATTTTTTTTGTGCATCAGAATCTTAAAAATTTACCCTTATCAAAGATAATAGATATTGAAAAAATCAACAATGTAGAGAAGCCGATAGAAGTGGCAAATGGCTTACCTAATGAGTGTTATACAAATCAAGACTATTTGGCTCACGAAAAGGAAAAAATTTTCTATAATCAATGGACAGCAATTGGGGTTGGAAGCTCAATTCCAAAAATTGGAGACACCAAACCTTACAATCTACTCGGGATTCCTCTGATATTAATCAGAGATAAAAACATGGATGTAAGAGTTTTTCACAATGTCTGTAGTCATAGGGGTTTTAAACTTCTGGATAAGGCCTGCACGTTAAAAAATGTTATTAGATGCCCGTATCATTCTTGGGCTTATGATTTTAATGGACAATTAGTTGCAACTCCTCATATTGGTGGATTAAATAATCATCAGTCTACAAATTTCAATAAAACAAAGAGTAACTTAAAGGAAGTTAAAACTAAACTTTGGATGGATATAATATTTGTAAATATTAACTCAAATGAATTAGATTTTGACCAGTACATTAAACCTCTTGAGGAAAGATGGTCGAAATTTATAAATAAAGATGATCAAAAGTTAATAGTAAAATCAAATGATTATGGGTACTTCGGCTTAGAAGTAAAATCTAATTGGAAATTTGCTATTGAAAATTATTGTGAAAGCTATCACTTGCCGACAATTCATCCAGAACTAAATAAAGTATCTAATATTAATGATCATTATCACATTAAAGGTTTACCAAATCGATTTGCTGGTCAAGGCAGCAAAAAATATGATCAAATTGTTAAAGGAAATAAAATTTTTGATACATTTCCAAATTGGGAAAAAAGTATGTTAAAAAATTCAGAATATATAGCTTTATTCCCAAATGTTATGATTGGTTTACATGTAGATCATTTTTATGTTTTTTGGTTAGAACCTTTAGGAATGAATAAAACAAAAGAACATATGCAAATGTATTATGTTGGAGAAGAGAGTGCAAACGGTGAACAATTAAAAGAAATGAGAAAACAAAATTTAAAATTTTGGAAAGATGTAATGTTAGAAGATATAAATGCAGTTGAAGGGATGCAAGAGGGTAGAAATTCACCTGTTTACAACGGAGGAAATTTTTCACCAACAATGGATCAACCAACCCATCAATTTCACAAATGGGTAGCTCAAAATTTAAAAGGATAAAATTTTATGGCATTAAAAGATGTGGGTAATAAAGTTCCAATTTACAAACTCAAGACTACTGAGGAAGTGATGAGGTATTACGATGAATGGGGCGAAGAAGACAAATATAATAGAGATATGGTTGACTGGAACTATACAGGTCCCAAAGAAACTGTTGAAGTAATAAAAAAATATCTATTTAATAAACATGCACTTTTTTTTGATGCAGGATGTGGAACTGGATTAGTAGCACTACAACTTAAAAAATTTGGTTATGAAAACTTTCATGGTGCTGATCTTTCACAAAAGTTGTTAGACACAATACCAAAAAAATTATATCAAAAATTATTTAAGATTAATTTAAACAAACGTATTGAATTAAGTGATAATCTTTATGATAGTGTTATGTGTGTTGGAACTTTTACATTTGGACACGTAAAATCTGATGCGTTAGATGAGTTTGTAAGAATAACAAAACCTGGTGGTTTAATTTGTTTTACAATTAACGAAGGAATTTATAAAGACTATGGTTTTGATAAAAAAATTTTAGATTTAAAAGCAAACAACAAATGGTCAGAAATTGAATTTTTTAAGTCTGATTATATAGCAAGCAAAGATGTAAATGCTTGGTTAGGATTGTATAAAGTAAAATGAAAATAATTTTGGTAATGGGATTACCTGGTGCAGGTAAAACAACTTTAGCAAATGAAATTGCTCCTTTTTTAAATGCCAAAAGGTTGAACGCTGACGAAGTAAGAAAAGCAGCAGATGATTGGGATTTCTCAAAAGAAGGAAGGGTTAGACAAGCAAAAAGAATGGCTGAGTTTGCCCTTAAGTTAAAGAGTGAGGGCCATTATGTTATTGCAGATTTTATAGCACCCACTCCAGAAGCGAGAAGCTTATTCCCAGCAGATTTCACAATTTGGGTAGACACAATTAAAGAAGGTCGTTTTGATGACACAAATCAAATGTTTGTAAAGCCAAAAACATTTGATTACCATGTCACTACTCAAGATTCTAAGAATTGGGCTTTAAAAATTGTTAAGGAGATCAAAAAATGACATATCAATGGGATAATAAAAAACCAACAGCGCAAATGCTTGGAAGATGGCAGCCGTTTCATGATGGTCATTATACTTTATTTAAAGAAATTATAAAAAAAACAGGTCAAGTTTGTATTCAAATAAGAGATGTGCAAGGTGTAGATGATAATCCATTTGATTTCGATACCGTGAAAAAAAATATAGAAGATAGATTAAATCCGGAATTTGAAGGTAGGTTTAAGATTATGGTTGTGCCAAATATTACAAATATTTGTTATGGTAGAGGGGTTGGATACAAAATAGAGGAAATAGTGTTAGATGAAGAAATTCAAAAAATATCAGCGACAAAAATTAGAGCTAAAATGAGAGAAGAAGGCAAACTTAAATAGCTATAATGACTAGTAATATTAAAATTATAAAACTTGATAGTGAAGTTTCGTCAATAATACTCAATGAACCAAAAACATATAACTCATTATCATTTAAAAATCTTAACGACTTATTAAAAGCGTTAAAAAAATTAGATGCTGACAATAAAATCAAAGTTATAATAATAGAAGGTGCAGGCAAGGGGTTTAGTGCAGGTCATAATTTAAAAGAAGTGAGAGGATTAAAAAAAAGATATAAATACCAAAAACTTTTTAATCTTTGCTCAAAAGTTATGCTTCAAATTATAGAAGGTAGAAAACCTGTAATTGCAAAAGTTCATGGAGCAGCATTTGCAGCAGGCTGTCAATTAGTAGCCAGTTGTGATTTAGCTTACAGCACTAAAGATGCTTTATTTGCAACTCCAGGAGTAAATATCGGATTATTTTGTAGTACACCTATGGTCGCTGTAAGTAGGAAAATTAATCGAAAGCCTATGATGAAAATGTTGTTAACTGGTGAGCCAATAAAAGCAAATTATGCAAAAGAAATAGGATTAATAAATGACTGCTTCTCAAAACAAAAACTAAAGAGAGAAGTACTTGGTATTGCTAAAAAAATAGCATCTAAATCTAATTTAACAATAAAGATAGGTAAACAAACTTTTTACAAACAATTAGAGATGCCTTTAAGAAAAGCATATGCACACACAAGTAAAATGATGACTGTTAACATGATGGCAATGGATGCTAAAGAGGGTATTTCAGCTTTTTTAGAAAAAAGGAAACCTGTCTGGAAAAACAAATAATGATGAATAAAAAAAATTTTTTCATCATAATCTTAATTATTTTTGGAATGTTTATAGTTTTTAATTTTAATGATTATAACACTAAAAGAGCTGTGGATGCGTGTTTAGCTGCGAGCCAAAAATTGTCTGAAACTAAAATTACCGACTTAGATGAGGCAAAGAAATTTTGCGAAGAACAAATCAAAAGTGATAAATAATTATGAATCAGATCAAAGACATTCTCTCAAAATATAAAACTATTGCTATGATAGGAGTTAGTAATGATCAAACTAAACCATCTAGTATTGTGATGAAGTATATGCAGAAATATGGGTATAAAGTCTTTCCAGTTAACCCATCTGCTAAAGGTCAAAAAATTTTGGGCGAAGAGGTATACGCCAAAATAACAGATATAAAAAAAAATATAGATATTGTTGATGTATTTAGACCCTCTAGAGAAGTATTGGCAATTGCAGAGGACACTGTGAAAATTGGTGCTAAAGTTTTATGGTTGCAACTTGGAATACGTGACGAAAATGCAAAAGAGTTAGTTGAAAAAAATCATATAGGATATGTTGAAAATAAATGTACCAAAATGGAATATCAAAAACATTTCTTAAAAGTAAGACAGGCCTTTCCAGTTCTTAGTGACTAATGAACAAAGTATTAAAATTTTTAGATAGCACTTTCTTAGATTTAGGACGAGAATTTAAGTGGACTTATCTTCCACCATTAATGGTCTATATGGCTGCAGGTATTTCAGGTTTAACTGGAATAGTTGGAACTTTCTTCGTTAAAGATTATTTAAATTTATCAGCTGCATTTCTTGCAGGACTTGGATTTTGGGCAGGGATTCCTTGGGCATTAAAAATGCCTTTAGGACATCTTGTTGATCTTATATGGGAAAGAAAAAACTATATGGTTTATTTAGGGGCCAGCCTAATAGCCTTAAGCTTGATGATTATGTATGGGTTAATTATTCATACAGAAACTATGTCAGAAATATTTTCTGTCGAAACTTGGTTTGTAATAAGTGTCATTTTAGCTCCAGTTGGATATGTCGTTCAGGATGTAGTTGCAGATGCAATGACTGTTGAAGCAGTTCCCTTATCAGATGAACAGGGAACAGATTATAGTAAAGATCAAGTAAAAATAATGCATACCACGATGCAAACTCTTGGTCGTTTTGCAATAATAGGTGGAACAGTTCTTGTGGCATTAGTAAATGTCATTTTATTTAGAGATGTTGAAAGCTTAGAGCAATCTGAAAAAATAAATTTATATGGAACAATTTATTTATATGCTCTTGTGATACCCCTAGTTTCGATCTTTGGTGTAATTTTAGCAAATTACTTAAGACAAAAAAAAA
>CACAYA010000026.1 GCA_902536575.1 uncultured Pelagibacteraceae bacterium | reverse complement strand
TAAAATAATGATGCTTTTAATGATAAAAAAGTTTTTCCAATAAATATAGAATTTAATATTAAGTAGGCACAAAATATACAAAATATTATAAAAAAGACATTTTTGAAAATATCAAAATTATTTTGTAAATACTTTTCAGTTATTAAATAAATTGAAAGAATTATTGCAGTTGTATCTGATAAGAATGGTCCTGATATTAATAACCAAGGATATAAACATAACAAAATATAAATTAAATCTTTTTTTTTAATAAAACTTATATTTGGAAATTTCATTTTACAAACAAGATAAATTTAAAAATAAATAATAAAAACTGAAAATTATATTCAAAAACTGCAATTTTAGTAAAACTAATAATTACACGAATTTTTCTGATGAAAATTGTAATTTTCATTTTTTTAAAATTGTTTTCATTTTTTTTTAGTACATTCCAAGTAGCTAAGAAATGATTAATTCTTTTTTTTGAAATACTGCTATAGTTTAAATTATTTGCACCTAAACTTTTGTTAACCAAAAGAAATTTTCCTTTATATTTTGCAATGTTTAGCCAGAAATCATAATCCTCAACTGATATTAACTGTTTTTTTTTTGAAAATTGAATATTTTTATCTTTCAAAAATGATTTTTTTACACAACTTGATGATAATATAATCCTATTTCCCTTAAAAAACAGATCTTTATAAGAGTTAACTTGATCTATATTTTTACAATAAAAAATTTTTTTTTTGTGTGTCAAATAAACATTGTGATAATAAACATCTGAGCATTTCTTATTAATCACTTTATACAAAAATTCTAATTTATTTTTAAAAAACAAATCATCACAATCATGAAAGCATAAAAATTTACCTTTTGATTTTTTTATTCCAAAATTTCTTGATCTTGCAGGTGATCCTAAATGTTTTAATGCAAATATTTTGAATTTAATCTTTGTTTTATTTTTGTAATTCTTTGCTATTTTTAATGTACTATCAGATGAACCATCATCAATCATTATAATTTCAAAATTTTTAAAAGTTTGACTATAAAGATTTCTTAGAGCTGTTTTAATAAATAACTCGGAATTAAATGTTGTAAGAATAACAGAGAAAAATATACTATTTTCTCTTTGATTTTTGATTTTATTCATATAATAAGCTGTATAATATTGTAAATAAAAACAACAATTTTAACTTAAATAATTTATATAGATAAATATGTATATTTCTTTTTTAGATTTTCTTAAAGAGGTAAAGTCGAAATTTTATATAATAATTTTATTTGGTATCATTTTCTTAAGTATAAGTTATTCTTTTAATCAATATAAATCAAAAGATAATGTTTTTTCTGCGAGATTAAATCTAGTTAAATTAACTACCACAAACATGTATCAAGGAAGTAAAATGGAATACAATATGCAGTCTGCTATAGAGTGGATAAGTTCTAACGCAGTTTCAAATTATAATTATAACAAAGAAAATTTAAATATGAGTTTGGAATGTGATCCTGAGGATTATTTGATAATTTGTATGACTAGTGGAGAGGTAAATTCAAAAGATCTTGAAAAAAAAATAAAAGATTTAATTTTAACATCTATTAACACCGCTCTTGATGAATATGAAGTATATTACACGTCAATATTTGATGAAATTATTACAATAGATACTAATATCAAAGATTTTGTGGACAATGCTCAAGATGCAACCGTATTTGAGAGGGCACATCAAAGAAACGTTTTAGAGCAAGGAAAACTTTCAAAAAGTATTTTTTCAAAAGCTATTGCTGGATCTAAATTAACAGAAGCCGACATAAGTAATCAGCCTTTTAAAGTAAATACGAGATATGGATTAGTTATTTTAACAGCATTTGTGTGTGGACTATTTGTTATATTCTTACAAATGAAAGATAAAAAATAAAAGTTTAAGTTTTTTTAATTATTATATAAAAATAAGATATTAATCCTACTATTATACCAATCAAATAAGAGCCAATTATTTCTGCTAAAATTATAGGGAACAAATTTAAACAAAACAAAATAATTTGTACATTATATTTAGTATATTTTTTCAGTAGCTTATGATGAATATGATTAAGGTCTGAGTGAAAAAATTTTTTATTATTTATAATTCTTGAAAAGAAAAGTCTGCATAAGTCCAAGCCTGGTACTATCATTAATATAATAATTTCTTCGACAGACTCTAAAATTTGAACATTGTAAAATTTTATTAGAAGTAAGGCTATTATATAGCTAACAAAATGAGAACCGCTATTTCCAATAAAAACAAATTTTTTAAAATTTAAAAATAAGAAAAAAACTAATGGAATAAATATAGGTATAAATAAGTTAAAATAGCTAGTCTTATAGATCAAATAGATTAGAATAGTTAAAAAGTATATCCCAATTTGTAAATCTGCACCATCATACATATTACATGCATTAACAAAAATATAAATACATGCTATTGTGAAGAAAAATGAAAATGATTTTAAATTCAAATTTTTTTGAATAATTTCAAAATTTATATTTTCAATTACAATCTGATCATCTATTAAAACTGCGGAAGTAAATAATGACAACAACAAAATGGTTTTTTTAAGAGGATTAATATCTATTTTATCGTCTAATAACCCAAGAAAAAATACTAATACGGAAACAAAAATTAATGAGTATATGTTGGATAAGTTTAATAGCATATTATGGCTATCAAAAAAAATATTTTTGTAAAATAGTAAATAAAAAAAATGACTTATTAAAAAAAAAGTACCTCCTAAATACGATATAGGTTTTAAATGAAGTTTTCTTTTGTTTGGAAAATCATATAGATTAAATTTAGTGCTCAAAACTTTAATTAATGGTATTAAAGAAAAATTTATTACTATTAAAAATAAATAAAAATAAACAATTGATAAATTAGTTGAAGCAAACATTATTTTTATAATATATGATATTTTTTTTATTACATATAAAATTTACCAAAAAAAATAATAGATAGATTATTTCTTAAACCAATTTTTTTTATTAATTTGATCTATGAAGCTTAGAATTATATTAACTAATTTTATTGATACATTATCTCCATTTTCATAATCTCTAATTGATTTAATTTTTACTCTATTGTGTAAAAGATAATTTATTGCATTTTTAATCAAATCTAAGTTTAATCCTGTCAAAGGCACTGTGCCCTCCTCAAACCCCTCATGTCTTTCTTGTGAGTCTCTAATATTAATTGATTTTAATTTCATAATAGACGTTTCCTCAGTTAATGATCCACTATCCGAAAAAATAATCTTAGATGAAAGTTGGAGTTTACAATAATCAGTATATGAAAATGGAGCTAAAAATTTTACATTTGATAGTTTTTTATTTTGTATTAATTTTTCTAATTTATTTTTCAATCTAAAATGTGTTGAAACTATAACGGGAATATCAAATTCTGAATTTAGAAAAAACATCAAATTTAAGAAATTTTTAAAATTAATTTTATTATCCAGATTCTCCTCTCGATGAAATGAAACTAAAAAATAATCACCTTTTTTTAAATTCAACTTAGATAATATTTTTGAATTTGAAATTTTTTTTTTATAGAAATTAAAAACTTCTTTTAATGGACTGCCAATCACAATAACTCTATCTGGATTAAAGTTTTCTTTTAATAAATTTTGTTTAGAAATTTGACTATATGTCAGATTTACATCTGAAATATGGTCAACTATTTTTCTGTTTAATTCCTCTGGAACTCTCTGATCAAAGGACCTATTTCCTCCCTCAATATGAAAAATAGGAATTTTTGCTCTTTTACAAACATAAGACAACAATGAAGTGTTTGTGTCTCCTAGCAATAAACAAGCGTCTGGTTTTTCTTTCTTACAAATCTGATTAAAATTTTTTAACATATCTGAAATATTATTAATTGCATTATTGTTCGATTTTTTAAAAGTGTAATTGGGCCTCCTAATGTTTAGATCTTTAAAAAAAATCTTATTTAACTCATAACTAAAATTTTGATTTGAATTCACTAAAATATTTTCAAAATATAAATCGAAACTATTAATTATACGCGAAAGTCTAATTATTTCAGGACGTGTTCCAAATAATGTTATAACTTTTAGTCTAGAATTTATTTTCTTCATTATTAATTTGTTTTTTTAACAAAGAAATTGTTTGTGTTAAATCAAGTTGTTTAGTATTAAGAGAATTATATTCACTTATTTTAGCAAAATTTTTTTTACCTTTAATAAAATAATTATCATAGTTTTGACTTAATTTATCAGGTTTAATTATATAAAAATTTTTTTTAATTACCGTTCTCATCATCTCTTCTCTAGATATTAATATTTCATATAATCTTTCTCCTAGCCTTACACCTATATTTTTAAGTTTATTATTTTTTTTAAAAATCTGCAGTAAAGCTCTAGCTAAATTTTCAATATTTGTTGCGGGTGATTTTTGAACAAAAATTTCTCCACTTTTGCCATTTTCTAAAGCTTCATAAACTAAATCAACAGTATCGGTCAATGACATTAAAAATCTACTCATCTTAAAATTTGTTATAGTAATATTTTGATTGTTTTTAATTTGATCAATAAATAGTGGTATCACAGATCCTCTTGACCCCATAACATTACCATACCTTGTAATACAAAAATTTACATTCTTATCCTTAGAATATGATAAAATAACTTTTTCCATTAATGCCTTGGTCATTCCCATCGCATTAACTGGGTATACTGCTTTGTCTGTACTTAAAAAAACAGCTTTATTAATTCTATTATATTTACACGCCTCTATTACGTTTGTTGTTCCAATTATGTTGGTTTGGACCGCCTCCATTGGATAGAATTCGCATGACGGAACCTGTTTTAAAGCAGCAGCATGAAAAAGATAATCAACACCCTCAGTTGCTTTTTTAATAGAATTTAAATCTCTTACATCTCCAATATAAAATTTCAATTTTTTAGACTTGTGCTCCAGTCTCTGCTTCTCTTGTTTATTTTCATCTCTACTAAATATTCTTATTTCTTTTATTTCTTTTTTTTTTAGTAAATTCTTAACCATGGTTGATCCAAAAGAACCTGTACCTCCTGTGACCATATAAACTTTATTTTTAAAAATTTTCATGAAATTTTTTAAATTCTTTTATCATTATCAACCAACTTTTTTTTTTAAAATTTGTAATATTTTTAAATTTGCTTGAATTTAAAGACCTATCAATTTTAAAACTATTATCAATATTAATAATAGTTTTTCTTTTATAAATTTTTTTTATTATTTTAAGTAAGTTTAATTTACTTATTTTTGGACCAGAAACGTGAAATAGACCATAAGAGATTTTATTTTCTAAAACTATTTCTTTAAAAATAATCTTGGTTAATTCAAGAGTTGTGAGACCTGAAAAAAATGCTTTTCTATATCCATTGATTTTTTTTTGATTTAAAAACCAGTTAAACAAACTTAGATTAGTTGTTAATTCTTGACCAATAATTGATGTTCTAATATTTATCACAAATTTTGATTTACATTCACCATGAAATTTACTTTTACCATAAATATCTGTTGCATCAGGTTTTTCTTTCTCAATATAATTACCTTTTTTTCCAGAAAAAACACAATCTGTACTTAAATGAATTACTTTAAATTTATTTCTTTCTGCTAATAGAGCAATTTTTTTTGGAAAATTAGTATTTAAATGTTTTGTTAGTTTAAAATTTTTTTTATTACATAATTGTTTAATCAGACCTATACAATTTATTACATAATCAGGATTATATTTTTTAATTATTTTATTTAATTTTTTGAATTCTAAAATATTTAGTTTTTTCTTTTGATATTTTTTTAAATTTAATAGTTTTATTTTTTTATAATCTTTATAGGTACATAATATAGTAAATCTTTTATCTTTTTTTAAAAATTTTACAATCATAGAACCCATCATTCCAGTTGATCCTAAAATTAAAATTTTCTTCATTTATTACTTGGTACAATTAATTAATGTTTCAGATATTTTATTCTTTACTAAACTTAGCCGAAAATTATTATTGTATAAAAACTTTGAATTTTTTTCGTATTTTTGAATTATTTTTTTGTTACATATTTTTAAAACTGCCGAAATCAGCCCATTTATATTCCCTGGCTTAATTGCTGTACCACAATTTGAATCAGAAATAATTTTTTTTGTTATTCCATTTGCCCACGCAAGAATAGGTTTTTTACAATAAAGATAGTTTTGAAGTTTTGATGGTATTGTTAAATTAAATATGTAATTATCTCTTAAGGTTAAAAAACATAAATCAGCCTGTTTTATATAGCTATATAAATTTTTGTTATCGATATATGGATAAATTTCGATGTTTTTAATTTTTTTCTCCTTTATTTTTTGTACTAAAATTTTTTTGTAGCTTCCAGAGCCAATTAAATGAAACTTAATATCTTTTTTTTTTTTGTACAATTTTTCCAAAAAAATTTCAAAATTTCGAAATTCTTGAGCCATTCCAATGTTCCCAACATAAACAATATTGTACTTAAATTTTTTTTTTAGAGAAATTTTACGATTCTCAGAGAAAATAATATTTGAAGTATTTGGTATGTAAATTTTTTTAACTTTTATTTTATATTTATTAAAATATTTATAAAAATTTAATGATTGTAATACTAATACATCACTTAAATTATAAATTTTATGACAAAATTTTCTAAAAATTTTAAATAAATAATTTTCTTTAGCATGATTTGTTGCCGTGACAGACTCGGGCCAAATATCTTGAACCCAAGTTACAAGCTTAACACGAAAAAAGATCTTAAAATAAAAACCAACTAAAATTTGAGTAATAGGTGAAGTATTATAAACAAATAAAACATGTATTTTTTCTTTTTTTAGACATCTAGCGCCATAAAAAATTGAGGAGAATAAAAAAGAAAAATAATTAAGTAAAAGATGCATTGATGTTCCAGATTTTCTCGGTATTACGGGTACATGAAGAAGAGAGTGGTTGAAAAATTTTTCCCTAATTAATCC
This sequence comes from uncultured Pelagibacteraceae bacterium, assembly GCA_902536575.1. GTDB lineage: Bacteria > Pseudomonadota > Alphaproteobacteria > Pelagibacterales > Pelagibacteraceae > Pelagibacter. The sequence continues at coordinate 4,208 of CACAYA010000026.1, read as the reverse complement.
CTTTTTTTTATATCTTTTAAATGTATTTCCATGTGGGTAATTAGGTTTTGCTGTTATGATAATAAATTCTATTTTATCAATTGATTTAACAATTTTATTTATTGGGAAGCTTTCTGGCCAAAAAAATTGGGAAATTAAAAGAACTTTAATTTTTTTTTTCATAAAAATTTATTGTTTTTAATATTATATCGTAATAATTTTTTCCAAAAAAATTCAAATTTAGTTCATTTGCTTTTAGATGATTATGTCTAATTTTTTTATATATTTCAGACTTTTTTAAGCAAGAAAAGTAATGAATTTTATTCAGTATAGATTTTGCAGATTTGGGATTAAAATAAAAACATCCATCACCATATATTTCTTTAAAAACTTTTAAATCCGAACATAATATTGGAACTTTACACGACGCAGCTTCTAACAACGGCAACCCAAAAGATTCGCATAAAGTTGGAAAAATTAATGCATCGAATTTTGAATAAATTTTAAAAATTTCATTTTGAGGAATATTTTTTATAACTTTAATTTTTAATTTATTTAAATTATATTTTTTATTTAATTTTCTGATATACTTAGTGTCGTATCTACCGATACAGGTTAAATTAATATTTTTAAATTTATTATCTCGAATTGCTTCAAAAAGTTTTTCATGGTTTTTGTATTTTTGAAATTCTGAAATGAATAATAGCCTAATATTATTTTGTAATAAAAAATTATTTTTCACTTTCTTACTTTTTTTTGTACAATGATAAATAACTTTTGTTTTATAAAAATTTTTTTTTTTGAAATTATTTAAAATTTTAATTCTTAAATCTTTGCTAGTAAAAACAACATTTTTGTGTATATATATTGAGATCAGTATTGCAATCTTTTGAAAAAAAAATTTAACCTTAGAGATAAAGCGATACTTTTTTTTTGCATAACTATCAAAAGGTAAAACATTTTGTTGCAAAAGAATAGTTGGTTTAAAAAAACCATGATATATACCGTTTAATGATACTAGAACTTCACAATTAAAACTATCTAATTTTTTTTTAAAAAAAAAAATTTTCCATAAATGCCTGTAGATAAAATTTTTATCAAATATATTTACTCTAAATATTTCCATTTTTTTTGAATTATCAATATTTAAATTTTTTTGAACAAATGAGTTTGAAAAAATTTTTACGTGGGTGTTTTTCTTTAACAGCACCTTTACAAGATGTTGCAAGTGTACTAATCCTCCAAGACTTTTTATATCAATTGCGTCTATAGCTATAATTTTCATCAAAAAACCTATAATACAACATTACAAAACTAAAAATTTTCATACTATTAAATATATCTAATGTTAAGCCAACTATTATGAAATATACTAAAATATATAGTTCTATTTCTTTAATTTTGTAAACAGTGTAAATCAAGCCAATGATTCCAGTTGTAAATATTATTCTCAAAACCGTTGATTCAAAATATATAGTGTAAAGACCACTACCAAAAAGAATTGTATAAAAATTTTCTGTATATGGAATTATTAATTTACTCCACAAAGATAACCTGTACCATAGTGACCAAAGCGAATTATCCAAACTTTCAAGTGGAGGTAGCTCTTGATAAAAGGCAAAATTTTTTAATAATACAATAGCATCGCTATAACTAGTATTTAAAAGTCGATCAATTCCAGAAATATTATAATCTTTTAAAAAAAGAAAAGAAATTATTCCAAATAAAAATAAAATTATTAATGATCTAAAATATTGTTTTCGACTTAGAATATGTTTTAAAAAAATAATGTTTGCTAATACAAAACCAATAGCATTCATTCTATTTTCAGAAATAATATTAATTAACAATATAAGAAAAAAATATAGAAAAGTTATTTTATAATTTGGCTTCTCATACTTAATTATTATAAAATAACAAATTGAAAAAATAACTCCTATTTCCCAAGACCCACCTGTTAACCCTATAGATCTTGTATTTTGAGGGTGTGATGGATCTAAATAGCCTATAGATGTAAAGGATCCTACTATACCAAATTTTTGTAAAATAATAAAAATTAAATTTGCGAATAAATATATTTTAATAAATTTAATAAAATTTCCTCTAGTTAAATCAAGATTACTTAATAAAATTATAATTATGGTATACTCTAAAACTCTTATTAAACTTACAATTTCAATTGGATTTGATGATAATTTTCCGATGAAAGATGAGATAAAAATTATTATAAAAAAAAATAATAAAGATTTAAAAATTTTCAGATGTTGATTATTTACAATTTTTTCCTCATAATTTAATAATATAATTAACCCATATGTGACTAATGCAATATCTTCTAATCTTATTCCTTGCCAATAATTAGGTATTTCAATTAAGTCTAATTTTGGGAAAAATAAAATTATCAAAAATAATATTAAGAAAAAATTTTCAAAGTTATAAAAATACTTATATTTTAGTTTCATTATAAATTTACTGGTTAAAAATAGCTCTTTGCATAGATCCAATCTTCAATTGTATCTATATCAATATTCTCTTTTTTAGAATTAGTAATTATGCATTTAAATTTCGATGGAGTAAAATCCTTATTTTTTATAAAAAAACTTTTTTTAATTAAGTAAAATAAGCCATTAATTTTATATTTTGATTTCAAATTATTGGAAAATTTAATTTTACGACAGATTCTATTTTTTGATAGGTAGAATAATCCTTTTTCATCACTTTGAAATCTAACTTTTTTGACCGATATAATTGCATTAATTTTTGCATCTTTAATCTCCATAATACCTTTTTTTATAGTGTTTATAGATCGAAAAGGCGAAGTTGGCTGAAGTAAAGCTATATAATTTATTTTTGAAAATTTTCTTTCATACCATTTTAGAGCATGTAAAATAGCAACTTCTGAAGTGGCATTATCATTTGAAATTTTTTTTGATCGCTTAAGAGTTAAGATTTTACTGCTAAAAGATTTTGCTATTTTTAATATTTTTTCAGAGTCACTTGACACGATAATATCACAAAATTTCTTTGATTTTATGGCAACATCTATTGTCCAATTTATAAGTGGCTTATTTTGAAGAGTCTTTATGTTTTTATTTTTTAATCTTTTTGAGCCACCTCTGGCTAATATGATAGCTAAAATTTTTTTTTTCATTAAAATTAAGAACTATAAAAGTTTTTGTAATAAAGATTTTATTTCTTTAGGTTTTTGAAAATTAAAATTACTAACCCTTGATTTTAAGAATTTTAATTTATTATTTTTAGATATTTTGTTTATCTTATCTTTAATTATATAAAAACCTTTTTGGTCATATAAATATTCAACTTCATCCAAATTAAACAACTCCTCATAAAGTTTTTCATAATTGTTTTTATTTTTTATTATGACTTTAGATTTTCCATTCTTATAAATTTTCATAAGCACTTTTGCAAGATCGACGATTTTAAAACATTTCATACTTTTTAAAATAAATATTTCCTTACCTTTTGTTAAATAAATTGCCTTAAGTATCATTGATATGCACTCATCTATAGTCATTATAAATCTGGCCATATCACTATGATTAACTATTAAGTTTTTCTTATTTTTTAACAAATTTATATATTTTGGAATTACCGAACCCCTTGATCCTAATATATTACCAAATCTTACGCATGAAACTTTTGTTTTAGAATTTCCTTTAATTTCCTCTGAGTTAATAGCTATTTTTTCAGATTGCAATTTAGATATCCCCATAATATTTACTGGAGATACTACTTTATCAGTACTTATTAATAAAAATTTTGAGACTTTATTGGCAATTGAAGCACGTAAAATATTTTGAGTTCCCATTACATTTGTTTTTGTAACCTCAAAAGGATTATATTCTGCAATATTTACATGTTTTATTGCAGCTGCATGAATTACTATATCAACTCCTGAGGTAACTTCTAAACATCTCTCATAATCTCTCACATCACCTAAAAAATATCTTATTTTAATATCATACATATTTTTGAAGAAATCTCGCTCTGATATTTTTTTCTCATTGATTATTTTTACTTTTTCAGATAATTCAAACAAACCATTTTCATCATTACTTAATACTCTCACAACTTTACAATTTAATTTTAGTAATCTTAGAACTAAAGCTGATCCAATAGTTCCTGTTCCTCCGGTAACTAATACTGATTTGTTTTTATAATAATTATTTATTTTTGATTTCATTTTTTAAGTATTTTTTTAGTGACTT
>CACAYA010000025.1 GCA_902536575.1 uncultured Pelagibacteraceae bacterium | reverse complement strand
ATCCTGCTACTAGCCCAGCTGGTACAGAAGTTTGGGATAAGCAACTTAAAGAAAATTACGCAAAAGCTGCTGAGGCATTAAAAGGGTTAGGTTTAACTAATTAATGTCTGAAGAAAAAAAAACTTTTGACTTTGCGCCCAGAACATTGGGCGCAGGGTTTATTCATAAAAAAGATTTAGTACTTGCGATCATATTAGTTGCTTTTGGAGCATTCATGTACTACGAAGCTGGAAAATTTCCAGAAGCCCCTGCTATTTTAGGAGATACTTTAAATGCAGATGTATTTCCAAAAATGCTTATTACAATATTATTTATTCTAGTTGCGATTATACCTTTTGAGTTCAAAATTACTCCAGCAAAAATAGCAAAAATAGATAAAGATAGAGGTGATAGAACATTACCAATAACTTGGTTCACAATAGTTCTATTACTTGTAATAGTTTCTTTTGCTGAATTTTTAGGTGCAGTTGTAACAATGTTTATCACTTGTTTAGCCTTACCTCTTCTTTGGGGAGAAAGAAATTATATAGCAGTCGCTATATATTCAGTTGTGTTTCCTGGTTTTGTTTATTTATTATTCAATAAATTGCTAGGATTATATTTTAACCCTGGAATACTCGAATTACTTAAATAAAAATTATGGAAGACGTTATAAGAGGATTTGTATTATTGATGGAGGTTCAAAACCTCTTATTGATTTTTGGTGGAGTTTTGGTTGGTGTATTAGTTGGTGCTCTACCTGGATTAAGTTCACCTATGGCTATTGCTTTGTTAATGCCATTCACTATAAGTCTTGATCCTGTTGCATCTATATCTATGATGGCGGCATTATATTGTGCAGGAACCTTCGGTGGATCAATTACTGCAATACTTATCAATGCACCAGGAGCGCCTCCTGCGGTTGCTACTGCTTTAGATGGTTATCAAATGGCAAAAAATGGTGAGCCAGGAAGAGCTTTAGGTCTGGCAGCGGTTTCCAGTGTATTAGGTGGAATATTTGCAATTGTTATATTTTTATTTGCAACTCCTTTACTTGCTGACATAGCTTTAAAATTTGGACCAGTTGAATATTTTGGCTTATCAGTTTTTGCTTTATCTATGTTAGCTGCCATGAGTGGAAAATCATCCATAAGAAATCTTGTAGCAGGGGCTTTAGGGGTATTCGTATCAACAATTGGAGTTCACCTAGCCACAGGAGTTGAAAGATACGATTTTGGAGTTCAGGAATTAACTGAAGGTATTAAATTTGTACCAGTCTTAATTGGACTTTTTGCAATGTCAGAATTATTAACACAATCAAAAACATTAAACGCTGCTGTTGAAAGAATGTCTGCAAGAGCATTAAGGTTACCGACATTTGCTGAATTAAAAAGTTTAAAAGGAACCATACTAAGATCTTCAGGTCTTGGAACATTTATTGGAATATTGCCAGCAGAGGGTTCAACAGTCGCAGCTATGATGGGGTACAATGAAGCTAAAAGATTTTCAAAAACTCCAGAAAAATTTGGTACAGGATGTGCTGAGGGAATAGTTGGACCAGAAGCTGCAAATAATGCTGCAGCTGGTGGTGCAATGGTTCCAACACTTGCACTCGGAATACCTGGAAGTGGAACTACAGCTTTAATTTTAGCAGCGTTGGTTATGCATGGTTTCAGACCAGGTCCTTATCTAATAACAGAAACTCCACATCTGGTGTACGCAATTTTTGGAGCTATGTTATTTGCTAACTTTGCATTTCTAGGAATTGGTTTAGCAGGTGCTAGATTTTTCTCTTATGTAACTTTTATTCCTAAAAGATTTCTATGGCCTTCAGTATTTATATTTTCTTTAATTGGTTCATACGCTTATAGTTCAGCTATTTTCGATGTATGGGTTATGTTGATATCTGGAATAATTGGTTATTTTGCATTAAGAAATGGATTTTCACCTGCTCCTTTTGTTATGGGTTTAATTCTAGGAAAAATGGTTGAAGAAACTTTCACTCAATCAATGGTTATCTATGAGAGTAATTTCATGAACTTCTTTGACAGTGGAGTATTTATTTTATTTATGGTATTGACTGTAATTAGTTTATCAACACCTTTTTGGGGTCAAATACGCTCTAAATTAAAACCTAAACCAGTTGAATAAAAAATTCACCAAAAATAAAGTAGTCGTAATAACTGGTGGCGCAAAAAAAATAGGTAGATCAACGGCATTAAAATTAGCTGAACAAGGTTATAATATTTTAATTCATACTGGTGGTAAAAGTGTTAATGAAGCTAAAAAAACTGTAAAACTAGTAAAAGAATTCAAAGTAAAAGCCCACTATGTTGTGGGGGATCTTGCAAATACAAAAACAATTAAAAAAATTAAAATAGAAGCAGAGAAATTGGGTGTTCCATCTATTCTAATAAATAATGCTGGTTTGAGAATTTTCGAAAATTTTGAAAATATAAAATATAAGGATTGGAAGAAAGTGATGTCGGTTAATGTCGATGCTTCTTTCTTGTGTGCTCAAGCTCTTATAAAACATATGACTAGACAAAAATGGGGAAGAATTATAAATATAGGAGGTTTGTCTGGTCATATCGGTGCAAAAGAAAGGGCTCATGTTGTTACTTCAAAAGCAGCTCTTGTTGGCTTAACAAAAGCCATCAGTATGGAGTTTTTAGAAAGAGGAATTACTTGTAATTGTGTTGTTCCTGGTTTTATTGAAGATTTTAGTTCTAAAGAAAAAAAACTTAAAGGACACTGGTTGCGTCATCCACAAACTCCAAATTTAGTGCTGAAGAGATTTGGAAATCCTGAAGAAGTAGCTGAAGTGATTGTTAATCTTTGTAAAAAGGAAGCTAGTTATATTAATGGACAGACACTTCATGTTAACGGGGGTAGTTATACCCCATGATAATTGCAGAAGAATTTTCTGGTTGGAGTAAAAACTTAAAAGTTAAAGATATCCCAGAAAAAACACAGTTTACATTGAAGTTCTTATTGAAGGATATCTGTGGAATTATTTTATCGGCAAGAAACGAGGATTATGTAAAAAGTTTAGTTGAAACTTATAAAGGATCAGGAAGCTTGATATCTTTAGGTCACAGTGAAAGATTTGATTTATTTTCATCAGCCATAATAGCTGGTACTGCAGCACATGGTGAGGATTTTGACGATACTTTTGAGGGAAATCCAATGCATGTTGGGGCTACAATGATTCCTGCAATGCTCTCTGCAGCTCAGAAATTTAATCTTGATGGTGATCAAATTTTAAAGGGACTAGCTGTAGGATCAGAGTTAATTTGTAGATTGGCTTTAGTAGCTCCAACCGCAATGCATAAACAATCTTTTCACCCAACTGCTGTTTGTGGAACGTTTGGTGTTGCTGCTGGTTTATCATCAGTATTAGACCTATCAGAAAAGCAAATGGTGTCAGCTTTGGGTATAGCAGGTAGCTTTACCTCTGGTATTATTGAATATCTTGCTGAAGGATCATGGACTAAAAGAGTTCATCCAGGTTGGTCAGCAAACTCTGGAATGAATGCTACACTGATTGCAAAATCTGGTTTTTACGGACCGCGGACTGTATTTGAGGGTAAGCATGGTTTCTTTGAGGCTTTTGCATTAAAAGAGATTGAAAGAGATTATTCTCATTTAACCGATGGATTAGGTAAAAGATGGGAAAATCAAAATTTAGCTTTTAAACCTTTTGCCTGTGGAACCATGGCACAACCTTTTGTCGATTGTGCCATTAAAATTAGAAAAAAAATCAAAAATTTAGATGAAATTTCCTCTATTACTGCAAAAGTTGGTGAGGGTACTGTCCACAGATTATGGGAACCTTTGAAAGAAAAAAGGCAACCATCAACACCTTATTCAGCCAAATTTTCAGTCCCATATTGTGTAGCTGTAGGATTTATTAGAGGAGATGCTGGTTTAAACGAATTTAATGAAAAAAGTATAAATGACAAAGAAATTTTAAGGCTAGCAAGTAAGGTAAATTACGAAATAGATCCAAATAATGAATATCCAAAAAATTACACTGGAACACTGATTTGTAAAACTTCTGAAAATGAATTTAATGAGCATCAGCCTTGCTTTAGAGGAGGTATTAGAGAACCACTGACTAAAGATGATATTGATAAAAAATATAATGCAAATTTAATTTATTCTAAAATTTCAGAGGAAAATAAAAAAAATTTAAATAATTTTATTGAAACTCTTTTTGATAAACCTGATTTTTCCAAAATAGCTTTTTAATCTCACATGGAAACTGATTTTGATATAGGAGCATTATTTGCTAGTCTTGGAGTAATTGAGCTTACAATATTAATATTAACTGCTTTTTTTGCATCTGTCGTTTCAGGAATATCTGGATATGGGGGAGGTATGACTCTTGGTTTATTAGTATCACCTTTTATACCTGTAAAATTATTAGTACCTTTAATGTCAGTGTTTGTTTTGTTTTCAAATGTATCGAGAATGTATTATTACAGAAAAAATATATTTTGGAAAAAAGGTATTTACTTTGCGATAATTTCTACCCCATTCTTGATTGTAGGTACAAATTTCTATGCATCAGTGTCTGAAAAAACTTTATATTTCTGTTTGGGGTTTGGGTTAGCTTTCATTGTGATTCTAAGAAGAGTATTTAAGAAAATTAATCTTACTATTGGTTGGGTAGGATTAGGTGTAATGGCTGTATTTTATGGAACAATAAGTGGTGTAATACTAGGGCCAGGTTCTGTTTTACTAACAGCCCTAGCTGCGAATGGATTGGTAGGACCTCAAATTATAGGAACCGACTCCTTTATAACACTTATAAATGTAATCATACGCCTCATATCGTATTGGAATTTAGGATTACTGAACCTTGATGCGCTATACGTAGGTTCAATGATTGGTATAGTTGCTATATTTGGATCTTATACAGCAAAGAAAATAGCTGATAAATTAGGTGTCAAAATGCACACAATTATTATTGAGGTCTGCGTAGTTATAGGTGGTAGTGCAATGATTTATAAAGCCTTAACGTTCTAAAAATTCCGATAAACTTTATAAATAATATGTTCAGGATTTTTTAGGTTAAAACTATTAGCTGAAATCCAAGGGTATCGACATCCCCATTTATTAATTGTGGGTATGAGTGAGTGCTCCCAATTTAAATATCTTCTTGAATGATTTTTATTTCCTAGGTGCCTTTTAGGAAAAAAATGAGTGGGATCAATTTTATTTGGTTGATATTTTTTATTAATTGATCTGGGTTTTTTAACCTGCCAAATTGCATTATAGCCCATACGTCTTAACCAAATTACTGAAAATAATGATGAGGAAGGAATAAAGGAATATACAAAGATTTTTGACAAAGTGGATGCAATAAATTTATCTGTGTTCTGAATCAAAGTTGTTGCATTCAAGTTCCTCCATCCCTTAATATTTTGATAATTCTTTATTTCAGAATTTATTTGAAAAAAATAATTATTTAGATCGTGATTAATTTTGATAGTAGTTGGTATTTTAAATTTTTTTGAAATTTCTTTAGATAATTTTAAGTCTTTATCTAAATTAATTTTTGCTTTTTTAAGCTGAGATTTATTATTATAAACTCTTTTATTTCCTGATAAAACCCAGTTTTGAGTACCACCATTTAAAACATATTTTTTATTTTTGAAATTAAAATCTTTTAAAGTTTGATAGGCTATTATACTTCGAGTCCTACCTGCACAATGAACTATATAAGTTTTGTTAATATTCAAATTATTATTTAGAAAAATCGGTAATTCTCCTCCTGAGCAATGATGTGAAAAAGGGAGACTAAATTTTTCAAATTCAATCTTAGGCCGTGTATCAATTTGAAAAAAATTATTTGTTTTGTGAATCTTTTTTAAATCATTTGGAAAAATGTTTTTTATTTTTGATGACTTCTCTACCCATTCACCAAAAGCCTTAGAAAAGGTATATTCTCCTTTCCAAAATGGTAATTTATTTTTAATCCATGTCTTATAGTCTCCTTCAATTGTAAAATAACTTTTAAAGTTAAATTTATTAAGTATTTTAAAAATTTTTTTTTTAGTAGTATCATTTCCAATTCCAATTAATAAAATTACAGTTTTATTGTTAGGGACCAAATCAATTATATTTTCATTGAGTTTTGTAACCTCACAATTAATCGAACCAAATGCAAAGCCTTGAACATATTTTTCTCTTTTTCTAACATCTATAAAAGCAATATTTTTATTTTTAGATCTCAGGATTTTGACTGCCTCGGAAATACTTATTTCATTCATATGTTGTATAATAAAAAAGTTTTGTTAAATTAAATATAGTTATTTATATTTTTTATAACCTTGTGCTATAATTTTTAAAATATGGAAATAAATATAAATTGTGATTTAGGTGAAAAATCAGTCCATCATTCAAATAGAAACGACCCTGATTTACTAGCAATTGTTAATTCTGCCAGTGTTGCGTGTGGTTATCATGCTGGTGACGACCAAACTATGAGTGAGGTTGTTCAAATATCAAAAAAAAATGGAGTAAGTATTGGAGCTCACCCTTCTTTTAAAGATTTAGAAAATTTTGGAAGAAAAAGAATGAGTTTATCTAAAAACGAAATTGAAAAATTGATAATTGAACAGTATGAAATTTTACAAAAAATTGCTGAAAATCACGGAGAAAAAGTAACTCATATTAAGCCTCATGGTGCATTAAACAATATGGCTTGTGAGGACTTGGAGTTGTCAAAGATACTTGCAAAAACAATTTATGACATTGATAAAGATTTAATTTACTTAGTATTAACAGGTTCAAAAATGGAAATTGCTGCAAAAGAAATAGATATGAAGATAGCTTGTGAAATATTTGCTGATAGAACATATGATGATGAAGGTAACCTTGTTTCAAGAAAATTACCCCATGCTTTAATTACTAATCCATCTCAAGCTAAAAAACATGTTTTGAGTATGGTTCAAAATCAGTCAATCAATTGTCACAGTGGTAAACAAATTCCTTGCGAAATAGACTCTATCTGTGTACACGGTGATAACGATAGTTCTCTTTCAACTGCAATTGCAATTAAAGAATTATTGGTAGAAAATAAATTTGAATTAAAACCTTTAACAAAAATGAAAAAATTTATCTAATGATTAAAAATTATATTATTATTTTATTATTCCTAATATTTACAACAAAATCTTTTTCAGCTGGATCAGATGATAACAGCTCTAAAGTCAAATCGAATTATGATCAGGCAGTAGTACTAATTAAGTCTGCAAAAAAATTAGAAAAAAAAGGTAAAACTGAAAAGGCTAATAAAAAATATGAAAAAGCACAAAAGCTTTTAATTAAATCCAACAACAAAAAACCTAACCAACCAGATACGCTTAACTACTTAGGTTTCACCACTAGAAAACTTGGTGATTTTGAAAATGGTGAAAAATATTACCTTTTAGGACTAGAAATAAATCCAAAACATGTTGGCATAAATGAATATTTGGGTGAGTTATATGTTGCCACTAATAGATTAGATTTAGCAAAAGAAAGATTAAAAATTTTAGAAACTTGTAGTTGTGATGAATATAATGAGTTAAAAGCTGTCATAGATGGTACAAAAAAATCTAAATATTATTAATTTTGATTGAACAGTTAATAATTTTAACGCAAATTATTTTTATAGATATAATTTTAGCTGCAGATAATGCTATCATTATTGGACTTATAGCAGCAAATTTTGTACCTAAAAATCGAAAAAAAATTATTTTGTGGGGTGTTGCAGGTGCTTTAGTTTTTAAAGTTGTTTTTGCTGTCTTTGCTACCTACTTATTTAAGTTTTATTTCATTAAAATTTTAGGAGGTCTTTTATTAATATGGATTGTTAATGATCTAAGAAAAGATTTAGTTGAAATTAAAAAAGAAAAAAAATCTCCTACCAAAAAATCAAAAGAGCCCTCTTTTATCAAAAGTGTTTATAAGGTTTTATTTGCAGATATAACAATTAGTTTTGATAACGTCATTGGTGTCGTTGGTGCAGCAAAAGGGTATTTTGGTTTTATGATTTTTGGCCTTGTATTGTCTGTAGTTTTAACTGGGGCATTAGCAACTTATATGGCAAAATATATACAACAACATATCTGGATTGCTTACGTAGGTTTAGTATTCATTTTAATTGTTGGTCTTCAATTAATTATAGGTGGATTAGTTGATTTAGAAATACTAAATATTAACGAAGAATTTAAGAAATACTTTTAATTAGTAAGAGTGTTTTTTTAGTGGAAATTTCTTACTTTTCACTTCTCTAGCATAATTTAAAACAGCTTTGGAAATATATTTTCTAATGTTTGTGTATTTTTTAACAAATCTTACATTAATAGGATTTAACCCAATAAGGTCATCCAAAACTAAAATTTGCCCATCACAATTATTTGATGCTCCTATGCCAATTGTTGGGATTTTTATATTTTTTGTGATGGTTTTTGCTAGTGAGCTTTCTATGCATTCTAGTACCATTGAAAAAACTCCAGCAGTTTCAAGTAATTTTGCTTCTTTTAAAATTTTTTCTCTTTCATAATTTTTTTTACCTTTAAACTTAAAATTCTTGGCTGACTGAGGAAGAAGTCCCAAATGACCCATAACAGGAATATTATTTTTTACTAATGTTTTAATAATTGCAGAAATTTTTTTCCCACCCTCCAATTTTACTGCATCACATTTAGTTTTTAATATTACTTTTTTTGCATTCTTAAGCGCCTCTTTGGAATTTCGATAAGTGTTATAAGGCATATCAACAACCATTAAACTTTTTTTAATACCCAATCTCACACTTTTAGAATGTTCGATCATTGTATCTAATGAAACTTCTCGTGTTGATTTGTAATTATATAAAACAGATCCAAGCGAGTCACCAACAAGAACTATATCGCAGTGGTTATCTAGAATTTCCACAACATTTTTAGAATAAGCAGATAAACTTACTATTTTGGATTTATTTTTTTTTCTAATTATAGATAATATTTTTTTATGCATTGGCTTACCAAGAGCCAGAATTCTCCATAGAAACCCAAGGTTCTGTAGGCTCTAGGTTCCCTTCCTGGAGGATTTCAATAGAAATTTTATCAGGTGACCTGACGAATGCCATGTGGCCATCTCTTGGTGGTCTATTTATAGTATAGCCCATATCCATTAATCTTTTACAAGTTTCATATATATTATCTACGCGGTAAGCGAGATGACCAAAATTTCTTGAGCCTTCTCCCAATTCGTCTCCATCCCAATTATAAGTTAATTCAATTTCTGCTTTATCATCATTAGGTGCAGCAAGAAAAATAAGTGTATATCTTCCCTTTTCATCTTCCATTCTTCTTGTTTCTTTAAGACCGAGACCTTCACAGAAAAATTTTAAAGACTCATCTACATTCTTAATTCTAATCATTGTGTGTAAATATTTCATAAACTTAGTTTATAGTTTAAAACTATTCTAATTCAATAGTACTTGGAGGTTTTGAAGTAACATCATAAACAACTCTATTTATACCTCTTATACTATTAACTATTTTATTAGAAATAGTTTGCATAAAGGACTTACTAAATTCAAAAAAATCTGCTGTCATTCCATCTTCTGATGTAATTGCTCTTAAAAGACATAAATATTCATAAGTGCGATTATCACCCATCACACCAACCGTTTTGACAGGAAGCAAAGCAGCATATGCCTGCCAAATTTTATGATAAAGTCCATATTCCCTTAATGCTTGTATAAAATAATAATCTGCTTCTTTTAAAATTTTAATTTTCTCGTTAGTAATAATTCCTGGCATTCTAATTGCTAGACCAGGGCCAGGAAAAGGGTGTCTCGATATAATCTCTTTACTTAATTTTAATTCTAAACCTAATTTTCTAACTTCATCTTTAAATAAAAACTTTAATGGCTCAACAAGTTTTAAGTTCATTTTTTTTGGTAAACCTCCAACATTATGATGAGATTTTATCTTTGAAGTTTGACTACCAGTGACAGATTTACTTTCAATCAAATCAGGATAAAGTGTCCCTTGAGCCAAAAATTTAACATTTTTGATTTTTTTGGCATATCGCTCAAAAATTTTTATAAATAAATTTCCAATTATTTTTCTTTTTTTTTCTGGATCAGAAACATTTTTTAATTTTCCTAAAAATTCCTTTTCTGCATTTACGTAGATGAGGTTCATTTTTAATTTCTTCTTAAAAGTTCGAACTACTTGAGTTTCTTCATTTTTTCTTAAAAGTCCTGTATTAACAAAAATACAATATAATTTCTTACCAACTGCTTTATTTAATAGTTGAGCAACGACACTACTATCTACTCCTCCAGATAAAGCACAGATAACTTTATTGCTACCTACTTGATCTCTAACTTCATTGATTAATTTTATTTTTTGATCTTTTGAAGACCAGTTTTTTTTAATTTTACAGATTAAAAATACAAAATTGCTGATCAATTTTTTTCCATTTTCAGTATGGGTAACTTCTGGATGAAATTGTACGCCATAAAATTTTTTTAGTTTATTTTCAACTATGGCATATTTAGAATTTGTACTAGAAGCTATAACGTTAAAATTTTTAGGTAGTTTGGATACTTGATCTGCATGGCTCATCCAAACTTCTTTAGTTTTTTTTATTCCATAGAAGTTCTTAGTTAATAGGCTATCTCTTTTTTTAAAAATGTTAGCCAATCCAAATTCACGATGTTTTGATTGCTTTACTCTACCCCCGTTTAACTTTGATAAAATTTGGTGACCAAAACAAATTCCTAAAATTGGTATATTCAATTCTAATATTTTTTTATCAAATGAATATTTATTGATTTGGTAAACATTTAAAGGACCGCCAGATAAGATAATTCCTCTTACACTCTGGTTAATATCAAGAGTTCTAATTTTTTTGTGACTTACAATTTCAGAAAAAACACCTAATTCTCTTATTCTTCTTGCGATTAATTGTGTGAACTGTGAACCAAAATCTATGATTACAACTTTATCCAGATTTTGATCAAGACTCATTTTTTGGGTCTATATTTTTTAATGACTCTTTAATTTCCTGATTTTCATTACATAAATTTTTACAAACTTTTGAAAATGTATCATACAGATTTTTAACTTTGTCATAATTTGATTTTTCAATCGCTATTTTCATCATCATTAATATAGCTTCTTCGTTATCTGGTTCTATTAAGAGGGCAGTTTCTAAATTAAACTCCTCTTTTCTCTGATTTTCTTCATGATTATAAATTTTAGCAAGGTATAAATATGAATCAGCGTCTTTTGGATTAAAAACTATGTTTCTTTCAAATAAGAAACGTGCATCTTCAAACTTTTCTTTTTCATACAATTTTAGAGCTTTGTTGAAAAAATTTTCTTTACTAAATGTTTGAGTATTAAATGAAAAAAATAAAATAATTATAAATATTAATTTAAAAATTTTGCTCATTAGTATTTACTGTCGCTTTTTATTACATCAACATTGTGAACCATACTCTCGTAAAAGCCTGCTTTGGTAATTTTAACAAAATGAGGCTTATTTCTCAATCCAACAATATTTTTTGAACCTAAATATCCCATAGAAGATTTTAAGCCTCCAACTAGTTTATAAATAATACTTCCAACGTCTCCTTTGTACTTTACAAAACCTTCAACACCCTCCGGTACATATTTAGACATATCCTTTTGTTTATTTTGAAAATATCTATCTGCTGAACCTTTATTCATGGCACCTATAGAGCCCATTCCACGAAAACTTTTAAATATCTTACCATTTTTTTTTATTAATTTTCCAGGAGTCTCGTCGGTTCCAGCAAATAATGATCCTATCATTACGGCATCTGCACCAGCGGCAAATGCTTTTGCTAAATCCCCAGAATATTTT
>CACAYA010000024.1 GCA_902536575.1 uncultured Pelagibacteraceae bacterium | reverse complement strand
TTCAGCAAAAGGTTCTATTTTTAAAAAAATTCCAGCTGCAACATCTTTTGCTATTCCATTTTTTATCGCTCCTTCTATAAAACCTTGTTTTTGTTTTTCAAGTTCGGCTCTTTTCTTTTTGCCCATTGCTCTTCTTAATAAGTCTGCTTGTCCTGCAGTAAAACCAGATAACTTTTGTGCGATTTGCATTACTTGTTCTTGGTAAATAATTACACCATAGGTTGGTTTTAAAATATCCTCCAAAAGTGGATGTAAATAATCTGGTTTTTGCTTGCCATGTTTGCAATCATTATAAGTTGGTATGTTGCTCATTGGTCCAGGTCTATATAAAGCAACAAGTGCGATTATATCTTCTATGTGATTTGGTTTCATTTGTATCAAAGCTTCTCTCATTCCAGCACTCTCGATTTGGAATAAGCCAATCGTTTTACCACTTGATAATAAATCAAAAACTTTTTGGTCCTCAAAATTAATTTTTTCTATATCAAAATTATTATCAATTTTTTTAATTAACTTTTGTGTGTTATTAATAACTGTAAGAGTTTTTAAACCTAGAAAATCAAATTTTATTAACCCTGCATTTTCAGCTGAATACATATCAAATTGAGTAGAAGGTAATAACAGATCTGCAGAACTGTCTTTATAAAGTGGAACTACCTCAGTTAATTTTCTGTCAGCAATGACTACACCTGCTGCATGAGTTGCTACATTCCTATTTAGATTTTCAAGTTGAAGTGATAAGTCAGTTAATTTTTTAACTTTTGGATCTTCATTAATTAATTTTTGAAGTCTTGGTTCACCAGCAATACATTGTGTTAAATTTTGAGGTCTAGAGGGATCAAAGGGTATCATTTTAGAAATGCTATCTACAAACCCATAGGATAATCCTAAAACTCTTCCAACATCACGAATAACCATTCTAGCTTTTAATTTTCCAAATGTAATTATATGGGCAACACTATCTTTATATTTTTTTGTTAGGTACTCAAAAACAAGATCTCTTTTGTCCTCACAAAAATCAATGTCAAAGTCAGGCATAGATATTCGATCTGGATTTAAAAATCTTTCAAATATTAAATTAAATTTAATTGGATCAACATCTGTAATAGATAGACACCATGCTACTAAAGATCCTGCACCTGATCCCCTGCCAGGGCCAACAGGTATATCATTATTTTTTGCCCACTTAATATAGTCTGATACAATAAGAAAATAACTTGCATACTTCATTTCAATTATTATGGAAAGCTCATGATCTAACCTTTTTTTATAGTCTAGATAAGTTTTATTAGACTCAATATCATTAGATTGAATTTTAAATACCTTTTCAAATTTACTTAAAAGACCATCTACAGACTCTTTTTTTAAAATATCGTCAGCATCTCCATCTTTGTCTTGACTAATATTTGGTAAAATTGGTTTAGAAAATAAAGGCCTAAAATTACATCTCAAAGGAAAATTATAGTTATTCTCTAATGCTTCTGGTAAATCAGCAAATAATTCAGACATTTCAGAATTATTTTTAAAATAATGTTGATCAGTTAACTTAAGCCTATTTTTTTCATTAACATAAGTTTTGTTACCAATACATATCAATGCATCGTGTGCTTGATGCATATCTTGATTTAAATAATATACTTCATTAGTGGCAATTATCGGTATCTTTAGATCTGAAGAGTTTTTTAAATTTAATTTTTCAAATCCAATTTCATTTACATCATTGTG
Organism: uncultured Pelagibacteraceae bacterium; assembly: GCA_902536575.1. Classification (GTDB taxonomy): domain Bacteria; phylum Pseudomonadota; class Alphaproteobacteria; order Pelagibacterales; family Pelagibacteraceae; genus Pelagibacter. The sequence continues at coordinate 12,428 of CACAYA010000024.1, read as the reverse complement.
CCTTTGGATTTCAATATAAAAACGATCTCCAAACTTTGATTTAATTTTATGATAAGAGTCATGTATCTCAGTAAATTTACCCTTATCAAATAATTTACCAAATAGTCCAAAAACAGTTCCAGAAAACAATGCTACACCATCAGAATTATTTAATAAATAATCTAATGTTAAATGTGGATCAGATAGTTCATCATTTTTCAAATAAGATTCTGATGATAGGGAAATTATATTTTTATAACCTATTTCATTAAGTGCGTATAAAGGAAGTAATCCAATAGTATCGTCAATTTTAAAGTTAATTTGTGTTCCTATGATAGGTTGAGTTCCAGATTTTGATATTTTATCAGCAAATTCCAATGCTCCACAAAGATTAGATGTATCACAAAGACCTAACGATTTTATTTTATTATTTTTTGAATATTCTTGAAGATCGTCTATTTTAATAGCACCTTCACAAATAGAATATTGGGTATGAATTTTAAGATGATTAAAGTTTTGTGTTAAAGACTCAGCCATTTAATGACTTTATCTTACCATCTGATATCTCCAAAAGACAATCTGCCTTATTTCCAAAAAATCTATTATGAGTTGCAAAGATAATTAGTCTGTTTGATCTCTTTTGATCTTTTAATAAATCAAATATCATTTTTGCAGTTTTCATATCCAAACTACCAGTTGGCTCATCTGCCAAGATTATCTCTGGATCATTAATTATTGCTCTTGCAATAGCTATTCTTTGAGCTTCTCCACCAGATAATTGAGATGGATAATGATCAGCTCTACTAGATAAACCTATTTTCTTTAATAATTGTTTAGCTTTTAAAATTGCTAAATCTTTATCATTATTGACAGATAAACTTGCTAAATAAATATTTTCTAAAGATGTAAAGTCAGGCAATAAATTATTTTGCTGATAAACAATTCCAATTTTTTTTGCTCTAAATTTATCATTTTGCTCTTTTTCATCACGATTAATTTGGTGTTCACTAAATTTAACATAACCATTTGAAGGATTGTCTATTAATGAAATTATGTTTAATAAAGTAGACTTTCCAGACCCTGAAGGACCCATCAGAGAGTAGATTTTACCTTTTTTAAAGCTATATGATAAATTTTTTAACACTTTTATCTTTTTACTTGTCTCATAATTTTTGGAAATATTGTTTAACTCTAAAAATTTACTCATATTTTAAGGCCTTTATTGGATCAAGTTTTGCAGCTTTTAAAGCAGGAAATATTGAAACTACTATAGTTATTAATATTGAACATATTGATATAATTAGTATTGAGTTTAAATTTATTTCTGAAGGCATTTTACTTAAGAAATAAATTTCTTCTGGAAATAAGCTGATGTTAAAGGTTGAGCTTAAAAATTGCCTTAAATTTTCAACATATAGTGAAAATGTCACTCCTAAAAAAATTCCGAATATAGTTGCTGAAGTTCCTATAATTACTCCAATTAAGAAAAAAATTTTAACTATAGATTTATTCAAAACTCCAATTGATTTTAAAATAGCGATATCTTTAGTTTTATTTTTAACTAAAATTGTCAAGCCGGATATAATATTAAATGCTGCAACAATAATAATTAAGGATAAAATTATAAACATAACGTTTCGTTCAACTTTTAAGGCTGAAAAGAGAGAGCTATTCATATCAGCCCAGCTATAAACAAATTCTTGATCATAGACCTTTTGAAATTCAAATTTTTGCTTTTCTATATTTTTAGGATTTTTTAAATAAACTTCCAAGTTTCTTTGATCTTTTTGGAAACCAAAAAAATCTTCAAGCGTGGACAAATTAATCAAAGCGATATTATTATCAAATTCTGCTAAACCACTATTAAATATTGATGAAACAATGAAAGTTTTTTGTTTGGGCATGCTTCCAATTATAGTTTGAACACCACTAGGTGATAAAATTGTTATCTCATCTCCAATTTTTAAATTTAAAGAAAAACTAAGTTCATTTCCTATCGAGATATAATTCTTATCTAAATTAATTTTATTACCTTTAAAATTTTTATTTTTAATAATCTCTAATTTTGAAAAATCATTACTTAAATAACCTCTTAGTACTATTCCTTTTGATGTTTCATTTTTTAAAATTATAGCCTCTCCAGAATTACTAAATAGCGCACTTTTAGAAATAGATTTTAATGCAACATTATCTATTTTATTTTTATCGATTGTTTGATCATAAGATTTGATAGTCAGATGAGAGTTAAATCCAACAATTTTATTGATTAACTCAGTTCTAAATCCATTCATTACCGACATAACAATTATAAGAACAGCAACACCAAGACTAATACCAATGAATGAAAAAATAGATATAACATTTAAAAACCCGTCATTTTTACGAGCTTTTAAAAACCTAAGGGTAATTTCTTTTTCTAAATTAGAAATCAATTTGAATTTTTTTGTTTTTTAATAATTTCTATAATTTTGGTTAAAGATAGATTTTGAGTTTCTTTACCTATTTCTTTAAACTCTAATAAATCACCATCTGATTTTTTGCCAATAATGATTTGATAGGGAGCACCAATTAAATTCATTTTTTTTATTTTTGATGAAAAATTTTCTTCAGTATCATCAATTATAGATTCGATATTGTTTTTAGTTAATTCTTTAAAAATATTTATTGCTTTATCTAAAGCTGATGTATCATTTTTATTTATCATTGGTACCAAAGCAATATCATAAGGAGCAACAGACAATGGCCATTTCATGATTTCATTTTTGTCGTCATATTTAGCCTCAATAATCGCTCCAACTAGTCTAGATACACCTATTCCATATGAGCCCATTTTAACGAAATCCTTCTTACCGCCTGGTAAATCTACTGAAGCACCCATGGCTTTTGAATATTTATCTCCAAAGTAAAAAATGTGTCCTACTTCGATACCCTTTGTTATCAATCTATTTTCTTCAGATACAACTTTTTCAAATTCCTCCTTATTAAATTTTTCATCAGTCACAGAATAGTATTGTTCATATTTTTTTCTCATTTGTTGTAAGGAATTTTTTTCTAATTCTGTATCATTACTGTTTAAGTCAAAAATTCTTTTATCAGTAAATATTTTACTTTCACCAGTGTCAGCTAAAATAATAAATTCATGAGACAAATTTCCTCCGATTGGTCCTGTATCTGCTGCCATTGGAATAGCAGTCAAAGTTAATCTTTTAAAAGTTCTTAGGTAAGATAAAAAAAATTTATTATAAGAATACAATGCTTCTTCGTCAGAAACATCAAATGAGTAAGCATCTTTCATATAAAATTCTCTACCTCTCATTATTCCAAATCGTGGTCTAATTTCATCTCTAAATTTCCACTGAATATGGTAAAGAAGTTGTGGAAGAGATTTATATGATTTTAAAGAAGATCTAAAAATTTCCGTTACTTGTTCCTCGTTAGTTGGTCCGTAAAGCATCTCACGATTTTGACGATCCTTTATTCTAAGCATTTCCTCACCATAATCCTCGTATCGACCGCTTTCTTTCCAAATTTCACTTGATTGAATTGTGGGCATTAAGATTTCTTGTGCACCAATTTTATTTTGCTCTTGTCTTACTATCTCCTCAATTTTTTTCATTACTTTAAAACCCAGAGGTAACCAGGAATAAATTCCTGCTGAAGCTTGTTTAATCATTCCTACCCTCAACATTAATTGATGAGATTTAATTTTGGCTTCAGAAGGATTATTTTTTAAAATAGGGATAAAAGATTTAGATAATAACATCTTAAGTGATCATATTTCTTAAATTTAAATATTCAAATTTAATTAATAAGTAAATTATTATAAAAATAATAGTAGTAATTCCGGTACAATAGAGGAATTTTTTAATCATTTTAGGATTTTCTGGAGATCCGGGATCTTCTCCATCAATTTTAACAGTTTTTGTTCTATTTACATCTATAGGTAAAATTGCAAAAAAAATTATCCACCAGATTATTACATAGATTATAGCTAATCCCGTTGCACTCATTAAATCCGAACTAAGTTAATATTCGTGAATGGTTTTTTTCCAGTTTTTTCTTTTGAAAATTTTCTACAAGTAATTTTTAACGCGTCAATAAGATTGTGCTCTTGCTGTCTACTTCCAACTCTAAAAGACCTTGAAGTTTTTTCAATCTCATCTTCTAAACCGTAAACAAATTCATCACGATCATCAACAGGTAAACCTCGAAAAGATAAGACAGGATTACTATGAATATTACCCTTTGGCGTAATCATCAGAGTAACCTCTAAATAACCGTTAGCACTAAGATTTTTTCTATCTTTAATTGACTGTGATTCAGGATCAACACTTACATTTCCATCAAGATATAACCTACCACTTGGTGCCTTATCGTAAACCTCGGGCTTATCACCTGGAAAAAGTTTAACAATATCGCCATTTTCCACTTGAACAGGGTGTGGTACTTGCATCTCTTTTGCAAAATTAATGTGCTCAATCATGTGTCTGTGCTCACCGTGTACCGGAATAACACATTTAGGTTTTACCCACTGATACATATCTTTAAGATCTTCTCTATTAGGATGTCCTGAAACATGAACGAATTCAGTTTCTTCTGAAATTACTTCTATACCATCTTTAACTAGTTGATTGTGAAGCTTATAAAGTTTCTTTTCGTTTCCTGGAATAATTTTAGATGAAAATATTACAGCATCTCCCTTTTCAATATAAACATCTGGATGAACATAACTAGAAATTCTCATCATTGCTCCCATAGGCTCACCTTGACTTCCGGTGCATAAATAAACTATTTTTTCTCTAGAAAAATTTTTTGCTTCACGAGGATCAATTGGTTCAATCGTATTTTTTAAGTATCCACATTGACGAGCTGCTTTATAAATACGGTGCATCGATCTACCTATGAGAGAAATTTGTCTTCCAGTTTGTTCTGCACAATAGAAAGCTGTTTCCATTCTTGCTACATTTGAGGCAAAGGATGTAATAATAATTCTCTTTTTTAACCGTGACATTATATTTAGCATATTTTTTCTAACATCTAACTCAGACCCAGATCTACCAGCACTAAAAACATTAGTTGAGTCACATATCATTGCAAGCACACCTTCATTTCCAATTTGTTTTAATCTTTTTTCGTTTATGTTGTCACCAATTAGTGGATTAGGATCTACCTTCCAGTCACCAGTATGTAAAATAACACCAGCTGGTGTTTTAATTCTAAGACCATTTGGTTCCAAAATTGAGTGTGTTAACGTAATGTATTCAATTTCAAATGGTTCTAGGTTTACAGATCCATTCAACTCAACAATCTGTAAATCATTTGTTATATCGATTTGCTTTTCCTTAAATTTTTCTCTAATCAAAACCGCTGTAAATGGAGTTGCAAAAATTTTACATTTTAATTTAGGCCATAAGTGTGCAATTGCTCCAATATGATCTTCATGTGCATGAGTAAGAACAATACCAAGCAAATTTTCTTTTCTCTCAACTATAAATCCTGGATCAGGGTAAATTAAATCAACTCCTGGAATGGTATCATCTGCAAAAGTAACTCCTATATCAACCATTATCCATTTATGATTGCTTGGTTGACCGTAACCAAACAAATTCATATTCATTCCAATTTCACCAGATCCACCTAATGGACAGAATAACAGTTCATCTTTCATATTATTTAATTAACCTTGAGATTTTAATTAGACCTTTAATTGTAATATCTTGATTTTGACTAACTTTCGTTTTTATTGAGTTTTTAAATAAATCTGAAAATCCTCCAGTTATAATTACTTTAAAGGTTTTTCTAGTTTCTTTCTTAATTAAATTAATAATATTGTCAATTAAACCTGCGTATCCCCAGAAAAAACCTGACCTCACAGCTGAGATTGTGTTATTTCCAATAACTTTACTTATTTTTTTTAAGTCAATCTTTGGAATCAGCGTTGCCCTATCTGACAGAGAATTAAGGGATAATTTTACACCAGGTGCAATAATTCCACCAAAATATGTTTTTTTAATTATGACATCGAATGTTGTAGCCGTACCAAAATCTAAAATAATATAGTTATTTCTTCCATTCATTAAACTAATTGCATTAGTTATTCTATCAGAACCTACTTGTTTGTAGTCAACTTTAACTTTAATTAAAGATTTTAAGTTTAAATTTTTAACCTCGTAACAATTTTTATTAGTTTTCTTAGATAAAAATTTTTTTATTAAATAAAAAGTTTGAGGAACAACGCTACAGAAAAGAATTTTTTCTATATATTTAAATTTAAAATTATTTTTTTTTAATAATGTTGATAATTTATTATTTGTTATTTCTTTTGATGGGAAATTTATTTTTTTTATAATTTTATTTTTGTTAGAAACAAACCAGATTTTGGTTTCTGTATTTCCTATATCACCTAAAATATACATCAATTATTAACCTTAAGATTATACATTTTTAATAAATTATTTTCAAAAATCTGCTTTAATGATTTTTCTATTTCATTAATTTTAACATGTTCATTTGTTAACTCATTTAAATTAGTAGTTGGACAATTTTTAACATAAGGGCTTTTATTTATATTAATACCTATTCCTGTTATAAGGTACTTTTTATTTTGCTTGAAAATTATTTCTTGCAAAATTCCACATATTTTTTTCTTTTCAATCAATAGATCATTTGGTTTTTTATAAAAAATTTTTTTATTTGTATATTTTGATATTAATTTTTTTATTAACAAACAGTTTAATTTGGTAATTGTTGTAATTGATAATTTAATTTTATTTAATTCATGAAAAAAAGTTACAAATAAATTTCCTTTATGTGAAATCCATTTTCGACCATATTGACCTTTTCCATTTGTTTGTATCTCTGAAATAACCATTCCATATTTACAATTAGTTTTTTTAATAATTCTTATAGCGGTATTGTTAGTGCTTCTAACTTTTTTAAATTTAAATTTTTTAAATTTCATTAAATAATAGTAATTCTTGAAACTACCTCAATTAATTTACTAGGAAAAATAAAGTACAAAAGAATTAATATTGTTGAAAAAGTAAGTGAAAATTTTAACCATATTCCATGGTCCGAGTCATATTTTTCTTTTTCTTTATCAAAATAAATTATTTTAATAATTCTTAGATAATAAAATGCAGCAATTACAGTTGATAGTAATCCAACTATTGCTAAAAAGTACATCGATTGTTCTATTACTGCTTTAAATACATAGAATTTTGCAAAGAAACCAGCTAAAGGTGGAATTCCAGCGAGCGAAAATAATATTATTAATAAAGATAAAGACAACAATGGATGATTTTTTGAAAGGCCAGAAAGATCGTCTATATCCTCATAATACTGCTCATTTCTTTTTAACATCAATAAACATGAAAATAGAGCTAAATTCATTATTACATAAATAGAAATGTATATTATTGAGCTTTGAATTCCATCATTAGAGCCAGTTGCCAAACCTGCTAAAGTATATCCGACGTGTCCAATTGAGCTATAAGCTACAAGTCTTTTAATATTAGTTTGACCAATTGCTGCGATTGCTCCAAAAATCATAGAGGCTATAGATAAAAAGACAATAATCATCTGCCATTGATCTATTAGATTTAAAAATGGAACATATAAAAATCTTACAAAAACTGTTAGAGCTGCAATTTTGGGTACCATTGTAAAGAAGAGTGTTACTGTTGTTGGGGAACCCTCGTAAACATCTGGTGCCCACATATGAAATGGAACTGCAGAAATTTTAAATGCTAAACCAACTAATATAAAAACTATACCAAAAGTTAAAGCATATTCATTTGATGTAAGATTATTTGCTATAACATCAAAATTTGTTGATCCAGAGAAACCATAGATTAATGAACAACCGTATAATAGTAAACCAGATGACAGCGCACTTAGAACAAAATACTTTAATCCAGCTTCAGATGATTTTAATTGGTCTCTATTAAAAGTCGCTAAAACGTAAAGTGCTAGAGATTGTAATTCTAATCCCATATAAAAAACCATAAGATCATTAGAACTAATCATAATCATCATTCCTAATACAGAACTCAATATCAAAATAGGATATTCAATCTTAAAAATTTTAAATGATTTTAAATAACTAGATGAAATACCTAAAACTAAAAAACCTCCAATAAGAGTAATGATTTTCATAAGTGAGGCCAAACGGTCTATAACAACACTTTCATTAAATAATGTAATTCTGTTTATTGAAAAGGTTTCGTTAACGGTAAAAATTATTACAACCAAAATAGTAACTAAAGATAGATTAAAAGTTAATTGTGAACTATTCTTTTTGAAAACTCCTAAAATCAGTAAAAACATTACTGATAAAGAAATAAATATTTCAGGTAGGACTAAATTAAGATTATTCATACTACTTGCTTGCTATATTTAAGTTATGCATATTGATTAAATCTGATACTGAGACTTCTATAGTGTTAAATAGTGGCTCCGGATAAAATCCAAAAAATAGTGTTGGAACCGCTAAGCATGATAATATTAAATACTCAGATCTATTCAGATCCGCCATTTGTTTTAAGTCTTCGTTAACTAATTTTCCAAAAACAACTCTTTTATAAAGCCACAACATGTAAGCAGCTCCTAAAATTACTCCAAAACTTGCAATTACTGCTACCAAAAAATTATCTTTGAAAGCACCCATTAATATTAAAAATTCACCCACAAAACCAAAGGTACCAGGTAAACCTAGCGCAGCTAATGTAAATAACATAAATAAAATGGAGTACTTAGGTATGATTGTAACTATACCACCATATGATTTAATTAGTCTTGAGTGCATCCGATCATATACAACACCAACACATAAGAATAATGCTGCAGAAACCAGTCCGTGACTTAACATTTGAATAATACTTCCCTCTATACCTTGCTGTTGAAGTGTAAAAATTCCAAGGGTAACGAAACCCATGTGTGCAACTGATGAATAAGCAATTAGTTTCTTCATATCCTCTTGCATTAAAGCTATGAAAGACGTGAAAATAATTGCTATTACACTTAAAGTATAAACCAATGGTGTAAAAATTTCTGATGCCACAGGAAAAAGTCCAAGAGAAAATCTAATAAAACCATAACCAGCCATCTTAAGTAATATTGCAGCTAAAAGAACAGATCCTGCAGTAGGTGCCTCAACATGTGCATCTGGTAGCCATGTATGAACTGGCCACATAGGTGTTTTCACGGCAAAAGAACTAAAGAATGCAAGCCATAATAGATTTTGGTATTTTGCATCAATACCTAATTCGTAAAGTGCAATTACATCTGTAGTACCTGATATCCAGTAAATAGATATTATAGCAACTAACATTAAAACGGATCCTAACAAAGTGAATAGAAAAAATTTAAATGCTGAATAAACTCTTTTTGGACCTCCCCAAATACCTATTATTAAAAACATTGGAATTAATCCAGCTTCAAAGAATAAATAAAAAACAACTAAATCAAGAGCGCAGAAAACTCCAATCATGAAACTTTCCATAATTAATATTGCAATTAAGAAATCTCTTAAATTATTTTTGACAGAGTTATTTACAGAAACAATACATAGAGGTGTTATGAAAGTCGTTAACAAAATAAATAAAATTGAAATTCCGTCTACTCCAACTTTGTAATTAATAAAATCTTTTATCCAAATTCTTTCTTCAACAAATTGAAAGGAAGAAGTTGTTTGGTCAAAAGATATCCACAAATAAATTGAAATTAAAAAATTTACAATTGTGGTAAATAAAGCGACATACTTTGCTGTTAAATTATTTCCATTTTTATCTTTTGTAAAAAATAAAAATAGTGCTCCAACTATTGGTAGCAAAATTAGAGATGATAAAATAGGAAAGTTCATTATCTTATAATTAAAAAAGTTAAAAAGGCAGAAAAACCTACAAGCATTACGAATGCATATTGATAAATAAATCCACTTTGAAATTTATTTGCTTTAATCGAGCATTTTTTTATAAAAGATGAAATTCCATCTGGACCAAATCCATCAATTATTGTTCCATCAAAAAATTTCCATAAAAATAAACCTAAACGCTTTGAAGATTTAATGAACAAAACTTCATACAATTCATCGAAGTACCATTTGTTAACTAAAAACTTATATAAAGGTTTATTCAGTGACACTATACCATTTGGAATTTCTTTATTTTTAACAAACAGATAATAGGCAATAGGAATTGATATTGTTACTAAGCAAGGTGTTAAAAGTAAAAACCATGTGGGTGGATGATCGGTGCTTAAAGGTTCTAAAAATTTTATAGACTCTGCCCAAAAATAATTTTCACTGCTACTACTAATAAAAAGTTCTTTAAATAAAACACCTGCAAAAATTGCACCAATCGAAAGAATAAATAAAGGAATAAGCATTACCATTGGAGATTCGTGAGTTTCCTCTATTTTTATTTCTTTGTTGTTATATTCTCCATGGAATGTCTTAAATATTAATCTCCAAGAATATATTGAAGTTAAAAGTGCTGTTAATATTCCTATACCAGCTGCATAATAACCTGTGGTATTTCCCTTAAGATAGGCAAATTCTATAATTGCATCTTTTGAGTAAAAACCTGATAAGAAAGGAAAACCAGTTAATGCTAGTGTTCCAATGATCATTAGTGCATAAGTGTAAGGTAATTTTTTCCAAACTCCTCCCATTTTATTTATATCTTGCTCATCTTTGAAAGCATGGATAACAGAGCCAGAGCCTAAGAATAACAATGCTTTAAAGAAAGCATGAGTAAACAAATGGAACATCGCAACATTATAAGCGCCAACCCCAGCTGCGAAAAACATGTATCCTAATTGGCTACAAGTAGAATATGCAATAATTTTTTTTATATCAGTTTGTACTAAAGCTACGGTTGCTGCAAAGAAGGCTGTTGTCATACCAACAATAGTTACTAAATTAAGTATTAAGGGCGAGTATTCATAAATAGGAGAGCATCTTACAACTAAAAAAACTCCTGCTGTTACCATGGTAGCTGCATGTATTAGTGCAGAAACAGGAGTCGGACCTTCCATTGCATCTGGCAACCAGGTATGCAATAAAATTTGAGCTGACTTACCCATAGCTCCAATAAATAAAAGTAAGCAAATCAAATCTATCGATTTAATTTCAAACCCTAAAAACAATAATTTTTTATCAAGAACTGTTGGTATTTGTTGAAAAACTTCAGAGTAATTTACTGTACCAAATAAATAAAATACTAAAAATATTCCTAAAGCAAATCCAAAATCTCCAACTCTGTTTACAACAAAAGCTTTTATTGCAGCAGCATTAGCACTTTCTTTTTTAAACCAAAAACCTATTAGGAAATATGAGCATAAACCTACTCCCTCCCAACCAAAAAATAATTGAACAAAGTTATCCGAGGTTACAAGCATTAACATTGTAAAAGTAAACAGAGATAAATATGCCATAAATCTTGGTTTATGAGGATCGTGAGACATATATCCAATTGAATAAATATGAACCAAAGCAGATACAGAGGTAACCACAACCAACATAACAGCTGACAAGGGATCAATTAACATAGACCAATTTACATCCAATGACCCTGAGTTGATCCAAGTTGCAATTACTATGTTTTCTTCATACTGATTTACAATTACTTGATATAAAACAAAAATAGATAGTAAGGCTGAAATTGAAACTAAAACACTTGTTACTATTTCAGAATTTCTATCTCCAATATATTTTCCAAAGAAGCCTGATATTATTGCTGCGATTAATGGAAGGAAAATAATTGAAAGTTCCATTCTTATCCTTTCAACTTATCTATGTACTCAACCCTAATAGTTCCTGAATTTCGATAATAAACTACAATAATTGCAAGTCCTATAGCAGCCTCGGCTGCAGCTACCGTTAAAATAAACAATGTAAATACCTGACCGGTTAAATCCCCTAGAAAAATTGAAAATGAAACTAAATTAATGTTAACAGCTAATAATATTAATTCGATACTCATCAATATAACGATAATATTTTTTCTGTTTAAAAATATACCAATAATTCCAATTGAAAATATAATTGCTCCTAATGTTAAGTAATGCCCTAAACCTATTTCAGTCATCTATCTTAACTCCTTTATTAGACTCTACTTTCAATACGCTTACACCATCTGTTCTCTCTCTCGAAATTTGCTTAATATAGCTTTGTGTTTTTACACCCACTCTTTTTCGAAAAGTAAGAACGATTGCTCCAATCATAGCAACTAACAAAATCATACCACTTATTTGAAAGATATGGATATAGTCGGTATATAATACTTGACCTAAAGAATGAGTATTACTCACTTTATTAATTTTAATTGAATTATTTATATCAAACAAATCTGGTTTATATTTCCATCCACCAACAACTATTATTAGCTCAACAAAAATAAGAGTGCTTATTATTAAACCTACGGGAATATGTTTTGAACTTTCTTCCG
>CACAYA010000023.1 GCA_902536575.1 uncultured Pelagibacteraceae bacterium | reverse complement strand
TCCATAAAAAAATATGATCATTTTTTTCTTTCAATTGTCTATTGCAAATTTCCCATGTTTTTTTAGGATTAAAATATTTTGCTAATTTACCATAAAAAATTTTTTCTTTTAAAATGTCTTTATTGCTTTTTTTATTTATTATTGAATAAAAAAAAGAAGGTGTTCCTACTTTAGTTTTATCAACCTTAAAATTAAATATTTTTGATAGAATATCATGAGTTATAATTTTTTGATTATTTTTATGTATCTTTAATTTTGTAGGGATACTATTAACTGTATTAACTAGTTCAGTATCCAAAAAAGGAGGTCTGACCTCCAATGAATAAAACATCCCTATAGAATCGTGGCTCTTCATTAGCGTAGGTACCCATGTTATTTGATCAAATTCCAATATCTTATTTAAATTTAATTTTGATTTTAATTTAATTTTTTTAATCTGATTAAGTAGATGATCTTTAATATTAAAATTATCTATATTTAGAGAATAATTAGTATGATTAATTTCTTTTTGATATAGATTTAAAAAAGATTCGTAAACGTCACCGTTTTCTTTATTGATTAAATCTAAATGCTTTAAATACCTAGAATATCCGCCAAAAATTTCATCTGCACCTTCTCCATTAAAACATACTTTAAATTTTTTATCACTTATATTTTTATACAAATTAAATAGCGTTAAATTACTTGATACACCAATTGAAATTGGATCTAAATTATTTTTTAAATACTTATCAAGTTCTTTTTCTAGATTGGTGCTATCAAACTTTATATTGATTTCATTCTTATCTAAAATTTGTGATTTATTCTCTTTTATCAAAAAATTTTTAGTCTCAATATTGTTTTTTTTAAAATATAAATTCAAAATATTTGAATCAACACCACTACTTCTAGTATGTGCAAGTTTAACATCAGAAGTTTTCCATAAATTAACGACATTATCAAATTTATTTGAAAGCATATTAATGCAATCTTTTTTTGAAAAATTATTTTCTTTGTATTTATTAAACAGAGCCCAATATTTATGTATGTTAACTTTATTTTTATAAAAGATTGTATAAGTTGAAGCATTTAACTTATTAATTTTTTTGAAAACAGTTTTATTATTAAGCTCTCTACCCAAGCTAACATAATTTATTAATTCTAAATGATCATAGTCCTTCTTTATAAATTGATTATTTAATATTGGACTAGGGTTTGAGGAAAAAATTATTAAATCTTTGTTATGATAATAATACAGAGGTTTTATTGAAAATTGATCAACACAAGCGAAAATTTTGTCAATTTTGTGATCTATTATAACTATCGAAAAAAAACCTTTAAGATAATTCAAAAATTTTTCTTTATATAAAATATATAACTTAAGTATAACCTCAGTCTCGGTATATCCTTTTAAAAATATTTTTTTGTTAGTAAGATAATTTAGTAAACTCTTATAATTAAGAATTTCTCCATTAAACAACAAGGTAAACCTCTTGTCTTCACTTTCATAAGGTTGATTAGCTTCTTCCAAATCATTTATACTTAATCTTGTAAAACCTATCAAATAATTCTTTTTTTTTATAAATTGTTTTTTGTCAGGACCTCTTAGGTATATATCGTTCAAAGATGACTTAAATTTATTTATATACTTATTTGTATTATTTTTAGTTTTGACAATAAAAATTCCACACATATTTTGTTTTAAAATAATAAATGTTAATTCAATGTAAATTTATAAATTAAATTGATATTATAAATAGTTATTTGTATAATAATGAATCTTTAATATACTATTTCTTTAAATAAACAATTTTATTAAAAACAAACCTCTGATGGACATAGTTTTACATATAGGTAATCACAAAACAGGCTCAAAAACATTACAAAAACATTTTTTCCTAAATTTAAAATTTAGAAAATTTTTGGGTGACCCATATAAGCCTGGGTCCGAAATAGAGGAATTATTTGAAAGAATAAAATATCAAGATTTTTTATCTTTTGACTCGCAACGAGCAAAAGAACTATTCAATAGATTAAAAAATTCTGAAAGGCTTGATAAAGAAAATAACCCAATATTGATTTCTGATGAGTCATTAACAACACCTACTTTAGGTGGAAGGATGACAGCTGATCCTGGGCTTATAGCTAATAGAATTAAAGATTTATTTGGAGATGTAAAAATCTTATATGTTATTAGATCTCAATATACGATGCTTCCATCTATGTACTCACAATTTGTATCTCCAGAAATTATTAGTCAGCAAGATTTTGAAGAAACCATTAAAATACATTTAAAAAATCAACTTAATGGTATAATGCATGGACTTCGTTACGATAAAATTTGTAGTCATTACAAAGAGTTATTTGGAATGAAAAATATAAAAGTTATTCCATATGAGTTGTTAGTTAATGATCCAAGATCTTACTATAAAGAAATTTCAGAATTTATTGATGAACCATTGGACAATGAATTAATTGATAGATTTATTAATATAAGGGAAAATAAACGTTTAAACAAATCAGAAATTATGTGGAGAAAATTTTCTTTAAAGTATGAAAGATTTAGAAAAAAAAATAATCTAAAACGTCTATCAGAATATACTCCATATTTCAAAGGTAATAGAATTGAATTAATATTTAAGAAAATGTTTTTTAACAAAAAAAATAATTTGAAAATACCAGACGAGTTTGAAAAAATAATTCATGAATTTTTTGGTTATTCAAATTATCGTCTCCAAGAAATGTTTGGCCTAGATTTATCTAAATATGATTATCCACTAATGAACTCTAATATAGAACCGGACGATAATATTGGAAAGTTTGAATTAGGTGGGTGGTCAGTAAGGCGATACTAATCATATACAAAAAAAATAAGAAAATACAATAGAAAATAAAAACTTTAATTAAGAAACATTTTAATATGATATATTTTTATTATAAATGATTTAATAAAATTTATTGAGATTTTTACAAATTTCTAATTTTGGATAGAAATTTATTACAATTTCTCTCTTGTTTAAAGACATTATATAATTTTTTATTTTTCGGATTTTTAATTCTATTAATTAAGTCCTCAAGTCCTTTTGCTTGAAAAATTTTTTGATATTTTTCTATTGGATATAAATTAAGAGTATTACTTAAATTTATTGAACAAAAATTTACTCTTTGTATTAAGCAGTCTAAGTTTGCGGAAGTTCCATTTGAACAAATAACAAACTCAAATTTTTTAAATTCATCAGTATTTAAATTTAAAACTTTGATATATTCATATTTTTTTTTAATTAAATTTATTGATTTCAATGTCATAGTTGGATGTGGTTTAAAATAAAATTTATATTTTTTTAAAGAAGAAACTGCTTTATTGACAAATTGAAGCAAACTGACATTTTCATTGAACAATATATCTCCAACAATTAATATTTTTTTATTTTTTTTTATTTTTTTTAAAGGCTTTAAATTTTTATATCTTAAAGCTTCAACGACAAAAACTTTATTTATTGGATAATTTAACTTTTTGATTTCAGATTTAAATACATCACTATTTAGTAAATAAATATCTGGATTTTCATTTAAAATCTTTAGTTCATTTTTTTTCTTAAGATATCTTAGATCCCAAAATCTTATTGATGAATTAAAATATGCAAAAAGTTTACCGTGTTTATATTTTTTCCAAAGTTTGATGAAACTATATTCCCAACTTTGATTTTCAATTATGTATATTCCAAATTTTTGTTTTGGTATTTTTTTTAACAAATTATTAAATGTTACAACATGCATTATGTTATAAATTAAAGTAGAACCAAAAAAAGAGGACATAAAATCTTTTTCTAAAAAATAATAAAAATTAGTTTTAGAATATTTGTTAAAAAAAAAATTTAAATTGTTATTTAAAAAAATAATATTTTTGAAAAATAAAATACTGTAAATAAATAAACAATTTACTAAATCTTTTAAATTTAAAATAGAATTTATGAAGTTATGATTTTCATATTGATTTGAATTAAAATTTTTGATCATAGAATTAGCTAAATAATTTTTCTTAACCTGATCTGATGGTACATACAAGTGGAACCAATTTATACCTATTTTCTTAGAATTTAAATATTTGTTGAGATCACCCCATAAATTAGATTGGAATTTTTTATTTTTATGTCGATTAAAATGCACAAAATATGAAAGAATACTTGCATCAAAAAATTTTATTGATTGTTTTTCAAGATTATAATTTTTATAAAATTGTTTTAAAAAAAAAAAATTCCTGATAAAAAATAAATTAGCTTCAAATTAATATTAATTGATGTAATTTTTTCCCTCTCATAATTGATATTTTGATTAATACAAAGTTCTTTAAGAGATTTATGTAAATTATTTATTTTTCCATGATAAATAATTTTATTGATATTTTTTTTTTCAATAAAAACTTCTAGTGCTAATAATTTTAAACATTCAAAAATAGCTGACGATTTAAAGGGGTTTTTTTCATTAATTAAACTCATTTTAAATAAGTTTAAATTATTTATTTTAAAATATTTATAGTTAGATGAATAATTTTTAATAATGTTATCAATTATGTTTAAGTATTTTGACCTGATTGTTATTCTATTATTTTCTAATATTCTATTAATCTTTTCACCATTCCAGATTAGAATTTTATTTTCATTATATTCTTGATTTAAATTATCATCAAAAATATGCAGATTCATTGTATAATTTAGTGCCTATAAATATTGTTTTACGAGCAAATCTTTTTTCAAAATTTTTATTACTTTTGGAATGTCTGATTTTACATCTATATTTTCTACTTTACCATTTATACTATCTATTCCAAGTTTTAGTCCATTATCTAATATTCTCAACATATCAATAGACTCTATTTCTTCATTTCTTGATATCCCATATTTTTGAAATTTATTTAAATTTTTCCTTGTCATTGTGTAAACACAAACCATTTTATAATAGTCAATTTTTTTTTTAAATTTTGCAACAGATGGGATCGCCTCTCTAGAAATATATATTACCTCTTTTTTTTTATTCCAAATAATTTTTACTCTATTTGAATTATTTATTTCACTTTTTGAGGAAATTTTTTGAGCTAGAGTTGTACAAAATAAGTTATTTTTTTTTTTTAAAAGATTTTTTATAGTTAGATTGATCATATCAGGCTTTATCAAAGGCTCATCTCCTTGGACAGTGACTATAATATCAGATTTTTTTTTATTTGCTGCTTCAGCTATTCTATCCATGCACATCTCATGTTTTTTGCTAGTTACAATATATTTTGCGCCTATTTTTTTACAAATATCGATAGTTTCCTTATCACATAGAGCCACATATGTTTCATCAACCGCTGACATTTTTGTACGTCTCCATACATGCTCTAACATTGTTAAATTTAATAGTTTAGTTAAAGGTTTGCCTGGGAACCTTGATGAGCTCATTCTTACAGGTATAAACGCGTCAATCTTCATTTAAAATTGACCTCCATTTGAGTCAATTGATGCTCCAGCTACATAATTTGACATTTCAGAAACTAAAAAAAGTATTACATCAGCTTGCTCTTGTGGTGTAGCAATTCTTCTAATAGGAATTGTTTTTTCAAGCTCTTTTTTTATTGCTGGAGTAATTAAACTTTTTAACATATCAGTCATAGTTTGGGATGGGCAAAAGCAATTAACATTAATATTCCATTTTGCTAGTTCTGCACCTAGCTGCCTGGTAAAGCCAAGCAGACCTGATTTTGCGTAAGCATAATGCAAACCAGAAGTCCTGCCTCTAAATCTCCCAGCTATAGATGAAACATTAACTATTTTGCCTTTTTTACTTTTCTTCATACTTTTGGAAAAATACTTACAACATAAAAATGTGTTCAAACCATTATTATCGTTTATCATTTGCCAATCCCTTGATGAAGTATTTTCAATATTTCCTGACGCAGTTACACCAGCTGAGTTTATTAAAATATCAACTTTTTTATATTTTTTGATAATTTCTATATAAAGTCTTTTTACTGAAACTTCATTAGATAAGTCGCAAACAAATCCAACTACATTTTTTTTGTTAATTTTTTTTTCCAACTCTAATACTTTTTTACTTCGACCAACCAAGATTACTGTAGAGCCTAAATCTGAAAGTTTAATAGAAACTTCCTTACCAATTCCAGAACCAGCTCCAGTTACGACAGAAACCTTATTTTTAAAATTAAGATATTTTTTCATTTGAGGACATTAATATTTTTATAGCTTTTCTATTTGAGAGCAAATTGAATGCATTTTTCCATTCTGATATTTCACATTTCAGTGAAATAAGATCTTTAATGAAAATTTTTTTTCTAGATAAAAGTTTAATACAATTTTCCCATATTTTAAAATTATGACTAAAACTGCCTTGTATTTTTAAGTTTTTTCTCACAATATTATCAAAATTTGCTTTTACATCTTTTTTCATAAACCATCCTATCTTTGTAATTTGACCACCAGGTTTCGCTAAATCAATTGCATCACAAAAAGTCTTATCAATACCACCCACAGTGTCTATAACTAAATCTACTCCTTTATCTTTAGTATCTTTCAAAATTTTTTTGACATAATCTGTATTACTAAAATAAATATTTTTAACATTATTTTTAATAGCAATTGCTTTTTGCATTTTATCATCTGGCGTGCAAACTAAAAAAACTTTTGCTTTTTTATAATTTGCTATTTTTAATGATAGTAACCCAATCGTTCCAGCACCAAAAATTAGAACACTAGAATTTTTTTTTATTTCAGAATTTGATATTAATGCATTATAACAAACTGCTAATGGTTCTATTAATGCTGCTTCTTCAAGAGATACATTACTTGGTAATCTATGAATAAACTCAGTAGGTACCTTAATATGTGATGCAAATGCACCACAATCGCTACCACCAATATTTTTTCGTTTCTTACATAAATTGTAAAAACCACTCTTGCATAAGTTACACTTTTTACAAACACTTTTTACAGTTTCACAAGTAACTCTGTCACCTTTTTGAATTTTGAATTTATTTTTTTTAATATTTTTTACTATTCCTGAAAATTCATGACCCAAGACCGAGGGTATTTTTTTTTTTGAAATTTTCGTTCTGTAATGCTCTAAATCTCTTCCACAAATACCAGCATATTTAACCTCTATTATTGCTTCGTTTTTTGAATTTTTTATAGTTGGCAAAGGAATTTCTTTAATTTTTAGTTTTTTGGGTAAATGTGAGTATCTTATTAATGCTTTCATTTGTATGGATTTAAATTTTTTAAACTTTTGTTTAACATATTTATTTCATTTAAAGAAATTAGTTTTTTTAACTTATTTATTTTTTTTAAGTTTTCTTTGGCCATATTCATTATAAACTGAGCATTTTTAAATTTTATTTTTTTCTCCTTTAAAAAAAAATCGAAAAATTTTTTTGATTTAACGTTAATTTCCCTTGGTGATCTTGCACCAAGTTCGAGACTTATATTACTTTTTATTTTATATTTTTCTTTCAATTTTAATATTTTAAAAATCTTGCTATCTCCATCCATTATCGAACATCTATTTAAGCTAAAACCTTTTGCACTTGGAAGAATTATATAATCTTTAAGATGTATATTTAAAATATAATTTTTTGTTTTTTTTAAAAAACTAGAAGGTATTTCACAAGTTGCAAATGCATTTCCAATATCAAAATTTATTCCAACATAGTTTTTACCAACTTGCTTTATAATATTAATAAGATCGTTAGAATCTAGGTCTTGATGATTTTCGATTGCTAACTTTATATTATTTTTTTTTAAAAGAGGTTTGATGGTGTTTATTTTTTTCACAATTGAATTGATTTTATATTTCCAATTTTTCTGAAATTTGTGTCTCTCACAAGATAAAATATTACTACATTTAATTCTAATAAATTTTATCTTTAACATTTTTGAAATATTTATTAATTTAATTAATTCTTTTTGAGAAATTTGTTTTTCACAATCTAATATATATTCTTGATTATTCTGTTTTAAAATATTTATTAAGTTTGTAACTGAACTGGAATGTTTAAAAAATCTAAAATAAGGAAACTCAATCCCTTTAAAATTTTTTGATGCTGCAAATTTTATTAAATTGTTTAACTCTATATTTTTGTTAAATTCTTTTTGTTTTCTTGCTTTTTTTGTAAGTTCAGGAATAGATGAAAAGTTTAGATAAAGACTATTTTTTAGCTTCAATTTTTTAAACCTTTTAATAAATTTTGAATTGTATTATCATTAACAAAATCAACTTCCTCTCGTGTATTGAAGGCATTGTGGCTAGATAATATAGAATTTTTATTTTTTAATGTCTTTAAATATTTTTTATTGAGAGGCTCTTCTTCAAAAACATCAAAGCCTATCTGAAACTTTTTTTTATCTATACATCTTATTAGTGATTTATTACATACAACTGGACCTCTTGATATGTTAATTAAAATGTTTTCATTACTAAGTTTCATCAATTGCTCACTTTTAATTAAGTGATGAGAAGACTTATTTAGATCAACACTTATAATTATTATATCACAGTCAGAAAAAATTTGGTTCAAACTTAGAATTTTGACACCTTTTTTTCTAAAATATCTAGATACATTTACTTTTCTATCATTTCCATAAATTTCAACATTAAATGCTCTTAAATATTTAATTATTCTTGAACCAATTTTACCCAAGCCAATAACACCAACTTTTTTATTTTCAATATTAGTACCTTGAAATTTTTTCCAATTTCCTTTTTTAACAGAGTTATCACTTACTGTTAATTTCCTAGATAAATTTAGTACCATCCCAATAGCGTATTGAGCAACACCACATGAGAAAGCACCTGGTGTATTAAATATTTTAATTCCTTTTTTTTTTGCAAATTTAGTGTCAATAGAATCGATGCCAGTACCCCATTTTGAAATTACTTTAAGTTTTTTTGCTTTTTCTAGAACTTTTTCAGAAAATTCATCATCACTACACACAACCCCATCATATTTGTGAATAATTTTGATAAGTTCATTTTCTTTTACTGCAGGGTTTCTGATAATTTTATCAACTTTAATTTTATTTTTTTTTAATATCTTCTTATATTTTTCTAAAACTAGATTCATATGATAACTAGATATTAGAACATTCATAATTTTATTTTTTTTTTAATGTGTCAATAAGCTGAAGAATTCCCTGCCCGAAATCAACATATGTTTCAGGTTTATATTTTATTCCAAGTTTTGGAACATAACTATAGGGTGTTTTTTCATAATGATTTTCGTTTTTATATTTTTTAAATATAATTTTTTTATATCCAAGAATTTCAGATAATGTCTTTAAAAGATCTTTCATATGTATAGGATATTCACCTTTAAGAATTATACTTTTATTCACAAATTTTTTATTCAATACATCAACACTAGATTTAGCAGCATCGTTGACGTGTATATATTCTCTAATTGTATTTGGCCCACCTTCATAAATTATTTTTTTATTTTTTAACGAGTTAGAGATTATTTTTGATAGACCATTATTTATTCCGGCACCTGGTCCGTATAAAGAGCCATATCTCAAAATTGTATAATTTAATTTAAATTTATTAAAAAATTCTTCTATATAATTTTCTGCAGCTTGTTTGCTACATCTATAAAAACCACCTTTTTCACTATAGACATAAATTGTAGAAGCATAAATATATCTTTTTACACTGTATTTTTTGCACAAATTTAACATATTAACTGTAGCTAAAATATTTTGTTCTACACTTTTCATCGGCTGATCTATCCCGTAGTCTAAATCTGCAATCCCAGCAAAATTATAAACATATTCACTGCCGTTAATTACTTTTTCCAATTTTTTTTCATCTAAAATATCACCTTTAACAAATTTCAAATTTTTATTTGTGAATTTAGGAGCATCTTTATCAAAAATAGTAACTTTATATTTTCTATTAATTAATTCCTTGGAAACTTCAGTTCCTAGAAAACCAGAACCACCGATAACACTGACATTATTCATATTTTTTTTGACTAAAATTTTATAAAGTTTATACAATTTTTATCTCGATTACCAAAAAAATAATTATGATTAAAAACATCTTTAACTTGTTGAATTTCAAACTCAAACTTCAACTTGTAAATATAATTATTCTTATGTTTGTAAAGGGAATATTAGAGCTGGTAAGTATTAGCTCAATACCTTTTTTAATTTTTTACTTATTAAGCCCTGATAAAATTACAACTTTACTTAAAGAAAATAATTTAGATTTATTTTCTGATATTGTGGTTAGCTTTAGTCTATCACATATATTAATTATAATAGTGTTAATATTTGTTTTCAAAAATTTAATTTTTTTATTATTTAATATATATGAGGAAAATTTTCATTTTAAAATAAATGTGAAATTTAGGTCTGATCTTTTAAATCATTATTTGAACTTAAGTTATTTAGATTTAATTAAAAATAACATTTCTGTTATAATTCGAAATATTAGTATTGAAGTAGTTAATTTTTCAGCAGCACTCACAAGCGTTGTTAAAATTGTAAATGATGCAATTATGATAAGTATGTTTTTGATATTTTTAACCCTTTTTTCAAATTTACAGTTTTTAATTATATTTTCTATATTTTTACTATCTAGTATCTTAATTTTTAAATTTTTAAAAAAAAAATTAAAAAATTATGGCGAAAAATCTTTAGAGGGTAGGGGTTTATACATCAAAAACATTACAGATATATTTCTGATGATAAAGGATATATCACTGAACAACTTAGAAAAATATTTTAGTAATTTATTCAATAAAAATTTGAAAGTTACAGAAAAAATAGAATTTCACTCAAAAGTAGTTTTTACATCTACAAAACTTTTGTTTGAAACCTTAGCGGTAATACTATTATGTTTTTTAATTTTTCTTTTTGATGGAAATAGGACTAATGAGGAACTAATTGCATATCTTTCTTTGCTATCAGTTGCAGTTATAAGAATGTTACCGTTATTTAATACTGTTTTAACAGAGGCAAATAAATTACAATTTAGGCGCGGACCTGTTAAAGCAATATCTGAAATACTTAAAAATGCATATGAAATTGAAAAAAATGAAAGTGTAAACAAGCCTCATATTGTAGAAAATAAATTAATAAAATTTTCGAAAAATCTTAAAATTAATAATTTTAGCACTAAAATATTGGATAAAAATATATTGGAAAATATTAATCTTGAAATTTTAAAAGGATCTAAAATTGCGTTGATAGGCAATTCGGGAAGTGGAAAGACTACATTCCTCAATAGTATTTCTCAATTATATGAAATACCAAGTCAAAGTATTTTAAGTGATGATTTAGATATTAGTTCTAGAAAGAGGGAATGGCAAAATTTAGTTTCATATATGCCCCAAGAAAATCATTTGATAAATGGTTCTATAATTGAGAACATTGCTTTAGGTATTGAAAAAAATAAAATAAATAATGAAAAGTTAGATCAAGCAATTAGGATAAGCCACTGCGATGAGTTTTTAAATAAATTACCTGAAAAAAAAAATACTCTCCTTGGCAAGGATGGATTTAAGCTTTCAGGTGGTCAAATTCAAAGAGTAAATATAGCCAGATCTTTATATAAGGAATTTGAGCTTTTGTTGATGGATGAGCCCATAAGTTCTCTTGATAAAAAATTAGAGCAGAATGTTTTAAATGATATTTTCAAATGTTTTAAAAATAAGACAATCATTATTTCTTTACATAAAATTGAGTTAATTGAGAAATTTGAATACCTAATTATTTTAGATCAAAAGAAATTATTTAGTTTTTGTAAAGTTACTGATATTCATCAAATCGAAAAAGTTAAATCATATATTAAAAATTTAAAACAAAAATGATAAAAAAAAAATTATTAATGAAAATAGGTAAAAGAAAAATTGGACCAAACTATAAACCACTCATAATTGTTGAATTAGGTATAAATCACAATGGTAGTTTAAAGAAAGCAAAAAAATTTGTAGATCAGGCAAAAAAATACGGTGCTGAAATAATTAAACATCAAACTCATATACCTGAGGATGAAATGTCAATAGAGGCAAAAAATATAGTGCCCTCTCATACTAATGAAAACATTTTTGATATTATTAAAAAATCCTCACTTTCAGAGCAAGAAGAATATAAATTGATGAAATATGTTGAAAGTAAAAATATGATTTTCATTAGTACACCATTTTCAAGACTAGCAGTTGATAGACTTGTAAAATTCAAGGTACCTGCTTTCAAAATAGGATCTGGTGAATGTAACAATTATCCTTTGATAGAATATATTGCGAGACATAAAAAACCTATTATTTTAAGTACAGGAATGAACACTATAAATACTATAAAACCTTCTGTAAAAATTTTTGAAAAATATAAAATACCTTATGCCCTGATGCATTGCACAAATGTATACCCAACTCCAACCAAGCTTATAAGGTTACAAGCTATCTTGGAATTAAAAAAATATTTTCCAAAGGCCATATTAGGATTGTCAGATCATTCACAAACTATTTATCCTAGTCTTGGAGCTATATCTTTGGGAGCATCAATAATAGAAAAACATTTTGTTGATAAAAAAAGTAGGATAGGTCCGGATATTTCAGCATCTATGGATGGAGATGAGCTTAAACTTTTAATAAATGCAGGTAATGAAATTTTTACAGCGAAAGGAAATTACAAAGGTCCCGTTAGAGAGGAAAAATCAACAATAAATTTTGCATTTGCCTCATTAGTTGCCACGAAAAATATAAAAAAAAATGAAAAAATTACTAAGGATAATATCTTTCCTAAAAGACCAGGTACAGGTGATTTTAAAGCAAGCTCTTATTACAAAGTTATTGGTAAAAGAGCAAAAAATAATATTAAAGAAAATACTTTATTAAAAAGAAAAGATATTTTTTAGACGTTAAAATATGAAAAAAAAAATATTTATGGTAACTGAAAGAAGGGCAGATTTTAGTAGATTTAAACCAATAATAAAATTGATAGAAAAAGACAGCTCATTAAGCTATGATTTAGTTGTAACAGGGATACATCTCAATAAACGTTTTGGATATACAAAGAGAGAAATTTTAGACGAAAAGTTCAAAATTTTTAGTGAGTTTAAGATATTCGATAAAAATTATTATATCAAAAATGATGGTTCAGCAATGTCTGAAGCACTTGGCAAAGTTTTTATAAATTTACCTAAAATTATTGAAAAATCAAAACCAGATATAATTTTGTCAGGATTTGATATTGCTGCAAATTTTGCTTTAGCTGTATGTGGTGCACACATGAATATACCAGTTGCACACATTCAAGGAGGTGAAGTTTCAGGAACTATAGATGAATCAATAAGACATGCCATGTCAAAATTTTCTAATTTTCACTTTACAGCTACTAAAGAAACTAAAGATAGATTAATGAAAATGGGTGAGATAGGAAAAAATATATTTGTAGTTGGGTGTCCTTCGATTGATGCACTTAAAATGGAAAAAGATGAAGATCCAAAAATAATTAAAAAAAAATTTAATATTGATATTCTTAAAGATTATATACTAATTATACAACATCCAGTTACTACGGAAATAAAAGATGTTCACAATCAGTTTGTTGAGACCTTAGAAGCATTGAAGAAAATTCAAATACAAAAGTTGTTCGTTTTCCCAAATAATGATGCTGGATCAACTAAAATAATTAATTTAATAAAAAGTAAAAAATTTAATCATTGTCAAACATTGTCATTAAAAGAATATAAAACTTTGCTAAAAAATTCTAAAGCATTAGTTGGTAATTCAAGCTCTGGAATACATGAGGCTGCAACCTATAAAATCCCAGTTTTAAATATTGGAACTAGGCAAGAAGGTAGAACAAAGAGTATAAATGTAGTAAATGCAAATTATGACAGAATTGAAATTTATAATTCAATGCAAAAAATTTTAAAACAAACCTTCAGAAAAAAATTACGATATTTAAAAAATCTGTATGGAGATGGAAATTCGTCAATAAAAATAATAAAAATCATAAAAAGATTAAAACTTAAAAATTTTAATACTCAAAAAAAAATTACATACTAATTTGTGAAAAAAATCTTATTAATTGGCTCAACAGGCTTCATTGGTAAAAAATTAAAAAAACAGTTGAATAAAGATTATGATTTAATTTGTCCTATTAGAAAAAATGGATTTGATATAACAAAAAAAAATACAATAAAAAAATATTTAAATGATAAAATAGATGTAGTTATAAACTTATCTGGACAACAAAATAAGAACTCTAATAAAATGGTAGATACAATTTATAATGGAAATCTACATATCATTGAAATATCAAAAAAAATAAAAAAAAAATTAATGTTAATATATATTTCTACAAGCCTAGTTTATGGAAATAACAAAACAATTCAAAATGAAAAATCAAAAATAAACCCAATAAATTTATATGAAAAAACAAAGTATAAAATTGAAAAAAAATATTTTAAACAAAGCAAAAATTTTTTAGTGCTCAGATTTTGCAATATATATGGTAATAGCTCAAAAACTGGTATCATAAAATTAATA
>CACAYA010000022.1 GCA_902536575.1 uncultured Pelagibacteraceae bacterium | reverse complement strand
CTCCACCATAAGTATCTACTATTATTTTTCTTCCAGTTAATCCTGTATCACCATCTGGTCCACCAATCACAAAATTACCAGTTGGGTTAACATAAAGCTCATTTTCATTAAAATCCTCTAGAAATTTTTTTGGAATAGATTTAATCATATATGGTCTCAATAAATCTCTAACTTGAGATTGATTAATATCAGGTGAATGTTGTGAAGAAATTACAACTGACTTAACTTTGGTAGGTTTTCCATTTAAGTATTCAAAAGTAATTTGGCTTTTATTATCAGGCTCTATATTTTTTAATATTCCAGATTTTCTATCTTCAGCCATGAGTCGTAAAATTTTATGAGAATAATGTATAGGTGCTGGCATAAATTCTTCTGTTTCATTGCAAGCATAGCCAAACATTAGACCTTGATCGCCCGCTCCCTCATCTTTACTGCCTGATGAGTCTACACCCATAGCTATATCAGCTGATTGAGAATGAAGATAACTCTCTATTTTAGTAGGTTCTTTCCAAGTAAACCCGTCTTGATCATAACCAATATCTTTAATGCAACCTCTTACTTTTTCAATTAATTCATCTTTTTTAATTTCAGGACCTCTTACTTCACCTGCTAAAACAACTCTATTGGTTGTTGTTAATGTTTCACACGCAACCCTTGAAAAAGGATCTCCAGAAAGATAACAATCAACTACCATATCTGAAATTCTATCTGAAACTTTATCTGGATGCCCTTCTGATACAGACTCACTAGTAAAAAGAAAATTTTTTAGATTACTCATTGTTAATTCTATTAAATGAAAAAAATAAAAAAATATACAATAAAATTATTAATCCAAAAACTTTATTTCCATATTTAGAAAATACTGTTGGTTGAGTTTTTTTAAATTGGCTTAAATCAATATAACCTGTTTCATTAAAACTAATTTCTTGCTCAATATCACCTAAGGGGTTTATTATTGCTGATATTCCATTATTTGCCGAACGTAATACGTATTTACCACTTTCAATGGCTCTATATATACTGTGGATAAAATGTTGTTTGGGTCCAACAGATTGACCAAACCATCCATCCTCTGAAATATTTATTATAAAATCAAAATCAGAATTATTAAAAATTCTTCCAGAATAAATTATTTCATAGCAAATTAGGGGCAAAAATTTTAAGGAGAAATTGTTTTTATTAATTTTAATTATATTTCTCTCACTTCCTTTTGAATAAGACTGGTAATTATTAGTTAATGTTTTTAAACCAATATTTTTAAGTATATGTTCAAGTGGTAAAAATTCTCCAAACGGCACAAGGTTATTTTTATCATATGAATTTAATAAATTTAAACTGTGATCATATACTGAAAGAGAATTAAAATATTTAACAGCACCTTTCTCATCAAATTTTCTATTTATGCCAAGGACTAATAAATGATTTTCATTAAAATGATTTTCAAATAACCATTTGTAATCAACTAATTTTTCTTGAGATAAACCCGGCAGTATCCCCTCTGGCCATACAAAAATAATTTTTTCACTTTTATCAGGTTCACTGAGCTCAATTAAATCCTCAATAGATGTGATTGGATCAATATTGGAATAAAATCTGTCTAATTTAATGTTGGAACCAATAACTCTAACTTTATAATCAATAGAATTTATTTTGGTTTCAATAAAATCCCTTTTGGATTGAGATCCATAAAGATAAAAAATAATTGTGATAAAAAGAAAAAATACACACACCCATTTGTCTCTTCTTTTACCTCTTAAAATGAATACTGCTGGACTTGTAAATAGTGAAATACAAAATAAATTAAATCCATAGGTACCAATAACAGAGGAGATATTTAAAATTTCTAAATGATTTGAAAAACTATAAGCAATTAAATTCCAGGGAAATCCTGTTAAGATAGAGCCTCTAACATATTCTGTTAAACCAAAAATTAGAGAAAACAAAAAGAAGGATGAAATAACTTTTTTAGTTTTATAAATAAAAAATAAAAAAGAAACAAGTCCATAAAACAAAGCTAAAAAAGCTGGAATAAGAATTAATGTTATAGGTATCAAAAACTTAAAACTTTCATCAAAAGTTAAGGAAATTGATATCCAATAAAGGTTTGTGATAAAATAACCAAAACCAAAAAGCCATCCATAAAAAAAGAATATTTTTTTGTTTTTGGTTTCTTCTGACCTCTTTATTAAAAAAGCAAATAACAAACTCAGAGTAATAAAATTAATAATTATATAGTTAAAAGGTGGTAGGCTTAAGGATGTTACAGCACCTAAAAATATTAAAAATATAGATTCAATATATGATTTTTTAGTCAATTTATTTTGTTTTAGAAATTACAGACTTATATATTTGTCCTTCTTCTTTTAACATTTTTATATAATCTTTATTTTTTTTATGATCAAAACCTAATAAATGGAGGAAGCCATGAATGAATATTTTGATTAATTTCTCTTTAAAGAGCTTTGTGTTTAATGATTTAGGTTTGTTTAGAAAATTATAACTAATTATTATATCTCCCAAGTAAGTTTGTTTAGAAATTCTAACTTTTTGAGTAAACGGGAATGATAAGATATCTGTGGGCTTATTTTTTTTTCTAAAAAGTTTATTTAGTTTTTGAATTTTTTTATTATTGGAAAGTAACAAAGTAAAACTTACTTTTTTATTTAAAAACTTATATTTTTTTGGGAAAGCATTACAGATTTTTTGAAAAAAAAGACCTTTATTTTTAAGCCTATTTGACCAAGCCTTCTCTTCTGAGAAGACATTTATATTAATCATTCTTTGAGTAAGCTTTTACAATTTTAGAAACTAGTGGATGCCTGACAACATCAGAGTGATCAAAATTAACCACCGAGATCTCATTCAAATGTCCCAATAGTTGTTTTGAACGTATTAATCCTGACATGCCCTTGTTTGGCAAATCTATTTGAGTAGGATCGCCGTTAACTACAATTTTAGAATTTTCTCCAATACGTGTTAAAAACATTTTGATTTGAGTATCGGTAGCATTCTGGGCTTCATCCAAAATTGCAAATGAATTTTTAAGTGTTCGACCTCTCATAAAAGCTAATGGGGCAATTTCTATATCACCTATTTCAATCATCCTTTGAATTTTTTCAAAATCAAAAAGATCATAAAGTGAGTCATATAAAGGTCTCAAATATGGATCTACTTTTTCTTTCATGTCTCCAGGTAAAAATCCTAAACGCTCACCTGCCTCAACTGCTGGTCTTGATAAAATAATTCTATCAATTTTTTTTTCCAACAACATTGTCAATCCCACAGCAACTGCTAAAAAGGTTTTTCCAGTCCCTGCAGGGCCAGCTGAAATTACAATATCACTTTGTCTTAGTGCTCTTACATAACCCTTTTGTTTTTCAGATCTTGGAATTATAGATTTTTTTGGAGTTTTAATTATATCAGTAACATTATTATTTTTAACTTTTTCATTAATCATAAATTTATCCACTGAAGAAACTATATCTTTGTTTTCGATACCTCCATTGTTAATGAACTGATTAGCTAAAAACTGAATAGCATTTTTTAATAATTCATTCTTTTCTGGATTTGATTTAATTAATATTGAGTTTCCTCTTGAGTACAAACTGCAGTTTGTTAATTTCTCTAACTCTTGTAAATTTTTATTAAATTCACCCACAACACCCATCAATAAATCATTATCATGAAATATGACACTTAAAGAATTGTTGTCTGAGTAAACAAACTTCAAAGATGGATCGATATTTTTATTTGTTACACTGCTCAATTATTATGCTACCTTTTTATTTAAATCCTCAACAATTTCACCAAATAAAGTAGTTCTATTAAATTTATTAATTTTTACTGAAACAATTTTTCCAATATGTTCTTTATTACCATTAAAAACTACTGATGTCATATACTCAGATCTACCAAAAGTTTGAGTTTTGTCATCAGTTAAATTTTCAACTAAAACGTTGACGGTTTGGTTTTTGAATTGCTTGTTTCTATTTATTTGATTTTCATACAATTTATTCTGGATCGTTTCTAATCTTTGTATTAAAGTTTTTTTGTCAATATGTTCTAAATCAAAAGCAACTGTTCCTGGTCTGGCACTAAAAATAAAAGAATATGAATTAGTAAAATTAACTTTTTCAATTAAACTTAATGTATTTTCAAAATCTTCCTCTTTTTCTCCTGGATAACCGATGATGAAATCACTTGAAAATTCTATTTTACTGTCAATTTTTTTTAATTTTTCAAAAATAAGCAAATAGTCTTTAATAGTGTGCTTTCTATTCATTAATTTTAAAATTTTATCAGATCCGCTTTGTACTGGAAGATGAACAAGCGGCATTAATTTTTGGGTATTTTTATAAAGATCTATCAGATCTTCAGTCATATCTTTTGGATGAGAGGTGGTGTATCTAATTCTTTTAATATCTCGTATTTTTTCTATCTCCATAATTAAGTTGGATAATTTATTTTTACCGTCATTATATGCATTAACATTTTGACCAAGGAGTATTATCTCTTTAGTCCCTTTTTCAGATAAGTATTTGGCCTCATCTATAATTTGTTGAAAAGGTCTTGAGTACTCAGGCCCTCTTGTATAAGGCACTACACAGAAATGGCAAAATTTATCACAGCCTTCTTGAATAGTTAAGAATGAAGATACTTTTCCAGCCTCATTTTTTATTTTACTGAAATATTTAAATTTTGAGATAGCATCAAATTCAGTTTCTTCTATTTTTTTCTTTTTTTGGATGTGATTCATTATGGTATCATTAATTTTGTGATAAGATTGAGGACCAATTACTAAATCAATATAAGGCTCACGTCGTAACATTTCTTGATTTTCAGCTTGTGCAACACATCCTGCAATAATTACTAATGGTTTTTGTTTCGATCGGAAAATTTTTTTAACTCTACCTATTTCATGATAAACTTTTTCTTTAGCCTTATTCCTTATATGACAAGTGTTAATAAGATAACAATTTGCATCCTCATAATTATCTGTTTTTTCGAAACCTATTTTTTTAACCGAGTCAAATATTCTATTAGAATCGTACTCATTCATTTGACAACCAAATGTTTTGATAAATATTTTTTGTACCATTTTATTAGGATTTTTTCTTAACCCCGTAAAGTTCTAGTTTATGGTCTACCAAGGTATATCCATATTTTTCAGCAACTTTTTTTTGAAGTTTCTCAATTTCTTCATCAACAAACTCTATAATCTCACCAGATTTTACATCAATTAAATGGTCATGATGACCTTCATTCAACTCTTCATATCTAGCTTTTCCACCCTTAAACTCATGCTTTGTTAAAATTCCAGACTCCTCAAATAATTTTACTGTTCTATAAACTGTAGCAATACTTATTTTTGAGTCAATTTTAGAAACTCTATTATATAATTCATCTACATCTGGGTGATCAGAGGACTCGGACATAACTTGGGCAATTATTTTTCTTTGATCAGTTAATTTAACTCCTTTAGATAAACATTTTTGCTCTATCGTTTCTGACATAATTCAATTCTAACTTAAATAAATAGGTTTAATCAAATTTTTTTTAATTTTAAATTTGTCACACAAATTAGGTATATCCTCATATTTTATATCTTTTTGACCCTTGAAATCATCAAAACTATAACAATAATAATCAATTCTCTTTGAAACATTCAATGCTTTAGCTAATGATAAAGAGTTTCTTATGCCTGCAAAGCTGCCTGGGCCTCGGTTTACATATATTTTGCTTATATCGCCTAATTTCAAACTATTTGAATATAAAAAATCCTTAACAATTAAAATCAATTTCTCGTAATTAATTTTAGTATTCTCTTTTGTAATATTATAAATATCATCTTTAGTGATGATCATTAAAAATATTTTTTCACTTGCAACATCAATTACCAGCTTATTCATAATTATTTTATTTTCTAATATTGGTTCTAAAGCAGATGAGAATAATATCAAATACTATTCAAAAGATGAGGGAATTCTGTCAATTATGTATCATCGTTTTAATGAAAGTAAATATCCGTCAACAAATATTCAAATGGATATTTTTAAAGAACATATTCGAATTATTAGAAATTCAGATTTTAAATTTCATAATCCTAATAGGTTTAAAGAACAATTTAATATAATAAAAATAAAAAAAGAAATATTAATTACTATCGATGATGCATTTGAGTCATTTTATTTTGAAGCATGGCCATACCTAAAAAAAAATAAAATTCCATTCATATTATTTGTTTCAACTGAACCAGTAGGTAAAAATGGGTATATGACATGGAATCAAATAAGAGAAATTGAGAAAGAGTCTTTTACTCTAATTGGACATCACTCACATAGTCATGATTATCTCGTAGATAAAACTAATGATACATTTATATCAGATATTGAAAAAGCAAATAAAATTTTTTTAAAAGAACTTAAATATATTCCAAAATTGTTTTCTTACCCATTTGGTGAATATTCAAAATTTATGAGGGATTATATTTCTAAAAATTTTGAATTTGCTTTTGGTCAACACTCTGGTGTCATTGATGTAAATAAAGATAAATTCGAATTACCAAGATTTCCAATTAATGAAAAATATGGAAAATTAAAAAGATTCAATTCAATTATAAATTATTTTCCATTAGAATATAAAAAGTTACTACCTTTAGAAAAACAATTAACAAATTCAACAAATCCACCAAACTTCATAGTTGAATTTTTTGACGAACAGAAAAATTTGAATAATATTAATTGTTACTCAAATGAAGCCAACCAATGGGAAAAATCAAATACTATTTTTTCAGGTACTACATTATCAATTGAGTTTAAAGCACCGTTTGAGCCAAGAAGAGGTAGAGTCAATTGTTCTCTTAATGATAACGGTAAGTGGAGATGGTTTGGAGTACAATTCCCAATAAAAAAAAATTAAATTAAACTTTCTAAGTCTTTGCTAGATGGCAATGCCCGAGCTTCATCAAAATCTTTTAAATTATTCTGAATAATTATTTTCTGAAGTACTTCTACATATTCAGATCCTGTTTCTGCGTATTTATCAAGGTGCTTAGATAAAATTAAACTGTCAATTATTTTATTTTTATTTCTAAACTCTGTTCTTGCTTTTCTTAAATTTTTATAAGAAGAGTGAGTATTTAGATTTCTTAAATAAGCTCTTACTGAAAGCTGTAAGCTGTTAAATTTCATAACTTTATGCTCTTCACCTTTTTCGGCATTTTTGGGTTTCAATCCATCTCCAGACCATGTCCATTGACCAAATAAAGCATTACCTTTCAAAGCAAATCTAGATGTTCCCCATCCTGTTTCTTTAGCAGCTTGTGCTATTGCAAGTGAAACTGGTATCTCATCCATTCTAATTTTTAGAGTTGATAGATCGTTTTGTCTTACTCCATATTGTTTATATTTTTTTTCTAACCACTTATTTTCAATATCTGTGTTGCTATTTTTACTTAAAATAGCAAAAAGCCTTTTTCGATCTATTCTAATTTTATTATTTTCTTTAACAATTAAAGGTAAAACAATTTTGATAAACATATCTTTCTTTTTTTTTGTATTACTTATTTTTTTAATCTCATTGGGGAGCAAACCAATCTCGATAGGCTTAACTAATTTAGTCTCTCTCACTTCATCTAAATCATATTTTACTTCCTTAAATAAAGCATTTATCTCTGAGGTAGTGTATCTTACAAGATTTATTTCAGAATTATTTTCTTCTAAGATATCATAAAGAAGATCTATTTCATTACTTCGCTCCTGCGTATCATTCTGTTCAAAATTTTTACCTTTCTTTAAGGTACTATTTAAAATATTTTTAGAATTATTTGTGAATTCTTTATTATTAAAATTTTTGTCTGCAAATTTTATGAAAATTGGTGCAGTATAAAAAAATGATATCACAAAAAAAGTACTCAAAAAAAATCTTGTAAATGTATTTGAGATTTTATTTTTTACTCTTTTATGTTTTTTTCCTATCTTTAAATTCATAATTTAAATAGCAACCACCTCTTTAACTTCTGGAAGGTAATGGCATAAAAGATTCTGAACTCCCTGTTTTAAAGTCATTGTAGAACTAGGACATCCAGAGCAACTACCTTGTAATTGTACTTTAACAACGCCATCTTTGTATTCTTTAAACTTAATGTCTCCACCATCTTTAGCAACAGCAGGTCTTATTTTTTGATCTAAGATTTTTACTATTTTTTGTTCTATTTCGTCAAGGCTGGTCTCTGCTTGTTTAATATTTTCATCAATAACAAAATCTTTTCCATCAGAATAAAAGTCATTTATCAAAGAAATTATAATATGCTTTAAGTCATCCCATTTAGTTTGATCGTTTTTATTGACGGATATAAAATCTTGTCCTAAAAATATATTTTTGACCCCTTTGAGAGATAAAATATTCGTTACCAATTCGTTTTTAATTTCATCCTTATTAGTAATTTCGTAGGGTCCACTATTAGAAACTTTCTTCCCAGGAAGAAATTTCAATGAATTTGGATTTGGTGTTGCTTCGGTCTGTACAAACATAAATTATATATAGTTTATATTTTGTAAATTTAAACTTGATATTAATTTTTTTTAAAAACCTACTATTTCTTTCATATTTTTGATCTTTTTTGATGCAATTTTATTAGCCTTTTCAACTCCATCTAGAAGAATAGAATCAAGGTATGCTTGTTCTTTAATCAATTTTTTAATCTCCTTAGATATTGGAGAGATTTTATTAACTAATAACTCTGATAATTCATCTTTAAATTCAGAAAAGTTTTTACCAGAAAACTTATTTACAGAGTTTTCTAAGCTTGAATTATTTAAACTAGAATAAATTCCTAATAAATTTTGTGCCTCAGGCCTCTCTTTTAATTCTTGAACATCTTTTGGCATAGGCAAAGGATCAGTTTTGGCTTTTTTAATTTTATTTATTATTTGATCTTTTTCATCAGTCAGGTTTATTCTACTTAAATCTGATAATTCTGATTTACTCATTTTTTTTAATCCATCTTTTAAGCTCATAATTCTAGAAAACTCTTTTTGAATTAATGGCTCGGGAGCTTTTAAAAAATCATTAACTCCAAAGTCCTTATTAAATTTTTGAGCTATATCTCTACACAGCTCTAAATGTTGCTTTTGATCATCTCCAACTGGAACATGTGTCGAGTCATATAACAGGATATCAGCTGCCATTAGAACAGGATATGAATATAAACCTATGCTAGCTTTCTCCTTATCTTTTCCAGCTTTTTCTTTAAATTGTGTCATTCTATTTAACCAGCCCATACGAGCTACACAACTTAAAATCCATGCACCTTCAGAGTGAGCCGCTACACTTGATTGATTAAATATTATGCTTTTCTTTGGATTTATTCCGCTTGCAATAAATGATGCAACTGTTTCTCTAATATTATTTTTTAATTCGTTTGGTTCATGTTTTACTGTAATAGCATGCAAATCGACCACACAAAAAATACACTGGTTAGCATCATCGTTGTTTAGCTCTACAAAATTCTTAAGAGCACCTAAATAATTACCTAGGTGAAGATTACCAGTAGGTTGAACACCAGAAAATATTTTTTTATCCATGAGATTAATACTTTAATTGAATATCATTTAATTTAAAAGCTTTGATGAAATATGAAATAATAAAGTAAGACACCAGGCTTAATAATGTGGTTATTATCAAGTAAATGGATTTATATTTTTGATCAAATGCTAGACTGATTTCGAATAAATTTAATAAAAATTGAAAAACAAAACCCATTAAAATTGAAGCAATAATTATTTTAATAAACTTTATGAAAAATATTTGATTGAATGAAAATAAATTTTTATTTTTTAAGAAAACGAATAACAGTATACCATTAAACCATGATGAAATTGTTGTTGCAATAGGTATTATTATAAATCCAATTTCATTGAAATAATAAATACTTATTAAAATATTTAAAATCACAGAAATCAAAGAAATATAAAAAGGTATTTTGGTATTATGATTTGCAAAAAAGAAACTTGAAAAAACTTTAATTAAAGCAAATGCAGGTAGACCCAAGGCAAAATAATATAGAGCTGAACTTGAGTTAAGAACTGAAGTTTCATCAAATGATCCATAACCAAATAGTGCTGAAATTATTTCCTCGGAACCGAGAATTAATGCAATTGATGCTGGCAAACTTAGAAATAAACTTAGCTCTAATGCTTTGTTCTGAATTAACAAAATCTTATCTTTTTTCTTAGATCGAATATGCTTTGATAATTGAGGGAGCACCACTACTCCAATTGCAATTCCAGATATTGCTAAATTAATTTGATAAATTCTATCAGCATAATAGAGATATGAAACTGCACTTGCCTGAAATGAAGCAATAATAGTTCCGACTAATATATTTATTTGGGTTACACCTGAGGAAAAGATACTTGGTAATAATTTTTTAAAGAAATTCTTAACTTCGTTATTAGTTTTAATTTTAAAATTAATTTTCAGTGAGTAATGCTTTTTTACAAATTTGTACAAAAACAATAATTGTAATAAGCCTGCTAACGAAACTCCATAAGATAAATAGTATACTAAGTCGTCTCCTATAAAATTAGAAAATAATAAAATTAAAACCAATATTATGTTTAATATTATTGGAGCACCTGATGCAGCTGCAAACTTATTATGTGTATTCAAAATTGCTGCGAAAAATGATGCTAAACAAATAAATAATAAAAATGGAAAAGTGATACGAGTCAAGGTTATTGCTATTTCCATTTTATCAATATCGCCTACAAAGCCAGGAGCGATAAGGGACACAAACGCAGGCATAAACAATTGAACAACTAGCGTTATTGATAGTAAGCTTATAAATAAAAGATTAAATATGTTATTTGCAAATTTGTTAGCTTGATTTTTACCTTTGACCATTTCTGATGCATAGCTTGGGACAAAAGCAGCATTAAAAGTTCCCTCTGAAAATAATCTTCTAAATGTATTTGGAATTCTAAATGCTACAAAAAAAGCATCTGCTAACAAACCTGTTCCTAAAAATATTGCAATTAAAATATCTCTTAAATATCCAAGTAATCTGCTTATGATCGTATAAAAACCAAATGTGCCTGTTGACTTAAGTAAGTTCATAAATCATATTAGTCTTAAATTTACCCTAATTGTACACATATTATAACAAATGAAAAAAACAAAGATTGATCATTACACAGATAAAGAAGCTTTAGATTTTCATAAAGAGAAAAAACCTGGCAAGATTGAGATCATTTCTTCAAAAAATATGATTACTAAAAGGGATCTTGCGCTTGCATATTCTCCAGGGGTTGCGGCCCCAGTAAAAGAGATCAGTGACAATCCAGAAGCAGCTTATGATTATACAAGCAAAGGAAATTTAGTTGCAGTTATCAGTAATGGTTCAGCTATTTTAGGAATGGGGAATTTAGGAGCATTAGCATCTAAACCAGTAATGGAGGGGAAAGCAGTTTTATTTAAAAGATTTGCTGACATAGATTCTATAGATCTTGAAATAGATTCTAAAGACAGTGAGGAAATTATTAATTCTATTAAAAATTTTGCTCCAAGCTTTGGTGGAATTAATTTAGAGGATATAGCAGCTCCAGATTGCTTTATAATTGAACAAAAATTAAAAGAAATTTTGGATATACCAGTTTTCCATGATGATCAGCATGGTACTGCAATAATTACAACAGCTGCATTAATTAACGCACTAGATATAAGTGGTAAATCAATCAAAGAAATTAAAGTTGTGGTTAATGGTGCTGGAGCATCTGCCCAAGCTTGCACCGAACTATTTAAAAATTCAGGAGTGCCTTCAGAAAATGTGATCATGCTTGATAGAAAAGGTGTAATTTATAATGGGAGGACTGAGGGTATAGACCAGTGGAAATCAAAATATGCAGTTGAGACAAAACTAAGAACTCTTGAAGACGCAATGAAAGGTGCTGACGTTTTTTTAGGGTTGTCAGCAAAAGGAGTTCTTAAAAAAGAGATGGTTAAAAGTATGGCAAAAAATCCAATTATTTTTGCTTGTGCTAATCCAGATCCTGAAATTTTACCAGAGGAAATAAATGAAGTAAGAAATGATGCAATTATAGCAACTGGAAGATCAGATTATCCTAATCAAGTTAACAATTTAATTGGCTTCCCTTACATTTTTAGAGGAGCTTTAGATGTGCGGTCTAAAACTATTAATGAAGAAATGAAAGTTGCTGCATCGCAAGCAATTGCTAAACTTGCAAGAGAAGATGTTCCTGATGAAGTAGTGGCTGCAATGGGCGGGGAAAGACCACATTATGGAAAAGATTATATTATTCCATCTACATTTGATCCAAGACTAATAAGTGTAATTCCAGCTGCTGTAGCAAAAGCAGCAATGAAAAGTGGAGTAGCTAGAAAAAATATTGAAGATTTTGAAATTTATAAAGAACAACTTAAACAAAGATTAGACCCAACCGTCACTATAATGCAAGGTATAAACTCATTTATAAAAAATAATCAAAAAAGAATTGTGTTCGCTGATGGAGAAGATGAAAATACATTAAAGGCAGCAATTGCATTTAAAAATTCTAAGTTAGGAATTCCTATTTTGGTTGGCAAAGAGAGTAAAATTAAGGAACAAATCAACAATATTGGATACAGTGGGAACTTTGATATCGAAATAATAAATTCAAAGGATGAAGAAAAAAGAAACAAATACGTCAAACATTTATTTAAAAAATTACAAAGAGAACAGGGTTTGCTCGAACGTGATTGTGACAGATTGGTCAGGAATGACAGGGTTATATGGGCTACAAGCATGGTTGCTTGTGGAGACGCTGACGGTGCTGTAACCGGGAATACAAGACGTTTTGGTGCCTCTTTGGAAAAGATTAAGCAAGTTGTAGATGTTCGAAAAGGTGAAATAATGTTTGGACTAAATATGGTGGTTCATAAAGGAAAAACTATATTTATAGGAGACACTAGTGTTCACGAATACCCAACATCAGAACAAATGGCAGAAATTGCAATGTCAACTGCAAGAGTGGTTAGACTATTTGGATTTGACCCAAAAGTTGCATTTGTTTCGCATTCAACTTTCGGCCAGCCTTTAACAAGTCGTACAAAGCATATAAGAGATGCAGTTGAAATTTTAAAAGAAAAAAAAGTAGATTTTGAATTTGATGGAGACATGCAGCCCGATGTTGCCTTAAACTCTGAGTACGAAGAATTGTATCCTTTTGCAAAAATTGTTGGTAAAGCAAATATTCTGATTATGCCTGGTCAGCACAGTGCAGCCATATCATATAAGCTAATGAAAACATTTGGAGACACAAAAGTCATTGGACCTTTACTTATTGGACTTGGCCTTCCAATTGAGATTGCACCCTTAAGATCTTCTACGTCTGAAATAATTAATTTAGCTTCTATAGCTGCCTACTCTTCTGAAGTTATAGATTATTAAAAATAATTAATCTTTTTGAATTCTTAGATCCTCAACAAGTATTATACTTGCTATTACATTTTCGACATCTAAGATTTCTTTAGCCTCACTAATTACCAAATCCTTTTCTTCAGATGTTCGGGCAATTCCATATACATATATTTTTTTTTTGTATGTATCTATTTGATAATTTGTAGCTTTAATGTTTTTGTTTACTATTATTGCAGTTCTGAGCTGTGTAGTAATTAAAATATCTTTAGCAGATTGTTTAAAATTAAATTCTTCTTTTATTTTTATATCGTTACGAACTGATCTGGTACCTTTTGTTTCCCAGGCAATTTTTGTTATTTGTAATTTCTCCTCAGGTCTATCAACTTTTCCTGTTAAAAAAATTCTTCCATCAAGTACTTTAGATTTTACTGATAGAAAGTACTTTTTATCTCTAGCTAAAATTCTAGCAGTTAAAGTTTTTTGCATTATAGAGTCGTCTATTTGGGTTCCTACCGTTCTAGGATCTAATGCAACTGAAACACCTGTTCCAAATACTCCTTTAGAACTTACACCTACGCACCCTGATAAAATAAATCCAACAAATATTAGTAATAAGAACTTAATTTTCATTTTTTAACTTTAAACAATAATTGTATACTAGCTTTTTTGAAACTTTACTATTTTGACAAATTAATTCGGTAATTTCTTTTATTGTAAGTTTATTAATCATTTTATTAATTATATTAATATCAGATTCATTCAAATTTTTAGAGTTATTTTGATCAGTCTTTCTATCTGAAATAACAACTGTTAATTCACCTTTTGGTTCTTTTTGAAATTGTTCCAATTCATTTACATTTGCTCTTAAAAACTCTTCGTATAACTTAGTAATTTCTCTGCAAATCACAATTTTTCTCTCGCTAAACTGTTTTTTAATTTCAGGTATAATTTTATTAATTTTTTTAGAAGATATAAAAAAAACTAAAGTCGAGTTAAATTCAGATAATTTTTTAAGCTCATTTGTTATTTGCTGTTTTTTATCTGGTAAGAAACCATAAAAAAAAAATTGATCAGAAAATCCACTAATAGATACAGCAGTTGCCACTGCTGATGGACCAGGTATTGGTACAATCTTAATATTATTTTTAACACACTCATTAACTAAAACTGAGCCTGGATCAGAAATAGCAGGGGTCCCAGCATCAGAAATTAAAGATATTAATTTTCCAGATTTTAAATATTCAATTATTTTTAAAGTATTTTTTTTTTCATTAAATTTATGATTTGAGATCAATTTCGATTTGATTTCGTATTTATTTAATAAATTTTTTGAAATACGAGTGTCTTCACATAAAATAAAATCTGATTGTTTTAATATTTCTACTGCTCTTATAGTAATATCTTTCAAATTTCCTATTGGTGTTGAAACTATATAAAGACCATTTTCATTACCTTTTATTTTAGATTGTGGTTTAATAATCATAATTTGGCTAAAAAAACATTATAATATCATTAAAATGATTAAATTATTTAAAATTCTTTTTATCTTTAAATGTGGAGTTTTCTTATTATTTTTTCAAACAGCTAGTGCAAACGAAAAAATTAAAATTGGTTTGTTAATACCAATGACTGGAACAAACAAAGAGATTGGTAAATCAATTATTAAGGCTGTAAGTTTAGCTGTAAAAGATATTGATAATAATTTAATTGAAATTTACCCAAAAGATACAGCTTCTAGACCCAATCAAACTCTAAAATCAGCATTTGAGTTAAAACAAATGGGTATAAGGGTAGTTATAGGTCCAGTCTTTTATGAAAGTTTAAATTATCTGGATGAAATGAAAGATTTAACCTTTTTATCTTTAACAAACAAAACCTTAGATCTTCCAAAAAATGTTATTTCAGCAGGCATAAATTCTACATCTCAATTCAATACTATTAAAAAATTTTTAGAAAAAAATGATGTTGAAAGAACTATTTTTTTAACACCAATTCGAGAATATGAATTTGAAATTAAAAAAGGAATGAAAGACTCGAAAATAAAAACCTATAAAGAGTATGATTATAACACTGATCCAACAAAACTTACCAAACAAATAGAAGAAATTACAAAATATAGAATTAGAAAACAAAATCTTGAAGACGAAATTATAAGAATTAAAAATTCAAACGAGCCCAATAAAGAAAAGAAAATAAAAATATTAGAAAAAAGATACACTATAGGAAATTTAAACTTTGATGCAGTTGTTATTGCTGATTTTGATGAAAGCTTAAAAAGTGTGACTACATCTCTTTTATACACCGATGTTAAACCAGAGAACAAATATTTTATAACGCTTAACCAATGGTTTG
>CACAYA010000021.1 GCA_902536575.1 uncultured Pelagibacteraceae bacterium | reverse complement strand
AGTTCAAAAATTAAAAAACGAAGCAAAAGTAATATAATGGCTGTATTACTTATAGCAGAACATAATAATAAAGAGTTAAGGCCTTTTACTTTAAACGCTGCAACTGCTGCCTCCCAAATTGATGCAGAAGTTCACGCAGTTATTATTGGTCAAAATAGTGAGAGTGCTGCTAAAAAACTCTCTGAATTACCAGTGGTTAAAAAAGTAATTAGTATAGAAGCACCACATTATGAAAATTTCACAGCAGAAAACTTTGCACCAGCAATAGTTAAACTTGCAGCAAATTATTCTCATATTGTTTGTTCTGCAAATACTTTTGGTAAAAACTTAATGCCAAGAATTGCTGCTCATTTAGATACTTCTCAGGTCAGTGATATTATAAAAGTAATATCGCCAGATACTTTCCTGAGACCCATTTATGCAGGAAACGCTTTTGCCACAGTAAAAACAAATGATGCAAAAAAATGTGTAACGATCAGACCTACATCTTTTGAACCTTGTGAAAGCTCTGGTGGAAATGCAACAATTGAAAAAGGTGAAGCTGGTGAAGAATTTTCAAATACAAAGTTTATTAAGAGAGAAGAAATAAAATCTGACAGACCGGAACTAGGAACCGCAAGAATTGTTGTTTCAGGTGGTAGAGGGATGCAGAGTGGAGATAATTTTAAATTAATAACAGAAGTTGCAGATAAACTAGGAGCAGCTATTGGTGCATCAAGAGCTGCAGTAGATGCAGGCTATATAAGCAACGATCATCAAGTTGGTCAAACTGGAAAAGTTGTTGTACCAGATTTATACATCGCGATAGGAATTTCAGGAGCAATTCAGCACTTAGCGGGAATGAAAGAGAGCAAAGTAATTGTCGCAATCAATAAAGATGGAGAAGCTCCAATATTTAGTGTTGCAGATTATGGCCTTGAAGCTGATCTATTTGAAGCACTTCCGCAGTTTATGGAAGAGCTGAACAAATTAAACACTATACAAAAATAATCCTTACAGTTAAAAACTAGTCTATGTCTAGGGAATCAATGGAATATGATGTTGTGATTATTGGTGGGGGACCATCAGGTTTATCAACAGCAATAAAACTAAAGCAATTAGATCCAAATCTAAATGTTTGCTTACTAGAGAAAGCTTCAGAAATAGGAGCACATATTTTAAGTGGTAATGTTTTTGAGACACGTGCGCTAGATGAATTATTACCTGATTGGAGAGAACTAAACGCACCAATAAAAACTAAAGTAACAAAAGAAAAATTTCTATTTTTAGGAAAAACAAAATCATTAAGTTGGCCAACTTGGTTGC
Source organism: uncultured Pelagibacteraceae bacterium (assembly GCA_902536575.1). Classification (GTDB taxonomy): domain Bacteria; phylum Pseudomonadota; class Alphaproteobacteria; order Pelagibacterales; family Pelagibacteraceae; genus Pelagibacter. The sequence goes on along the minus strand of CACAYA010000021.1, from coordinate 14,466 downwards.
TTCCAAAAGTTCAACAAAATCATAAAAATTATATTATTAGTTTAGCAAATTTATGTAGATGGCTTGCGGAGCAAGCAGAAAACTTGGGTGTAGAAATTTTTCCAGGATTTCCAGCAAGTGAAATTTTATACAACGATGATGGATCTGTAAAAGGAGTTGCTACTCAAGATATGGGTATAGATAAAGAAGGAAATAAAAAAGATAGTTTTGAACCAGGTATTGAGTTATTGGGAAAAGTTACAGTTTTTGCGGAAGGCTGCAGAGGCCATCTTGGAAAAGAATTAATTCAAAAATTTGAATTAAATAAAGGAAAAGATCCACAACAATACGGGATTGGGTTTAAAGAAATTTGGGAAATTGATGAGAAAACTCACGAAGAAGGTCTAGTAATGCACACAGCTGGATGGCCATTAGATAACAACACTTACGGTGGAAGTTTTATTTATCACGCAGAAAATAAACAGGTTTTCTTAGGATATGTCATAGGTTTAGATTATAAAAATCCTCATTTATCTCCATACGATGAGTTTCAAAGATTTAAAACTCATCCAGCTATCAGGAAAATTATAGAAGGAGGAAAAAGAGTTTCATACGGTGCAAGAGCTTTAATTGAGGGAGGTTTTCAGAGTTTACCTCAAATGTTTATGCCAGGAGCATTATTAGTTGGCTGTGATGCGGGAACTTTAAATATGCCAAAAATCAAAGGCTCTCATACAGCTATGAAAAGTGGGATAATAGCTGCTGAAACTATAAATGAGCATTTAAAAGATAATAAAAATTTATCTATATTTGAGCAAAAATTTAAAAATAGTTGGCTTTATAAAGAATTGTTTGAGGCAAGAAATGTCAAACCTAGTTTTAGTTGGGGATTAATATTAGGAATAATATTTACAGGTATAGATCAAATTTTATTTAGAGGAAAAATGCCTTTTACTCTTAAGCATAAGCACGCTGATCATGAGACCTTAAAACCAGCTAAAGATATGCCAAAAATAAATTATCCAAAATATGACAATGTTTTAACTTTTGATAAAACGAGTTCAGTTTATTTAACAGGCACAAATCATGCAGATAATCAGCCAGTTCACTTAAAACTTAAAGACCCCAATTTACCAATTAATTATACTTTAGAAAAATTTGATGAACCTGCTCAAAGATATTGTCCTGCAGGAGTTTATGAAGTTCAAAAAGAAAATGAAATAAACAAATTTGTCATTAATTCACAAAACTGTATTCACTGTAAAACTTGTGATATTAAAGAACCTTCGCAAAATATTGTTTGGGTAACTCCTGAGGGTGGAGGTGGACCTAAATATGGCAATATGTAAATTAGGATAAATCTATTGCAAACTTTTTTAAAGTTTCAATTGGAACATATTTTAAAGTATTTTGATGAGTTCTTTTCAAAAAAATAGGGCAAGCCTTTTCAGCTTCAACAGCTTTTGCATACCAACTAGCACATAAGCACCATCCATCACCATCTTTTAATCCAGGAAATCCGAATTCTGGATGTGGTGTGATTAAATCATTACCCGCTTCTTTTAACCATTCTAAACATTCAGTCGTTAATTTTGCACAAACAGTATGTACGCCGTGATCATTTTCATCCGTATTACAACATCCATCTCTCAACCATCCAGTTAAAGGATCATTAGAGCATTCTTCTAGATCTTCACCTAGAACATTTTTTTGTTTTTCTTTCATTTAAATCTTAGTTGGATTTGGTTGACCTTTGTAAACTTCCTCAGGATCAAATTTTTTTTCTTCTTCTAAAAACTTCATTTCAACTTTTCGACCATTTTCAATTGGACCTGTTGGGATAGATCTATAAAAACACGATCGATAACCAACGTGGCAACTAGCTCCATCACCAATATCAACAGTTAACCAAATAGAGTCTTGATCATCATCAATTCTAATTTCAGTTACCTTTTGTGTAAAACCACTAGTCTTACCTTTATGCCAAATAGCTTTTCTAGATCTACTAAAATAGTGAGCCTCTTTAGTTTCTATAGTTTTTTTTAATGCTTCAACGTTCATATAACCATGCATTAAAATATCTTTTGTTTGAGAACACATGGTGATCACAGGAATTAGGCCATCATTATCAAATTTTGGTGATAAAAGATTTCCTTCTTCAATTTCCTGCACATTTTCTCTTTTTTTGAACATATGTAGTGACTATTTAGCATAAATCTCATTATATTAAATATTTTAAAATTAAGTAATTACTGTATAAAAAGGCGCTATGAAATTAGTAAAAGATACAGACAATAAAATTATTGAAACAAGCGAAGTTACTGACAAAGAAGCTGAACAGGCTTTCAAAACTATTTTAACTTGGTTGGGCGAAGATCCTAACAGAGAAGGGCTTTTAGAAACTCCAAAAAGAGTAATGAAGGCATACAAAGAATATTTTGGTGGATACAAAGTTGATCCAAATAAAATTTTAGATAAAACTTTTGGTGATGTAGATGGATATGACGACATGGTTATTCAAAAAAATATTTCAGTTCAAAGTCATTGTGAACATCATATGGCTCCAATTATTGGAAAAGCTCACGTTGCTTATATTCCAAAAGAAAGAGTTGTAGGATTAAGTAAACTTGCAAGAGTTGTAGAAGTATTTTCAAAAAGATTACAAACGCAAGAAAGATTAACAATGCAAATAGCCAAGACTTTAATGGAGTCTTTAGATGCAAAAGGTGTAGCTGTTACAATAGACTCTACTCATCAATGTATGACTATGAGAGGAATAAAAAAAGAACAAGCAACAACTGTAACAAATTATTACTTAGGCCAATTTAAAGAAGACCTAAGTTATCAAAATAGATATTTAAGATTTATAAGTATACCAAAAGATTAAAGTGTCTGATCAATTCAAAGCATTAATCGTAAATCAAGAGGGCGAAAATTTTACGAGAGAAGTTAAATCAATTGATAAAAGTTTCTTAAAACACGGTGATGTAACCGTTCAAGTAGATTACTCAGATTTAAATTTTAAAGATGGAATGATTCTAAAAAATGGCGGAAGACTAGTAAAAGAATTTCCTCACATTCCAGGAATAGATTTTGCAGGAAAAGTTTTAGAAAGTGAAAACCCTAAGTTTAAAGAGGGTGATGAAGTAATTTTAACAGGCTTTAGAGTAGGTGAAATTTTCTATGGTGGTTACTCACAAATAGCAAAAGTAAATGCAGATTTTTTGGTAAAAAAACCTGACATCTTAACAACTAAGCAAGCAATGATTTTAGGAACGGCAGGCTTCACTTCATTAATGAGTACTTTTGCAATTCAAGCAAGGGAAAGTATTTTATTAGGAGAAAAAGTTAACGATGTACTTGTAACTGGCGCTACAGGAGGTGTCGGGAGTGTAGCAATTATGGCATTAACAAAACTAGGTTACAACGTAACTGCAGTTACAGGAAAAGATTCTAAGTCAGATTATTTAAAGTCTTTAGGCGCTAAAAACATTGTAAATAGAGCAGAATTTGACAAAGATCCACGACTTATAGATAAAGGATTATGGGACGGAGTAGTAGATACTGTTGGTGGAAAAATTTTGGCAAATGCTATTGTTCAAACTAAACCTAATGGAATTGTAGCAGTTTGCGGTAATGCAAATAACAACGAGTTAAATACAAGTGTTATACCATTCATGTTAAGAGGTATTAAGCTTTGGGGTATGGACTCTGCTAATTGTAGCATTAAGAGAAGAGAATTTATTTGGGGTGAAGCTTCAAATTTAATTGACTTTGATTTATTAGAAAAATCAATCTTAACTATAGGTTTAGAAGAATTGTTAGAAACTTATCCAAAGATTTTAAAAGGTGAAATATCTGGAAGAGTATTAGTGGATTTAAATAAATAATGGATTGGGATAAATTAAAAATTTTTCATGCAGTTGCTGAGGCTGGTAGCTTTACAAATGCTACTGTTAACTTAAATCTAAGTCAATCTGCAATAAGTAGACAAATACAATCTCTTGAGCAAGATTTAAAAGTCCAATTATTTGAGAGACACGCTAGAGGACTAACACTTACTGAAAATGGAGAATATGTTTTTAAAACTGCTCATGAAGTAATTAGCAAACTTAAAGAAGTTGAAACGTCATTAGGAGATCAAAAAAATAAACCTACAGGTAAATTAACTATCACTACAGTAAGAAGTTTTGGAACTCATTGGTTAACGCCAAGAATTCAGGAATTCATGACGCTGAATCCTGAAATAGAAATAGAATTAGTTTTTGATGATAAAGAATTAGATTTAAGTACTCGACAAGCTGACATTGGAATATTCATGAGAAGACCTAAACAGCTTAACTATATTCAAAAAAAGTTAGTTGATATTAAGTACTATATTTATGGTTCAAGTAAATATTTAGAGAAAAATGGTATGCCAAAAACTGTAAATGATTTGAACAAACATAAGTTTATTTCATTTGGAAAAGGTGCACCATCACCAGTCTATAATCCTGATTGGGCTTTGAAGATCGGTATGCATGATGGAAAAAAAAGAAAATCTGTTATGAAAGTTAATAGTGTAAGTGGCTTATTATACGGTGTTGAGTCTGGTGTTGGTCTTGCTGCGCTACCTGAATATTTAGTATCAAGTTCTAGCAATATTATAAAAGTACTGCCTAAAGTGGAGGGACCAATTACAGAGGCACATTTCGTTTACCCTCAATCCCTAAAAAATACCGCTAGAGTTCAAGCTTTTAGGAACTTTTTATTCAGTAAGATTGGTGACTGGAAATAAATCTAATATATAAAAAAAAGTATTGTAAACTGCGACAAAATATGAGATTGATAATCATTCGCATTGAGAATAATTCTCATTCGCAATCAATTAGGGTAAAGAAAGGAAAAAATAATGAAAAAAATATCAATTTTTACGTTAATTTTAACTTTATTTGCCCCCGTAATTTTGTCTGCAAATGAAGTTAATATATTCAATGCAAGACACTATAAAGCAGATGCTGAGCTATACGGTAAATTTACAAAAGCTACAGGGATTAAAGTAAATTTAATTAATGGTAAATCAGGTGCTTTAGAAAAAAGAATCATTAGCGAAGGTGCAGACTCATCTGCCGATCTATATATCACTGCAGATGCTGGGAGATGTGGTGCCATGGATGCAAAAGGTCACCTTCAAGGTGGCTTATCATCCAAAGCTATAAGAGCTGCTGTTCCAAAAAGCTTCAGAACAAATAAATGGGTCGGAATAGCAAAAAGAGCTAGAATAATTTATTACTCACCCGAAAGAGTTACTGGTGCTGAATTATCTGGGATGTCTTATGAAGGTCTAGCTGATCCAAAATGGAAAGGCAGATTAGTAATAAGAAAATCTAGTAATATTTATAATAAATCTCTTGTGGCTTCATTAATTGAAAATAACGGAAAAAAAGCTACTGCTGAATGGGCAAAAGGAGTTGTTGCAAATATGGCTAGAGAGTCAAAAGGAAATGATAGAGCTCAGATAATGGCTGTAGCAGCAGGAGAGGCTGATATTGCTGTAGCTAACACTTACTATTTAGCTCTAATGTTATCTGGTAAAAAAGGTGCAGAGCAACAAGAAGCGGCTAAAAAAGTAAAAGCTTTCTTTCCTAATCAAAATGGTAGAGGAACGCATATGAATGTCAGTTGTGCAGCTTTAGTCAAAGGAGCACCCAATAAAAGTAATGCTGTAAAACTTGTAGAGTTTTTGTTAACTCCAGAGTCTCAAGAGCATTTCACTAACAATACATTTGAGTTTCCAATGATTGCAGGTGTTTCACCAAGTCCATTAGTGGTAAATAATTTAGGATTAGATTTTCAACAAGATATGAAAACTAAACTAGCTTCTTATGGAAAAAATCAAGCAGCAGCATTAGAAGTAATGACTGCAGCAGGTTGGAAGTAATAAATAAGTGAAAAAGAATTTATTTAGTTTTGATACAAATAATTCTTCTGATACGAGCGGTTTACAAGTGGGTCAGATAACATGTGAACCATGCTCGTTGGAGGTTGAAAAAATCAAAAATAAAATAAATAATAGAAAATTATCTAAAATTAAAAAAAGTGATATTGATCATATTACTAATGTTTTTGATTTAAAAAGATAGTTTTTAGAAAGTGAACATAACTTAATAGTTATTACCCTACTATTGATTATGTTCACTTTGATTAAAAAGGGTAAAAATGTATTTAAGAAAAGTTAATTTTTGGTTTCTAAGTTCTTTATTGATTTCAATTATTGTTGCGATTCCAATTATTACTGTTTTCTCTAGCTTTTTTGAGGATACTTCGAATTACTATCAAATTTTAAAAGATACTTTTTTATTCGAATATATATTTAATTCATTTACTCTACTAATTTGTGTTTTAGTCCTAACTTTTATATTTGGGACTAGCGCAGCTTATTTAGTTTCATTTTATAAATTTCCACTTAGTAATTTTTTTAAATGGGCTCTGATTTTATCTTTCGCTGTACCTCCCTATATTTATGCTTATTCATTGACAGCTTTTTTTGAGAATTTTGGAACATTATATTCTGTTTTAAAAAATTTATTTGGACCAGGAAATTACAACCAACATATTCCAAAATTTGATGGTTTGTTTGGAGCTGTTCTTTCACTTTCTTTTTCTTTATTTGCCTATGTATATATTCTTACAAGAGCATCATTTCTTTACCAATCTCAAAATTTAATTGATTTAGGAAGAAGTTTAGGATTTTCAAAATTAAAATCTTTTTATTCTTTAATTTTACCAGCGGCTAGGCCAGCTATAGTGGCTGGTTTATCGCTTGTAGCGATGGAAACTTTAGCAGAATTTGGGGCGGTTGATTTTTTTTCAATCAACACTTTAACAACTGGAATTTATAATTCTTGGATAGCATTTGATGATTTAGCTTTTTCAAATAGGATATCTTTCTTTCTTTTAATATTTATATTTGTACTTTTTATTTTAGAAAATTTATCTAGAAAAAAAGCAAGATACCACTCGAATACAAAAGGTGGCTTTAAACAGAAAGAAAAAATACAACTTTCAGGAATAAATGCTTTTATTGCATTTTTTATTTGTTTTATTTTATTCTTTTTGAGTTTTTTATTTCCTTTGTGTCAAATGTTATATTGGACAATAAAATTTCCTGAAAACTTTTTTGATCTTCAAGTTGTTACTCTCACTTTAAATACAATTTATTTAGTATTTTTATCAAGCTCAGTTTTAATAATTTTTTCTCTTATTTCAAATTATGGAAACCGAGTGTCAAAAAACAAAGTATTAAATATTTTATCTACTCTATCTATTTCTGGTTACGCAATTCCTGGAGTCATTTTAGCAGTGGCATTTATAACCTTTATAGCATGGTTTGATGAAAATATTGTTCAGGCCCTAGGCCTATTTTCTATAAAAAAAGTGTTTATAGGATCTATCCTTGGTTTAGTTCTTGTCTATTTTATAAGATTTTATTCTTTGGCATTTAATGGAATAAAATCTGGATATGAAAAAATTAATATCTCTGTAGATGAAAGCTCTTATCTTCTTGGTTATTCAAAAAAAAAAACATTTATGAATATTCATGTTCCATATTTAAGAAACTCACTCTTGTTTGTTGTAATATTAATTTCTCTTGAAATAATTAGAGAGCTTCCAATTACATTAATTTTAAGGCCTTTTAACTTTGAAACATTTGCAACAACTGCTTATATTTCTGCATCTGAGGATTTACTTGAGGCTGCTGCTGCACCTTCATTATTTTTAATTTTAATTGCAACTGCATTTATTATGCTTACATCTAAATATATTCTTAAAGAAAAATGATTAAAAATTTTTTAGAAATTAAAAACGTTGATTTTACCATAGGTGGTAAAACTAAGGTTAAGAATGCCTCTTTTAATATTGAAAACGAGGGCGAAACCTTATGTATTCTTGGTCCATCAGGTATTGGGAAAACAACTATACTTAGAACAATAGCTGGATTAGAAAAAATTGATAAAGGATCAATCAAATTAAATGGTAAATTGTTATCATCTAAAAAAGAAAATATTGAACCTGAGAAAAGGAATATATCCTTAGCTTTTCAGGATAATAGTCTGTTTCCACATTACACTGTTGAAAAAAATATATTGTTAGGCGCAGAGAAAAATAAAGGAAAAAGAAGAAAGAAAATAAGTTTTAAAGAAATAATTGAATTTCTAGATATCTCAAAAATATTACATAAATATCCTCATGAAATAAGTGCAGGTGAGGCACAGAGAGCTTCTCTTGCAAGATCTCTATTAACTCAACCCGATCTTTTGTTGTTAGATGAACCCCTATCAAATGTTGATCAAAGTTTTAAAGAGGAAATTCAAGTAAGATTAAAAAAAATACTAAGCAGATTAAAAATTACAACGATATTAGTTACTCATGACTCTTATGAAGCTTTTTATTTAGGAAATAAATGTGCAATTATTTTAGAAGGCCAAATTAAGCAATTTGATGATCCCTACAATGTTTATCATTTTCCAAACTCTGTTGAAGTAGTGAATTTTTTAAATAGGGGAATATTAATACCAGCTAAGGTGACAGGAGAAAATTCATTAGAAAATAAAGATTTAGGAACAATTAAAGGTAATTTTATAAAACACTACCCAAAAGGTTCTGATGTTCAATTGTTACTACAACCAGAAGATCTTGAGCATGATGATCGAAGTAACCTTAAGTTAGAGGTTGTTGATAGAAAATTTAGAGGTACAAATTTTATTTACACTTTAAAGACTAGAAGTGATTTATTGATCCCTGTTTTTGTTCATTCTCATCACGTTCACCAGCACGAAGTTGATGAAAAATTTGGTATTAAAAGACCAATTAATATTGATCATATAGTTTGTTTTTAATACATATTACTCAATGAGTAACAGTTCCAAAATATTTTTTAAGGGTATTGCTGATGTAAGTCCTTTAATGATACCTGTTATTCCGTTTGGAATAATATTTGGTGTACTTGCTATCGACCTTGGTTTTTCAGCTGTCACCACGATAGGTATGTCAATAATAATATTTGGAGGTGCATCTCAGTTTATTTTTTTACAACTTTTCTCAGCAGGCGCTTCATCATTAGTAATATTAAGCTCTGTTGGAGCTGTTAATTCAAGGCATTTACTCTATGGAGCAGTTTTATCCGAACACATGTCAGATTTTAAAATGATTTGGAAAATAATATTTTCTTATTTTCTAGTCGACCAAGCATTCGCTGTCACAAATTCTTATTTAAAAAATAACGATGATAAAAATAAAGCCTTTCATTCGTTTGGAGCTGGAGTTACCTGTTGGGTAATATGGCAAATAACAACATTGATTGGGATATTTTTAGGCTCAATAATTCCTGAGTCTCTTGGATTAACTTTTGCTGTTCCTTTAACTTTTATAGCTTTATTAGTTAATGATTTTCGTAAATTAATTAATATTATAGTGATTATTATTTCAGGTTTAATATCTACTTTCGGCTATTTTATAATTCCCTTCAAAGCTTATGTAATAGTTGCAGCTGTAGCAGGTTTAGCCTCAGCGCTAGTCTTAACAAAATTTAAAGTATTAAATAATGATTGAGTGGTCTTTAATAATTTATTGTGGGTTGGTTACATTTTTGTCAAGATATTTAATGATAGCAATATTAAAAAAAGAAATGTTTACAGATAGGATTAGAGAAGTTCTTTCATTTGTGCCCTCAGCAGTATTTCCTGCAATTATATTTCCAGCAATATTTATTAATGATTATGGTTCATATATAGAGATGAATGATCCAAAAATATTTGGTGCTATAGTTGCAATTCTAGTCGGCTATTTTTCTAAGAATATTATTGCAACAATATTTTCAGGTTTATTATCTTACTGGTTCGTTATATTTATTTTTTAATTGCAATTATTTAAATTTCCAAATCCTCACAAAATGCATAGCTGTTTTGATCAAATATAATTATTAAAAATAAATATTAAATATATAAGTAACTTGATTAATTTAAGAATTCATATTTATTTTTAATTAATTAGCTCTCTTGTTATTTATAACTTATGCCTCTTTTTAAAGAGGCATAACTAAAGCATTCCAAGTTTAAGGTTTCTAGATATATTATGATCTATCATTTGAGGTTTTGATAAATTTAAGTTAGACATAATCTCAACATACTGGTCAACATTTTCTACTTGAAGTCTTGGATTATGCTCTTTTTCTTTTCCAATTGTACTAGATTTTTTCCCATTGTAATCATGACCAGGGTAAAGAATAGTCTGATCTGGTAATTTTAATAATTTATGAAAAAGAGAATGATAAGCATCCTTAGAGCTACCATTTTGAAAATCAGTTCTCCCGGTACCATTAATTAAAAGAGTATCCCCAGAGAATAAAAAGTTATCCATTAAAAAACTGTAACTATCTGAAGTATGACCTGGTGTAAACATTGCTCTAATTTTTAATTGGTCTATTTCAATTATACCATCATCTTTAAGTTTAATGTCTACAGTTTCAGCAGGAGAATTTTCTCCCATAATTGTTGTACAATTTGTGTTAATTTTTAATTTTGAGGCACCAGTGATGTGATCAGCATGAATATGAGTATCTATTACTTTTACTAGTTTTAAATCAAGTTCTTTTAAATGACTTATATATTCATCAACATTTTCTAAAACGGGATCTATAATGATTGCTTCGCGACCTTTTGCCGAAGCTATTAGATAAGTATATGTTGAGGATTTTGTGTCAAACAGTTGTTTAAAAATCATTTTTTATTATTATCAAATAATTATGATTAGCTCCACATTTCATTGGGCATGTAAACACACTTGGAAAAGAAGTGCAAAAAACACTTGTTGGTGTTTGTTAGGTTGCGCTATCGGCGATTTTGGAACTATATTATTTTTTCAATTAACCAAAATACCTTTTCCACTGTTAGGCATAATGATTTTAGCGATTATAAATGGACTAATCACAAGCATAATATTAGAGACTATAATTTTAATACGACAAGGTTTCTCATTTAATGCAGCAGTAAAGACAGCATCAGGAATGAGTTTAATTTCTATGCTAAGTATGGAAATTATGATGAATTCAACGGATTATATTTTAACTGGTGGTGCAATTCTAACTTGGTGGGTTGTACCTATCATGCTGATTGTAGGTTTTTTAACTCCATGGCCGTATAATTACTGGAGATTAAAAAAGTTTGGTATTAACTGTCACTAAATATTTTAGAGAATTTTTTTTAACAAATTTTCATTAAAAAATAGCTTATGAATTATGACTGCAGAAATGTGAAGGGAAATTAAAGCTATAATTATATAATTAGAGAATATATGAATATTATAAAATTGATCAGCTAATACATAATTATCTTGAATTTTAATCTCTTTAAAAAATATCATCAATGTTTCACCATTAAATAATTTTTTTAAAATACCCGAAATGGTTATTGATAAAATTGCCACATATAAAAGAATATGATTTAATTTAGCTATAAATTTTTGACCTTTAAAAATGCTTGGATCTAATTTTGGTGTGGGGTTAAAAATTTTGTTCAGTAATCTTATAATAACCAAGTAAAATATTGATAAGCCTATTGTAATATGAATGTTTTCTATACTTAATCTTTCTTCCCCAAAATCAAGATCAACTAAATAAAAACCAAGAGGGATTTGGATTAGTAATAATATTGCACTAAGCCAATGTAACAGCTTTGAAATAATACCATACTCTGTTAAGGTATTTTTAACATGCATGCTTTAGTAAAACATATAACTAGTTATTTTGGTATAGTTTTGTTGTCTCTTTTTTTTACATTAGTTGGAACTCAAAGTATTGCCGATCAGTCTGTAGAAGAAATTATTAAAGGGAGAAAAGCCCTGTTTAGTAAGAATTATAGTACAGCAAAGCGTGTCCAAGCTTTATCTTCAAATGGAGACTTTGATAAAGCAAAAGAGTTAATGATTGAAATGAGTAAAAATTATAAAAAATTACTAGGACTATTTCCTGAAAATACTCAAGAGGGATTTAAGACAGAGTCTTTACCTTTAATTTGGCAGGAGAAAGATGCTTTTAATGCTTTAATGCAAAAATCATCTGATAATATGATAAAACTAACCTCAGTTATTGAAGAAAGTGATGATATTCGTGCTACTCTTCGAGAATTCATGTGGAGCAGCTGTAAAGCATGTCATAGCAAATATCGAATGCCTCATTAATATATCAAGCAGTGATTCCGCAAAAAGTAATAGACCATCTTGAGGAATATATTAGTCAGGAAATTTACCTTCAAATAGCTGTTATTAAAGGTAAAGAAAAAGTTTCAACAGAGCTAGCTATAAATAAGTATTTTAGTAGCAATCATTTTAGAGATTTAGCAGAGGGAAGACCCTATGATCATTTTATTCAAGGATTAAGAGATAAATGTCTTGGAAAGTTAAAAAATTCGCCAATGAGAAATAAGCAAACTGATGATGCAACAATAATTGAACTACAAAATAAATTAAACAAATTAAGCGATGAGGAATTAGATAATACTTATTGGGAAATAGAAACTGGTGAATTTTTTACAGGAGAACAAATTAAAGAATTAGAGGAAATGCGTAATAAGTTAATTTCAAAATTAATAATTAAAGAAAATTCAAAACAAGATTTAGTATTAAAGATAATTATGGGTTTTTGTGAAACATATGAAAAATTATGTCAAAAAAAGTATCCAGAAGCACCACTTCCACTAGAAATTTTAAAATCTGTTAATTAAATTTTAAGGGTTCGCTCTTTAAGATATTACCTAAAGAGCTCCCTTATATTGCCTCTTTGGCATTTAAATCCAAAAGGATTTTATTTTTTTTTTGTTTTTGAAATATAAAGCTATTCAGCTAAGTGTCAGGTGGTGATAGTTTTAACATAATAACCTCCTCATAAAAAAAGTTAATTATATTTTAATAAATTTCAATTAATTTATTTTAGTTTTAATAAAATATATTTCTTGAATACAACCTAGTGCTTTAGTATATTCCCGGTATCTAAAACGATACCTCAATTATTTTTTACATTAAATTCAAATTATCACAAAACTTTTATTAGTGAGAGTCTCTTGGAATACCTTTTGAAGTAGATACTTTTAAATAAATACCTCGTGATTTAATACAAGCACCATCTTCTAGTTGACCTACAGTATCTCTAAAAATTTCTTGCCAAGGTGTTTGGTTATTAATTTTAAATTTTTTTCTTTTTTTTCTTCTATTTTTAAATTCTGATTGTGAGATTAATAAATCTACTCTTCTTCTGTTTAAATCTATTTTTATTTTGTCACCAGTTTTAACAATACCTAAATCACCTCCAACAGCAGATTCAGGTGACACATGAAGAATTGATGGACTTGCAGATGTGCCACTTTGTCTTCCATCACCAAGTGTTGGTAATGTGTTAATCCCTTTTTTTAATAATCTATCAGGTGGTTGCATATTAATTACTTCTGCTGAACCAGGATAACCCACTGGCCCACATCCTCTTACAATTAAAACTGAATTTTCATCAATATTTAATTTTCTACTATTCAGTCGTTTATGATAGTCTTCTGGTCCTTCAAAAACGACTGCTTTTCCATTAAAAATGTTTGGATGCTTAGGATTTGTAAGATATCGGTCTCTAAATTCTTTGCTTATTACTGATGTTTTCATTATCGCTGTAGAGAAAAAGTTGCTTCTCATTACTAAAAATCCTGCTTTATCTGCAAGAGCATTTTTGAAAGTTTTTATGACATTAGGATTTACCTTTATTTTTTTTCTCAGATTCTGAGCAATATTTTTACCAGTCACAGTCAATAGATTTGTATGAATTTTTTTATTTTTAATTAATTCTTTCATAACCGCAGGAACCCCTCCAGAACTAAAAAAACTTTCCATTAAATATTCACCTGCTGGCTGACAGTTTACAAGTAAAGGAATATTATGACCTAATTTTTGCCAATCAGATAAATTAAACTTAATTCCCATATGCTTTGCTATTGCACTCAAATGTGTTGTACAGTTACTTGATCCTCCAATTGCACTGGCAACAACAACTGCATTTTCAAAGGCTTTTCTGGTCATAATTTTTGATGGGGTAAGATTTTCATGAACCATACCAACAATTCTTTTTCCTGTATCAAATGAAATTTGTTTTCTTTCTTTATACGGGGCAGGTATGATGGCACATCCAGGCAAAGACATACCTAATGCCTCTGCAACAGAATTCATGGAAGAGGCAGTGCCCATAGTGTTACAATGGCCAACACTTGGTGCTGAGGAAGCAGCCATATCCATAAACTCATCATAATTAATTTCACCTTTCGCCAGCAACTTTCGAGCTTCCCAAATTATTGTACCGGATCCTGCTAATTTACCTTTATAAAAACCATCTAACATTGGACCACCAGATAAGACAATTGCAGGAATGTTTACAGTTGCAGCTGCCATCAAAGCAGCAGGTGTGGTTTTATCACAGCC
>CACAYA010000020.1 GCA_902536575.1 uncultured Pelagibacteraceae bacterium | reverse complement strand
GCGAGTAAAACTGAAATTTTTTTTTCTTTTTTGTAATTTTCTAAAAATGTTCTTACAAAATCTCCTGTTTCAGGATCTAATGAAGCTGTTGGCTCATCTAGTAGTAGTACTGTAGGATCATTTATTAAAGCTTTTGCTAAACTGACTCTATTTTTTTGTCCTGATGAAAGTTCACCTGTTATTTTATCTAAAAGATCAAATAGTCTGAGTTTATCTGAAAGATAATTAATTCTATTTTCTAAATCATCAACATTGTATAATTTACCGTAAACAATTAAATTTTGTTTAACTTTTAATTTTTTAGGAAGCTCAATATATGGAGATATAAAATTCATTTTACGCAGTAGAGATATTTTATTTGTCTCTATATTTTTCCCATTAATTAAAACCTGACCATGTGAAGGCTTTAGCAATCCCAATATCATTCCAATAGTAGTTGTCTTCCCACATCCATTAGGACCCAATAAGCCAACAATTTCATTTTCACTAATTTTAAAATTTATATTGTTGACAGCACTCTTTGATTTATATTTTTTAGAGAGGTTTATTACCTCGATTGAATTTGTCATTTAATATTTTGAAGCTCTTTCTAGTCGGTCATTAATTGTTAGTCCTATCCCAATATTAGGAATTTTCTCAAATGCAATTTTTTTGTAACCTTTATTTTTAATTTTCCTCATGAGAGGATATAAATTTTTTGCAGCTTTGATCAGATTATTATTTTTACTAAGAAAGAAATAATTTTTAGAGCTAATTTTTCTTTTTTTTATTAATACAAATGCTTCTCCTTTTTTTGGTTTTTTTACATTCATCCTTAAAGGTATTCCAGGAGAATAATGAATAGAAAATAATCCTGGTGAAATCTTATTTTTAGTTTTGTTTTTAATTAATATTTTTTTTTTTATTATTTTTTTAATTTTTGAAATATTTAGTCCTCCAAGCCTTAATATTGATATATTATTTGTAAGGTTAACAATTGTAGACTCTACCCCAATCGAACACCTACCACCTTTAAGTATATATTTTAATTTATTTCCAAATTCCTCTTTTACATCTGAGGGCTGAACAGAGCTTAGTTTTGAGAAAATATTTGCACTTGGTGCAGCTAAGGGATAATTCAAAATTTTAAGCAATCTTCGGAGTAGTGGGTGTTTCGGAAATCTGACAGCAACTGTATTTTTATTATTGGTTACAAATTTTGATATTTTTGAATTTTTAGTTAATTTTAAAACATATGTAATTGGCCCAGGTGAAAATTTATTATACAGTTTTTTAAAATCTTCATTAATTATACAATCCTCTTTGAGACCCTTCAGATTATGGTAGTGAACAATTAGTGGGTTGTTAGTAGGTCTTTTCTTCAATTTGAATATTTTTTTTACTGAGGAGTCAGAATAAGCATTCCCAGCTAATCCATAAACTGTTTCTGTTGGTACTGCTATACATTCGTTTCTGTCTAAATACCTTTTTGCTTTTTTGATATTTGATTGATTAGATTTCATGTAATAATTATTAATATATGAAAGAAAAAGATTTACCACTTGATAATCAACACAGCTCTTTGGAGGAGCTCACCGAAAAAGCAAATAACCTAATTGAGTCATTAGAGAATGAAAAAAATTTAAGTAATTCTGTTGATAGTTATCAAGAGTTATTAAAGTTGAATAATCTTATCGAAAAAAAATTTCAAAAAAATCTTAAATTTATAAGTGAAAAAATGAATAATAAAATAAAGAAAATTGTTAAAAAAAATGAAAAGTGAAGTTAATAAAATTGCAAAAGATACAAACTATTTTTTAAAAAAATTTATTAGTCATCAGAATAGTTCTCATCTTATCAATGCAATGAAATATGGTTTATTTCCTGGAGGAAAGAAAATTAGATCAAAAATACTAATAGACTTTGGCTCTTTATTTTCAATTAATTACAAAACCTTAATACAGATTGGTGCAGCAGTAGAATGCATACACGCTTACTCTCTAATTCATGATGATTTACCTTGTATGGATAATGATAAAATTAGACGGGGAAAAGCATCTACACACATAAAATTCGGAGAGTCTACAGCGGTGCTAGCTGGAAATTCATTGTTGACAATGGCATTCGAAATTTTATCAAACAAAAAATTAGATTTATCTGAAAAAACGAAAGTTTATTTAATAAAAAAATTATCTGAATGTTCGGGACATCTTGGTATAGCTGGAGGACAATACTTAGATTTAAATTATGAAAAAAAAAAAGTATCAAGGAATAAAATAATTCAAATGGAAATAAAAAAAACAGGAATGTTATTTAGTTTTTGTTGCGTGGCCCCAGCAATAATAAAAAATAAAAAAAATTTAGAGCTTAGATTTTTTGAAAATATTGGATCAGATATAGGCTTGTTATTTCAAATTTCAGATGATTTAATTGACTATAAAGGAAATTCAAAAATAGCTGGTAAAAAAACAGGAAAAGATAAAAAAAAAGGTAAAGCAACACTTATTAGTTTACTTGGTTATGATAATGCGTTTAAATATTGCAATAATTTAATTATAAATATTAAAAAAAAATTACAAAAAAAAGGTTCAAATTCAAAAAAAATAATACAGACTTTGGAATACATTTTAAATAGAGATAGATGATAAATAAAAGCAAATTATTAAAGGATATAAATTTCCCTTCTGATTTAAGAAAAATTTCTGAAAAGAATTTACCAAAAGTTGCAAAAGAAGTCAGAGATGAAATGATAGATGCTGTATCTCAAACAGGCGGTCATTTGGGTGCAGGTTTAGGTGTTGTAGAACTAACCGTAGCTCTTCATTATGTATTTGATACACCAAATGACAAACTAATTTGGGATGTAGGACATCAATCCTATCCACATAAAATTTTAACAGGAAGAAAAGATAAAATTAGAACTTTGAGACAAGGTAATGGATTATCAGGTTTTACAAAAAGAACCGAAAGTGAATATGATCCTTTTGGTGCAGCTCATAGTTCAACATCAATTTCTTCTGCGCTAGGTATAGCTGAGGCAAATAAGTTAGAAAATAAATCCTCAAACGTAATAGCAGTAATAGGAGACGGTGCTATCAGTGCTGGTATGGCTTATGAAGCAATGAATAATGCAGGTGCCTCTAAAACTAAAATGATTGTTATTTTAAACGACAACGATATGTCAATCGCAAAACCTGTTGGAGCGATGAGAACATATCTTGCAAAATTATTAACTGGAAAAATATATTTTAGTTTTAGGGAAACTATAAAATTAATTACTTCTGCATTTTCAAAGAGGTTTAGTGCAAAAGCAGGAAAAGCAGAAGATTTTTTAAGATCTGCCTTCACTGGTGGCACTATGTTTAATTCATTAGGTTTTTATTATGTGGGACCGATTGACGGGCATGATTTATCAACTCTCATTCCAATTTTAAAAAATGCTAGAGACTCAAATCATGAGGGTCCAATTATGATTCATATTAAAACACAAAAAGGTAAAGGATATAGTTACGCAGAAAAAGCTAAAGATCATTATCATGGAGTTTCAAAATTTAATGTTGATACTGGTGAACAAAATAAAAGTGTTTCTAATTTACCTTCATATACAAAAGTATTTGCTAATACTCTTGTAAAGCATGCAAGAAAAGATAGTAAAATTGTTGGAATAACAGCTGCTATGCCTGGTGGAACTGGTATGGATATTTTTGGCAAAGAATTCCCAAAAAGAATGTTTGACGTCGGTATTGCTGAGCAGCATGCCATAACATTTGCCGCCGGGATGGCAACAGAGGGATACAAGCCCTATGCTGCAATTTACTCAACATTTTTGCAAAGAGCTTACGATCAAGTTGTTCATGATGTGGCTATACAAAGCTTACCAGTAAGATTTGCAATTGATAGGGCTGGATTAGTTGGGGCTGATGGATCAACACACGCTGGTTCATTTGATATTACTTATTTATCAACTTTACCAAACTTTATTGTAATGGCTGCAAGTGACGAAGCTGAACTGGTTAAAATGATAAATACTTCAGTAGATATTGATGACAGACCAAGTGCAATCAGATATCCAAGAGGTGTAGGTGTTGGAGTTGAACTTCCATCAATAGAAGAAAAAATTGAAATTGGAAAAGGAAGAATAATTCAAAATGGTAGTCAAGTATGCATTTTAAGCTTGGGCACAAGACTTGAAGAATGCAAACTAGCTGCGGAACATTTAAAACAAAAAGGAGTTTCAACTACCGTTGTTGATGCAAGGTTTGCTAAACCCTTAGACGAAGAATTAATTATTAAATGTGCTAGGGAGCATGAAATTTTATTTTCCATAGAAGAGGGTTCAATTGGAGGATTTGGTTCGCATGTAAAAAACTTACTTGCTGAGAAAGGCATATTTGACAAAGGTCTAAAATTTAGATCAATGAATTTACCAGACAAGTTTATTGAGCAAGATACTCCCACCAAAATGTATGAAATGGCTGGACTAAATGCTTCTCAAATTTCAAAGAAAATTTTAAATGTTTTATTTAACAAAAATTCTATCAAAGTTGTAAAAAATTAAATTGTTCTACTGACACTGAGCTTTGTTCATTAGATAGTGATCTAATAAAACACAATTCATCATTGCCTCTCCAACAGGCACAGCTCTTATTCCAACACATGGGTCATGTCTTCCCGTAACAGATATTGTTGTATTTTTTCCAAACTTATCGACAGTTTTTCTTGTTGTTAAGATTGATGATGTTGGTTTTACCGCAAATGAGACAATAATTTCTTGTCCTGTTGAAATACCACCCAAAATTCCTCCAGCGTTATTTGAATTAAACTTTAATTTTTTTCCTTTTTGTGAAATTTCATCTGAGTTTTGTTCACCACTTAGTTGTGCAGAGTTCATTCCTGCACCAATATTAACTCCTTTAACAGCGTTAATACTCATGAAACTAGACGCTATATCAGAGTCTAGTTTTGAGTAAATAGGTGCACCCAATCCTACCGGAATTCCTCTAGCTCTTATTTCAATCACTGCACCACATGAGGATCCAGATTTTCTTACCCCTAACAAATATTTTTCCCAAAGTTTAATCATTGATTTGTCAGGACAAAAAAATGGATTTTTTTTAATTATTTTGTCATTCCATTTATCAGTATCACACCCCAATATACCTAATTGTGTAACTGCACCAACAACTTTGAATTTTTTACCTAATTTTTTTTGTAAGACCAATTTTGCTACTGCACCAGCTGCAACTCTTGATGCAGTTTCTCTTGCAGACGATCTTCCTCCACCTCTGTAGTCTCTAATTCCATATTTTTTGAAGTATGTAAAGTCAGCGTGTCCAGGTCTAAATTTATCCTTAATTTTTCCATAATCCTTAGATCTCATATCTTTATTATAAATAATTAAGGATATTGGTGTGCCAGTAGTTCTACCTTCAAAAACTCCAGATAATATTTGAACTTTATCGTCCTCTTTTCTTTGTGTTGTAAATTTTGATTGCCCCGGTTTTCTCTTATCCAGTTCTTTTTGTATATCTTTTTCACTTAAATTAATATTTGGTGGACATCCATCAACGATACATCCAATAGCAGGACCATGAGATTCACCCCAAGTAGAGAAACGAAATAGCTTTCCAAATGTATTAAATGACATTATTTATATTATATAGATTATTTTGTTTAAATTATGAATCAAAAAAACTCACTTGGGCTTAATAGTTGTTTTATGGATTTAGACGATCCAATCCATTTGTTCGATACTTGGATGGAAGAGGCAAAAAAAACCGAGCCAAATGATCCAAACGCAGTAGCGTTAGCAACATCAAGTAAAAATAACGTCCCTTCTGTAAGAATGGTCTTATTAAAAGACTTCAATCAAAATGGATTTGTATTTTATACAAATTTAGATAGTCAAAAAGGACATGAATTAAAACAAAATCCAAATGTAGCAATGTGCTTTCATTGGAAAAGTTTACTAAGGCAAATTAGAGTTAATGGCACAGTTTCATTGGTGCCCAATGATGTTGCAGATGATTACTACAACTCAAGAAGTTATGAAAGCAGAATTGGTGCGTGGGCATCTAAACAGAGTAAAGAACTTAAAGATAGAGAACAGTTAGATAATTCAATAAAAGAATATAAAAAAAAATATTCAGATAAGAATAAGGTTCCACGACCAAATTATTGGTCAGGATGGAACTTATCTCCCTCAAGTATTGAATTCTGGCTTGATGGAGACAATAGGATTCATGAAAGATTAAAATATACGAAAAATTTTAAAGGAGAATGGATCAGATCTCTTTTGAGCCCTTAAAAACTTCTAGATAAACTAAATGTTGTTAGATTTTTTAAAATTTCTTTTTCTTTAGTATCTTCAAAAACACTCAATGAATTTGAAGCAAGATTTATATAATGTTGAGCTTTCTGGTAACACTCATTTATAATTTTGTGCTTATTAATTAAAGCAATTATTTTATCTAAATCATCTTTATCTCTAGTATCTTTACTGAAAATATTAATTAAATTATTTTTTTCATCTATCTCCAGCTTTTGATAAAGTAAAATTATTGGAAGTGTAATTTTTCCTTCAAAAAAATCTTGTCCTATTTTCTTTCCAAATAATTTAAGTTCAGCGTTATAATCAAGTGTATCATCAGCAATTTGGAAAGTAAGTCCAAGATTTCTCCCATAAAACTCAAGTGCATCTTTTTCTTTTCTATTACTGTCAGATAAAATTGCACCAACCTTTGTAGCTGCTGCAAATAACTCAGCAGTTTTTGCAGAAATAATTTTTAGATAAGTCTCTTCCAACATATCTACTTCACCTTTGTGTTGAAGCTGCAAAACTTCTCCTTGAGCTATTTTAGATGAAGTGGATGATAATAATTTAAGAACTTCTATGTTGCCATCTTCAACCATCATCTCAAAACATCTACTTAGCAAATAGTCACCTACTAAAACTGAAGAATGATTATTCCAAACTTTATTTAAAGTTTCTTTCCCTCTCCTAACTATACCTTCATCTATGACGTCATCATGCATTAAAGTTGCACTATGAATTAATTCAACACATGCAGCTAAATTCACATCTCGTGAACCTTTTGTATAACCACATAATTTTGCAGCGCCTAAAGTTAGTAGAGCTCTCAACCTTTTGCCACCAGTTTTCATATGATAGTCAGTCATTTTTTGAACGAGCTCTACATCGCTAATTAATTTAGTTTTAATTTTTTCCTCAGTTAAAACAAGCTTATCTTCAAGAGAGTCTTTTAATTGAAAATAAGAATTATTTATCTGATTTTTAAGCTGTACGACTGATCCCATATTAAATTTAAACTAGTATAATTAACTTTTATTTATTACTTATCAATTGACGCACCTTATTCTTCAATTATAAGTAGTCTTTATATTCAACTAATAATTCTATAAGAAATATTTATGTTCTCTTTTTTTAAAAAGAAAAAAATAGTAGCTCATCTAAAGCTCAGTGGCGTGATAGGAAATGCAGGAAAATTTAAACAAGGAATAGATTTTGCTGGCCAGGAAGAAATAATTAAAAAAGCTTTTTCATTAAAAAAAGCCAAATGTGTTGCAATTACTATAAATTCACCAGGTGGATCACCTGTTCAATCCCATATAATTTATAGTTTTATTAGACAGCAAGCAAAAAAAAATAACAAACAAGTAATAGTTTTTGCAGAGGATGTTGCCGCGTCAGGAGGCTATCTTATTGCATGTGCTGGGGATGAAATTTATGCTAACTCAAGTTCTATTATAGGATCAATTGGAGTTATATATTCATCATTTGGTTTTACAGAATTAATAAAAAAAATTGGTGTTGAAAGAAGAGTTCATACTGCTGGTAAAAATAAAAGTACTCTTGATCCTTTTCTTGAAGAAAAAAATGAAGATATTGAAAGGCTTAAAAATATTCAATTAGACTTACATAAAGATTTTATTGATGTTGTTGAAAAAAGTAGGGGCACTAAATTAAAAAAATCAGAAATTGAACTTTTTTCAGGAGAATTTTGGTCAGGCAGTAAATCAAAAACTTTAGGATTAATAGATGGAATAGGAAATGCTCATGAAATTTTACAAGAAAAATTTGGAGATGACGTAATCATTAAAAAATTTGAAAAGACTAAAGGATGGCTAAGTCAAAAGCTTTCCTCATCTAATCAAATAGATCAATTTGCAAATATTTTAGATGAGAGGTCAATCTGGCAAAGATATGGTTTCTAAAAATAAAAATAAAAAAAAACAAAAACCAAAATTTCAAACTTTTCAAGAAATTATTTTAAATCTTCAAAAATTTTGGAGTAGACAAGGATGTATTATTCTTCAGCCATACGACATAGAAGTTGGAGCTGGTACGTTCCATCCCGCTACAACTCTTAGATCTTTAGGCACTCAACCTTGGAAAGCCGCTTATGTTCAACCATCAAGAAGACCAACCGATGGTAGATATGGTGAAAATCCTAATAGACTTCAGCATTATTACCAATTTCAAGTTTTGATTAAACCTTCTCCTGAAAATATTAAAAGACTTTATTTAAATAGTCTTACTGCTATTGGAATTCATCACAATGATCATGATATCAGATTTGTAGAAGATGACTGGGAAAGTCCTACTTTAGGTGCAGCTGGTCTAGGTTGGGAAGTTTGGTGTGATGGAATGGAGATTACTCAATTCACATACTTTCAACAGATGGCAGGTTATGAATGCAAACCAGTATCAGTAGAAATTACTTACGGTTTAGAGAGGATCTGTATGTTTACCCAGCAACAAAAAAATGTTTATGATTTGTTGTGGAATGATGAGGATGTAAAATATGGAGAGGTTTTTCATCAGGCTGAAAAAGAGTTTTCTGCTTATAATTTCGAGCATGCTAATGTTGAACAATTATTTAAAATGTTTGATATGCATGAGTCAGAAGCAAAATCATTAGTTGAAAAAAAAGTTTCACTACCTGCGTATGATCAATGTTTAAAAGCAAGCCACGTTTTTAACATTTTAGATGCTAGGGGAGCAATAAGTGTTGCGCAAAGAGCAGGTTATATTGGAAGAATTCGTGACATCACTAAGTCTGCTGCTGGGATTTGGATAGATAGTCAAAATTAAAAAATGTCTGAGTTTTTTTTAGAACTATTTAGCGAGGAAATACCTTCAGGTCTTCAAAAAAACTTAAGGGAAAACTTATTGCAATCTTTTAATGATTTCTTTGAAGATAAATTTATTTCATTTAAAAGAAGCTCTTCCTATTCAACCCCAAATAGACTGGTAATATTATTTGAGGGGCTTCAAAAACAAACAATTTTGAAGTCTGAGGAAATAAAAGGTCCCAGCACAAAAGCCCCAGATCTTGCTATAGAAGGCTTTATACGATCAAATCAAATTCTAAAAGAAAATCTTTATGAAAAAGAAACAGAAAAAGGTAACTTTTTCTTCTTTAAAACAAAATCAAAAAAACTTTATACCCACGAGTTATTAGAAGAGTTTGTTCCAAAAATATTAAATAAAATTCAATGGAAAAAAGCAATGCGCTGGGGGGATTTTAATTTAAATTGGGGTAGACCACTAAAGTCTATTTTGGCTGTATTTAATAAAAAAACACTAATATTTAAATTTCATCATATTCAGTCATCAAATTTAACTTTTGTAGATAAAGATTTTGAAGAAAAGAAAATAAAATTCTCTGATTTTAAGAAATATAAAAATTTCTTTAAAAAGGAACAAATAATAATTGACCCTGTTGAAAGAAAAAAAATTATTGAAAAAAAATTTCATTTGCTTTTAAAAAAGAAAAATATTGTTATAGAGCAAAATCCAAAGTTGTTAGAAGAAGTTGTTGATTTAGTAGATCAACCCAATGTCCTTGTTTGTCAGTTTGATAAAAAGTTTTTAAAAATACCAAAAGAGATTTTAATAATCACCATGCAATACCATCAAAAATATTTCCCTACTTTTGATAATAAGGGTGGTATTACGAATGAATTTTTAGTTGTTTCAAACAAAAAAGATCTAAAAGGTTTAATAAAGCTAGGTAACGAGAGAGTAGTAGAAGCAAGACTTACTGATGCACAATTCTTTTGGCAAAAAGATAAATCTCAAAATTTAGTAAAACAAGTCTCAAATTTAAAATCTATGAATTATTTTAAAGGTTTGGGAAGTTATTTTGATAAAGTTCAAAGAATGAGAAAGCTTGGAGGAATGCTTTCAGATGAGCTATTAATAAGTAAAGAAAAAGCAGAATTATCAGCATCAATCTCTAAAGTCGATTTATTATCTGAAATCGTGGGTGAGTTTCCTGAGCTTCAAGGGATTATGGGTGGTTATTTTTCTGAGGCACAAGGTTTTGACAAGGATGTAGCACTATCAATAAGTGAACAATATTTACCTTCAGGGTCTGGGTCTAAGGTTCCCAAAAAACCTTTTAGTATAGCACTAGCTCTATCAGACAAAATAGATACCCTTGTAGGTTTTTTTGGAATTAACCAAAAACCAACAAGCTCTAAAGATCCATTTGCTCTTAGAAGATTAACTTTAGGAGTAATTAGAATAATTGTCGAAAATAAAAATCATATTAAAATAAGAGATTTGATTAACTATTCAGCCTCACTTTATATGGATCAAGGCTTCAAATTTGAAAATAAATTTCTTCAAAAGGAACTTTCTGAATTTCTAATGGATCGACTAAAATTTTATATGAAGGAACAAAATATTCGAAATGATATTATTCAAGCATCTATCAATTCACATAATTTGGATCAACTTGTGATAATTTTTGAAAAGGCAAAATATTTAGACAAAATAATTTCTAAATCAAACGGACAAGAGATAATATCAAGCTATAAAAGAGCCTCAAGTATCTTGGAAAGTGAGTTGAAAGGACAGAATTTTGATCTTTCAAATACAACCGACCCTGGTGTTTTCAAGACAGATTTTGAAAAAAATTTGTTTAAAAAAATAAATGAATTAAAGAAATATTTTTCTTCAATTAATAAAGATGAAGTTTATCCCGAAACTCTAGATAACTTATTAGATGCCAAAAAAGTAATTAACGATTTTTTTGAAAATGTTATAGTTAATGACGTTGATCCAGGTATTCGAAAAAATAGACTAGAACTTATTCAAATCTTATGTAAAACATTCAACAACTATGTTAATTTTTCTTTAGTAGACTCCCAAAAATGAAAAAACTAATTCTAAATTTTAAATCTCAAGATAGCAAAAAAATTAAAATCCCGAGAAATTTCTTGGGCGGAAAAGGTGCTAATCTTTCAGAAATGGGTCGAATGGGTTTACCGGTTCCACCTGGATTCACTATTTCTACAAAAGTATGTGATTTATTTTATAAAGATAAAAAAAAACTTAATAAAAGTATAATCACATCAATTAAAAAAGAATTAAAGTCTGTTGAAAAGGAAGTTTCAAAAAAATTTGGTGATTTAAAAAATCCATTATTACTTTCAGTCAGATCTGGAGCAAGAGTTTCTATGCCTGGTATGATGGATACAATATTAAATTTAGGACTAAATGATAAAACTGTTAAAGCCCTTGCTTCAAAAACCTCTAATGGGCGATTTGCCAAAGATAGTTACAGAAGATTTATTCAAATGTATGGTAATGTAGTAATGGGTGTTGAAGGGTATCATTTTGAGGAATTAATTGAGAATTATAAACTTACAAAAGGTGTTTTGTTAGACACTGATTTAGATGAAAATGACTGGGATGGATTAATTAAAGATTTTAAAAGAACAGTTAAGGAAAAATCAAATAAAGATTTTCCACAAGATGTGTATGAACAATTATTAGGAGCAATCAGCGCAGTATTTTTGTCTTGGGATAGTAAGAGAGCAAAAGTTTATAGAAAATTAAATCATATACCTGCAGAATGGGGTACAGCAGTTAATGTTCAATCAATGGTTTTTGGAAATATGGGCGATGACTGTGCAACAGGTGTGGTTTTCACAAGAAATCCATCAGATGGTGAAAACGAAATTTATGGTGAATATTTAATCAATGCACAAGGAGAAGACGTTGTGGCTGGTACAAGAACACCACAATATATAACTAAAAAAGCTAGACAAAATGCAAAAATTAAAGATCCGTCTATGGAGGAGTCGATGCCTAAAGTTTATAAACAACTTTATAAGATCCTAAAAAAATTAGAAAAGCATTATAAAGATATGCAAGATGTAGAGTTTACAGTTGAAAATAAAAAGCTATGGATGCTTCAAACACGTTCTGGAAAAAGAACTGCAAAATCAGCAGTCAAAATTGCAGTTGATATGGTCAAAGAGAAATTAATTTCAAAAAAAGAAGCCGTATTAAGAATTGATCCTCACTCACTTGATACACTTCTTCATCCAACTCTAGACGAAAAAAGTTCAATAAATGTAATTGCAAATGGTTTGCCTGCTTCACCAGGCGCTGCGAGTGGAAAGGTTGTATTTACATCTGAAGAAGCAGAAAGACTAACATCAATGATGCAAGATACAATATTAGTTAGAGTAGAAACCTCTCCTGAAGATATACAAGGAATGCATGCAGCCAAAGGAATCTTAACTGCAAGAGGTGGTATGACAAGCCATGCAGCAGTTGTAGCAAGAGGAATGGGAAGGCCCTGTGTTTCAGGGTCGAGTGAAATTGATATAAATTATGAAAATAAGTTATTTAAAACATCGTCAATAGAAATTAAAGAGGGAGATATAATTACAATAGACGGCTCAACAGGAAGAATAATCAAAGGTAGTGTTGCAACCGTAAAGCCAGAAATATCAGGTGACTTTTCAAAATTAATGTCTTGGGCTGATAGTTATAGAAAATTAAATATAAGAACAAATTCAGAAACCCCAAAAGATACTAAAACTGCAAAAGATTTTGGTGCTGAAGGCATTGGACTTTGCAGAACTGAGCATATGTTTTTTGATGAAGAGAGAATTTTATCTGTTAGGGAAATGATACTCTCTAAAACTAAAGAAGATAGAGCTAAAGCTTTAGATAAACTTTTACCACATCAAAAAAAAGACTTTACTGAAATTTTTAAAATTATGAATGGCTTACCAGTTACAGTAAGATTGTTAGATCCTCCACTACATGAATTTTTACCAAGAACAAATAAAGAAATTAGCGAATTAGCAGAAATTGTTAATCTTTCAGTAAAAGAGGTTGAAACAAGGATAGAGGAACTTCATGAACAAAACCCAATGCTAGGTCACAGAGGTTGCAGATTAGCTATATCATTTCCTGAAATATATGAGATGCAATGTAGAGCAATTTTTGAAGCACTATGTGAGCTTAAAAAAAACAAAATTAAGTCAGCTTTTCCTGAAATTATGATTCCACTTGTCTCTACAGAGGCTGAAATTAAAATAATGAAAGATTTAGTCAAAAGAATAGCAAGTATGGTTCAAAAAGAAAATAAATTAAAAATAGACTTTATGGTTGGAACGATGATTGAACTCCCAAGAGCAGCTATTAAAGCAAAAGAAATAGCAAAACATGCAGAATTTTTTAGTTTTGGCACAAATGATTTAACGCAAACTACTTTTGGAATAAGCAGAGATGATAGTGGAAAATTTTTAAATGATTACTTGGAGAATAAAATATTTTCTATTGACCCTTTTGTATCAATTGATGAAGGAGTTTCAGATTTGGTTGAGATTGCTGTTGCAAAAGGAAAGAGCCAAAATAAAAAGATAAAACTAGGGATCTGTGGAGAGCATGGCGGTGATCCTAAAAGTATTTTTTTTTGTGCAAAAGCAGGACTTAATTATGTGTCTTGTTCTCCTTATAGAGTTCCAGTCGCTAGATTAGCAGCAGCACAAGCAGAACTGAAAAAATAATTATTTTAATTAGGGGGCGTTCTGTTGCCAGGTGCCCCGAACCCCGTTTGCTTAATTAACTAAGTTAATTAGGCAGCAAGTGCGTAACTTTCGTTAGCAATTATAAATTAGCCCGTTACGGTGGAACAATCCCGAACGAAAGAATAGCTTTTAGTCATCCGTCGAATCTAGTTCACCCCCATAAGTTGTAATGGTGGAGGTGGTGGGTACTGCCCCCACGTCCGCAATGGTTATTACGAAATTCGTTTATCGTCGTAGTTGGAAAACCAACATTATTAATATAAAAGGAATTACAACAGATTCAATAACAATCATGAAACTTACCAAAGAACAGGCAGAAGAAATAAAAAATCAACAATCTCAAAGCAATCAAACTAAAAGAGTTACAGTACCAGAGCTTGAAAATATTCTTTATGAGGCAATTCCTGCATTAGATCATGGTTTTGTCAGAGTAGTGGATTATATGGGGGATGATACCTCTATTGTTCAGTCTGCAAGAGTTTCATATGGAAAAGGCACAAAACAAGTATCCACTGATAAAGGTTTAATAAAGTATTTAATGAGGCATTGGCATAGCACTCCATTTGAGATGTGTGAAATAAAATATCATATTAAGCTACCAATATTTATTGCTAGACAGTGGATTAGACATAGAACTGCTAATGTTAATGAATATTCAGCAAGATATTCAATTTTAGATAAAGAATTTTATTTACCGAATCAAGATAATCTAGCAACTCAGTCTACCAGTAATAGACAAGGTAGAGGAGATGTATTGGAAGGTAAACAAGCCAAGGAAGTTTTAGAACTTTTAAAAAACGATGCTGAGAGAACCTACGATAATTACGAAACTATGCTTAATGAAAGATTTGATGGCTCAACTATAGATGAAAATAAAAAAGGCTTAGCAAGAGAACTCGCTAGAATGAATTTAACTTTAAATACCTATACACAATGGTATTGGAAAACTGATCTCTTAAATTTAATGAATTTTTTAAGATTAAGAGCTGATAGTCATGCTCAATACGAAATACGAGTTTATGCAGATATAATGTTAAATACAGTGAAAAAATGGGTTCCAATAACTTATGAAGCTTTTATGGATTATAGAGTGGGAGGCACAGAAGTTTCAGCTAAGGGAAAATTAATTATTCAAAAACTTATTATAGGTGAAAATGTTGATGTAGATAGTTCAGGTCTTTCAAAAAGAGAGTGGAATGAACTAATGATTGCCTTTGATATTAAAGATAAGTTGATTTAATTTTATTAGCAAAATCTAAATATATTTTCGAAATATCATGATCTGGATTTGCTTCCACTAATGGCTTTCCTTCATCTGAGGTTTTCCCTACTTCTGAATTAATTGGTATTTCACCTAAAAATTCTTTTTGAAATTCCTCTGCAGTTTTTTTTACTCCTCCTTCACCAAAAATTTTATATTTTTTTCCATCATCTCCAATAAAAAAACTCATATTATCAACCAATCCTAAGATTTTTACCCCTAGCTTATCAAACATTTTAATACCTCTTTTTACATCTAAAAGTGCAACTTCTTGTGGGGTGGAAACTATTATTGCACCATCCATTTTTATTTCTTGTGAAAAAGTTAACTGCGTATCTCCTGTGCCAGGAGGCATATCAACAATAATAAAATCTAAATTTTTCCAGTTAACTTTTTGTGTAAAAGTTTTGATTGCACTTGTAACCATTGGGCCACGCCATATCATTGGTGTCTGTTGGTCAGCTAAGAAGCCAATAGACATACATTGAATATCATACTTAATAATAGGTTCTAATTTTTGTCCGTCACTTTTTGGTTTCTCATCAATGTCGAACATTTTTGGTATCGATGGGCCATAAATGTCTGCATCTAACAATCCAACTTTGCAACCAACTTTTTTTAGAGCTAATGCCAAATTAGTAGCAAAAGTTGATTTTCCAACACCCCCTTTTGCGCTGGAAATTGCTATTGTAAATTTGGTACCTAATATTGGATTTTTTGTGAATTTTTTAGGCTCAAGTTTTTGTTTCATTGCGGCACTAAGTTCAGGTTTTTTATCTGACATATAATTATCATTACTTG
>CACAYA010000019.1 GCA_902536575.1 uncultured Pelagibacteraceae bacterium | reverse complement strand
CGCTTATGCTATTTTCTATAAGTTTTCTCTCTTCATCGTTTTGATAAAAAGCAACTGATCTGTAGCTATATCCTTTATCACAAAATTGTCCATAAGGATCGAAGGGATCTATATTCTTCCAAAAAATATTCAGCAATTCTTTAAAAGAAATAATTTCTTTGTCATAGATAATTTCAACAACTTCAAAATGTCCAGTTTTACCATAAACTACTTCCTTGTAGGTTGGGTTTTCTGTGGTACCGCCAGAGTAGCCTGATATTACCTTTTCAACTCCACTTAATTTTTCAAAGGATTCTTCCATACACCAAAAACACCCACCAGCAAAATATGCTTTATTTTTTTGATTAGCCTCTGCTGCGGTAATGAACAATATGATAAAAGTTATAATAGTTACAAATTTCATTTAACATCATAAACAAAAAAAAAGAATTTAGTCTATGATATTAAAGGTAGCTAATTTTAGTAAACTACCTTTAATAAGTATTATAGTAAGTTATTTTTTCTTATATTTAGCCGCCTCTTCAGATCCACCTGTTGCTGATCCTTTACTGTATGAATGAGCGCCCATTCCAGCTAATTGGCCGTCTTTAACAATAAGATATTGATCTCTAATTTCACTACCTGCAAAGAAACATTCTAAAATTTCTCTTACGCCATCAGCATATCTAGTTTGAGCCGATAATGAAGTTCCAGAGGTGTGTGGTGTCATCCCATGATTAGGCATAGTTCTCCAAACATGATCATTTGGAGCTGGCTGTGGAAACCAAACGTCTCCAGCATAACCACTCAACTGTCCACTTTCTAGAGCTTTTGCTATAGCCTCACGGTTACAAATTTTACCTCTAGCAGTATTAACAATGTATGCACCTTTTTTCATTTTACTTATCATTGCATCATCAAATAAGTTTTCAGTTTCTGGATGGAGTGGACAATTTATTGTCACTACGTCACAGACTTTAACCATAGATTCTACAGACTCATGAAAAGTTAGATTTAATTCTTTTTCAACACTGTCAGGTAGTTTATGTCTATCAAAGTAATGTAAATGTACATCAAAAGGTTTCATCTTTCTAAGTGCATCTAGACCAATACGACCAGCAGCAACTGTTCCTATATGCATACCCTCAACGTCATAAGATCTTTGCACAGCATCAGCTATATTCCAACCACCTTCATTAACTATCCTATGTTGATTGTGATAATCTCTTACCATTGAAACAATCATCATAACTATATGTTCTGCAACTGATCTTGAATTACAAAATGTGACTTCTACTACGTCAATTTTGTTATCCATTGCTGCTTGTAAATCAACATGGTCTGAACCAATTCCAGCAGTAATGGCCATTTTTAAATTTTTTGCTTTTGCAATTCTCTCTTTTGTTAAATAGTAAGGAAAAAATGGTTGAGATATAACGATATCTGCATCAACGATATGTTTATCAGCTTCACATCCATCTCCATCTTTACTATTTGTTACAACAAATTCATGTCCATTAGACTCTAAATATTTTCTTAATCCTAATCCCCCTGAAACACATCCTAATAATTCACCTGGTGTGAAATCTCTACCTTTTGGGCTTGGCAAAGTCATTCCATCTGGATATTTCTCTAATTTAGGAAGATCACTAAGTGGATATGATTTTGGCATTCCACCTTTAGGATCATCGTATAATACGCACAATATCTTCATTTAATCTCCTGTATGTAATAAAAAATTAATTTATTTTTTGAACATCTAACCTTATTTTCAATGGGCTAGCAAACAAATTATTTCTTAGAGGGATAATTTTTTTTTAAGATAAATTTATTAATAATAATTGCAAAAAATAGAATGATTATTGAACCAGAAATCACAGGGGTCAATAAGTAGTCCACGGACACACTACCCATAATGACTATAATGGGATTACCACCAGCTGGTGGATGAGTTACATTAAATAGTATCATTAATCCAACACCAAAACCTACAGCTAAAGGTATAGTTAAATATAAAGGTAAAGGTATAAAGTATAAAAAAATCATTCCCACTATTGCAGTAAGAACGTGACCAAAGAAAACATTTTTTGGTTGGGCAAAAGGACTTTCAGGATATCCATAGAGTAGAACCATTGAAGATCCAAAGGAAGCAATCAAAAATACTCCATACTCAGTTTTGTAAGTTAAAAGAGTGAGAATTCCTATTGCAATAATTGAAAAGAGTCCTGCTAAAAATGATTGCTTAAAATTTCCCATAGCTTAATTTGATATAATCTTTTTCAATGCGTTGAAAGGAAGAAGAATACATTCTTTTCTTGGTATATTTTTTTTATCAAACAATCTACTTAAAAAAGACCATTTTTTTTCAACACTTTCTTGGTCTTTATTAAAAAAAGATTTTGCATAATCACACAGCTCATCAATTTTATTTTTTTTGGAGTTTATCAAATTTTTTGACAATAGACTTGCAGTAGCCTGACAATAAACACATGATTTACCTTGGTAGCCAAAATCAACAAGTTTTTCATTTTTAATGATTAACTTAATTTGAATTTCATCACCACATAAAGGATTTTTGGATTTTGCAACATGAGTGAAGTTTTTGATATTTTTGTTATTTTCTGTATCTGAAGCAATCTCTAAAATTTTTAAATCCATATAAACTTTTAATTTTATTTAATATATATCACTGATTTATATTTAAATTTAAAATATATTTTTGTTGTAGAAAATTCTATTTAGAATTAGATTTCGGCATATGATTGAGCTTAGAAGTCCCAAAATTGCTATTCCAGTTGTTTTATTTGCAGGCTTACTGTGGTCATTTGGCCCTTTAGTTGTTAGATACATGGATAATCCACAATTAGTCCCATGGCAGTATATTTTTGGAAGAGGTTTAACTATTTTTATTTTATTAAATCTTTATTTATTTTTTGAAGAAGGAAAAAATTTTTACAAAAATTATTTCAAAATTGGATTATCAGGTATGATAGGCGGCTCAGGTTTAGGTGTTGCAATGATCACCTTTATTTATTCAATTACCAACACTAGTGCTGCCGTAACATTGCTATGTTTGGCTGCAATGCCATTTTTTACTGCATTATTAGCATTTTTGTTTTTAAAAGAAAAAATTTCATTAAATGTTTGGATTTCAATTTTCATAGCAACTGCAGGTATACTAATTATGGCGCTTGGTAATACCAGTGAAAAATCCTTAATTGGATTTGTATTTGGTCTTACAGCTTCAATTGGTTTTTCAGTTTTTTCTGTATCTTTAAGGTGGAGAAAAGAAACTCCTAAATTTACTACAGTTGCTTTTGCAGGATTCTTTTGTATTGTCTTTTCATCTATATCAATCATCACGAATGATTTAGTATTTTTCTCGTCAAGCTATAATGGAACTTTATTTTCTTTACATGGAACTTTAGTCTGTTTTGGTTTAATTTTATATTCAATTGGATCAAAAGCTATACCTGCCGCAGAACTAACCTTATTATCTTTAACTGAAGTAATAGGTGGAATATTCTGGGTATGGTTGCCACTGTTTGGTATAAATGAGGTTCCAACAACAAACACAATCATTGGAGGATTTTTTCTTTTTGTCTCATTAATTTATTACAGCCTTATTATGAAATGGAATAAAAGATATATCGCTTTGAATTAATCTATGAATAAAAATAATATTATAGTGAATAGTTGGAATGAGTGGGATCCATTAAAACATGTTATTATTGGAAGAGCAGATGGGACCTGTATTCCAGCTCCAGAACCAGCAGTTGATGCAAAAGTTCCAGAAGATAGCGACATGCGTGGGCAGTTTGGACCAAGAACTAAAGATACAGTTGATAAAGCCAATCAACTATTAGATGATTTTTCAATCATTCTTCAAAAAAGAGGAATAAAAGTAGATCGACCAACACCTATAAATTTTAATCAAAAAACATCAACTCCTGATTGGGAAGCAGAAACTATGTTTGGCTGTATGCCACCAAGAGATGTTTTGTTGACTGTTGGTAATGAAATTTTAGAGGCGACAATGAGCTATCGTTGTCGTTGGTTTGAATATTTATGCTATAGACCACTTTTACAAGATTATTACAATCAAGATTCAAATATGCGACATGAGTCTGCACCAAAGCCTAGATTAACAGATCTCGATTATAGAAAGGATTATTTATCAGATAAAATTGGAGTTCAAAAAAGATTAGAGTGGACTGAAAAAAAACATTTTGTAACAACTGAGGAAGAGCCATTATTTGACGCAGCTGATGTATTGAGATTTGGAAAAGATCTAGTAGTGCAACATGGTTTTACTACAAATCTAAAAGGTATTGATTGGTTAAAAAGACATTATAAAGATCACAGAGTCCATGCAGTGAACTTTCCTGGTGACCCTTATCCAATTCATATTGATGCAACTTTCACACCAATAAAAGAAGGGTTAATAATAAATAATCCTCAAAGAAGACTACCAAAAGAACAAAGAAAGTTATTTGAAAATAATGGATGGGAAATAATTGATAGCGCACAACCAGCACACAATGAGCCACCTCCTTTATGTTATTCTTCAACATGGTTATCAATGAATGTATTAGTTTTAGACTCTAAAACAGTATGTGTTGAAAAAAGTGAGACTTATCAAGCAGAACAATTAGATAAACTTGGAATGGAAGTGGTACCAGTAGAACTACGTGATGCTTATGCATTTGGAGGAGGACTTCATTGTTGTACTGCAGATGTATATCGAGAAGGTGAATTAAAGGACTATTTTCCTAAACAATAATTCTCTAATTTGGATTTTGCTTCAAAAATTCAATATATTTTAAAACTTCATTGAACTTTTCATCGGGTATATCTTTGTAACTAGCATTAAATTTAGATTTTACGCAAATAGCTACATGTGCATAAGCATTCCTACCTTGTGGATGATTAGGATGATCAGGTAATTGACCTCGTAAATAATCGCCAGCTTCCTGAATAATTTTCCAGAGTTTACTTGCGTTTTCTTTGTTCACACCTTCATTTTTCTTGTTTTATCTCGTCCATTTCTAGTTTCATTTCTAGTATCCTATAAAATCCTATAACCCAGAACCACGATCCCTAAAAATTTTTTTTATTTAATTTTTCGGATCTTTAAACTAGTCATTGCTCTATTTTTACAAAATTTATAATCATTATCTGCTAATTTATTTCCACTAGTATCAAATAATTTCCAATTATATTTAATGCAGTCTGTTGGTTTTTTTCCAAGTTTTAATATTTTTAATTCTACAGTTCTTGATCTTCCAGCATCAGTTACGGAAAATAATCTTGTTTCACCTTTTTTCCAAAAACCTAAAGGAAATTTACAACCATTCTTTATATACTTGGTTTTTGATCGTCTTTGATCGTATACTCTTCCCATGCATTGACCATCGTTAGTAACTGTAAATAATTGTGTTTTCCTTACTCTACCCTCTCTATTTTTTTGAGTTCTTTTATAAACTTTAATGATTTCTTTTGTGAAAGGATTTTTCCAATCTTGAGGGCCTATAATTTTTTTTCTTCGCTTTTCACCAAAAATTTTATCCGCTATTGTATATTTAATTTCTGTATCATTCCTTATTTCTCCACCAGTAAATAATTCTAATGGAATAAATCTTTCATCAGCTGATACTGGAATAATCCACAACAAACCCAGAACCACGATCCCTAAAAGTTTTTTCATTATTTGCTCATTTGAAATATGCTATAATTTCTGGAAAATATTCACTCATACATGGACTTGTGTGTACATTATGTCCAAAAGGCTTTAAACCTTTGCAAGATTTTCCATTTATTTTCCACTTGTCCTTTTTTCCTGGTGTTTCAATAAATTTGACGGTTTTTATTTCTTTTAACCATTCACTATGCTTTCCGTCATAAGGGTCATCATTGTTATGTATCACTACAGCTTTAAGATTTTTATTACTTAGAATTTCATCAATGATTTTTGACCTAAATGTCCAGAATGCTTCAGCACAAGGATACTTACCTTTTTCTTTAATAGGGCATTTCCAATTTTCATCTTTAAGCCATTTTTTTCTTCCTTTCTCTGTTGCAATATCAAACTTTGTTAACTTACCACAACAGGCTGGATGATAAGCTATAGCACCTCTAACTTTATCAGGATGTCTTGCTGTATACAAAAGAGATGCATAACCTCCATTAGAATGTCCTGTCATAATTATATTTTTAGGTTTTATGCCTTGTGAATAAAAGTTTTCGTTAATTTCATTTATTAGATCAATTTTTTTTTCTATTTTTGTTTTTCCAGGATATTCACCAACTGGAAAAGCTTTCCATTTAGTTTTATTTTTCCTATCTTTATAAGCGTCGCCATACAAAGGTTTTGTGTTTACTACATAAAGATAAGTGTAATTTGTTCCAAAATCTTCTTTTGTTAGTTTAATTACATTTTTAAAACGTTCTTCACTAAAGACACAGTCTGAGGTACTTGCTTTGTCAGCAGCTCCGCCGTGATGATACATGAAAATTAAAGTATTTTCTGGATCTTCAAATTTTATATTTTTGCTAAAATTAAATTTATCGCTAACAAATCCAGTCTCATTTATACATTTTCGATTATCATTTGCAAAACTATTTCCACTCAACAACAAACCTAGAACTACGATCCCTAAAAATTTTTTCATTAGTTTATATATTCTTTAATTATAGATCCAATTGTTGGCATAGACCTTAATCCGTGGCCTCCATCAATAATATGTAACTTAACTTGTAGTTTTTTCTTTTTAAGTAAATCATAATAATATTTTGAAACTCCTGGAGCTGTATTTTTATCATCTTTTCCAACAATTAATATATTGAGAGATTTTAAATCTATATCTTTATAATTGAAACTTGGTGAGTTTTTTTTTAATTCTTTCAATTGAGATTTGGTTTCCCATTTTTTACCGTTGCTTAGTTTTTTTCTAATTTCCCAGTCACACGGGCAAGAGATCAAAATATTTATATCAACTAATCCTGGTACTTTTCCATGAATAGTACCTCCCTGATAAGCTCCTCCAGAATGACCAATTAAAATTAGTTTTTTTGGTTTATAATATTTTTTAAGATTTTGTAACGCAGGAGCTAGTATTTGAAAATTTTTCCAATCATAATTTACTATTGTACTCTTTATAGCTTTACGAGGTCCTGATGAATATCTATCCTCTTCACTACTGCCTCTTTCTCTAATAAAGTAACCAGGTCTTGCAAAAAGAAAAATATTGTTATTATCGTTTATTAATTCTTTTGCAAATCTAATTTGACTTTTTTTGGGTATTCCTGGTCTTGGAGAATTAGGACTACCATCACCATGAAGAAATACTATTAGGTTTTTTTTACCCTTTTCAATCTTTCCTAAATTTAAAATTGCTATACATTTGTTTTTACCTGCTGATACATATTTTATGAAATCCTCTTTATCACAAGCTTTAGAGTTTCCACTCAACAACAAACCCAGAACCACTATCCCTAAAAGTTTTTTCATTTAATGATTTGTATATGCATCCGGATAGTTGGTTAAATGTTCATCTGAGATTGGTATCATTACAGCACTCTCTAAAACAGCACCTGCTTCTTTTCTTTTCTCAGCAAGTTCCTTATCGTCTTTAAAAGCTTGAAGTGATTCTATATTTGGAAATTGCATTACTGTATGAAGTTTTGTCGGGTCATCTTTTTGTGTGCCTGCAAAAACAAATTTTATTCCATGCTCTTTTAATTTTCCATCCTGTGCATAGACCATCTCTTTCCATGTTTTAAATCCTTTAGTAATTGTAATTTCGCCTTTTACTAATATTGCCATATGAACCTCCTTATTTATTTTAAAAGCTTTTCACAATCCAAGATTACCAAATCTTGAACAATGAGTCTATTTGCTTTAAAAATAGCTATTTGATTTATCTCAAATATTTCTAGTTTCATTTCTAGTTTCTTGTTTAAATTGATGAGTCTTTAAGCGATTTATTTCAAGCTAACTTTTTAATATCCCTATAATTAATGTAGTTTAATGTCGTTTAATGTGGATTAGTTTGAACCGCTAATCCCCCAAATAATCGCCAGCTTCCTGAATAATTTTCCACAGTTTACTTGCGTTTTCTTTATTCATACTATCCAGATCATTGTTTCATAACTTTTGTTTCGAGTTCTATTATGAAATTCTTTATTATAAATTTTAATTTTATTGTCCAAGAGCTTCTTTAGCTTCTTCAACAGAATAGTTGGTACCATATTGTTGATTATAAGCAGAAACTGCATCAGCAAAGCTATCATATCCTAGTCCACTTGCAGCAGCCTCAAGATCAGTTGAAACACCTACAGTCGCAGCCAAAGAAATGGAGTCAGCTACTGTTTGTAAATCTGTACCAAGATCTTTAGCTATAGATGCTGCCTCGAATGATCCAACTTGACTTAAAAGATCTACACCCGCTGTTACATCTCCCCAATTAGATGTTGAACCATCAATTGTTGCATTTTGCCAAATGCTTGCATATTCCTCAGAGGTCATGTTTGTACCATATTCTGCATTAACTAATTTAGTTAAATTTTCAAAATTTGCATTTGCTCTGATATCATTAATAGTTTCTTGATCTAAAGAGTCTCCGAATTCAGATATAATACTTTCTGCAGCAATTTTTGTATAATTATCTAAAGTAATTGAAAAATCTTGATTGAGCCAATTTTCTAAATTAAATGAGGGATTGTCTTGAACAGATTTTGCAATATCAATTAGATTTTGATTTATTTCATTATTTAAATCTGTTTCGTTAAAATTAATTAAATTTTCAAATTCATTTCTTGCTAATTGAGCTTTTATATCATCAATATTCTCACTAGTTAGTTCTATTAAATTTCCAGATTTGTCTTTAAAATTATCAACAGGCAAGTCTCCCTTCCAAGAGTTAGCCCAATCTTTTACCTCCCAATTTTCCATTTCTTCTAAATTTTGATAGGATATTTTTAGTGTTGTAAATTCATATCCATCTTTCTCAATATTTTCTAAGATTTCATCTATAGCAAAATCATTATTTGCTAAATTGAGAGCTTTCTTTTGTAAATTAAAGATATTTTGATTGTTTTGTTTTTTTGAGCTTAATGAAGCTAAAGTTAATGTTTTTTTTGTATCATCTGAAAAATTTTCAATATTAATTTGACTTAAGTCATTCTCAAATTTTTTTTTAATAATATTTTTTTCAACATCTTTTAAAATTGCATTTGAGAAATCAACTGAATCTATTGCAGTTATGAAATCTTTGTCTTCACAATTTTCGTTGCAATTTTCCAATATATCTAAAGATTTTTTAAATATTTTATCAATATTTTCATAAACGTTATATTTATTAGGATTAATTTTGTTAATTTTCTTTAAAGATTTTTCAACTTTTTTAGAAGTTTTCTTAAACTCTTTTTCAAACTCTTTTTGGCTGATCCTTTGTTCTAATTTTAATTCTAAATTTTTTTTAAAAGCTCCATAAGATGACTTAAATTTTGTTGATTCTTTTTTTATTTTTTTTTCTTCAGTTGTAAGCTTGTTCTGACTTTTGGTACCTTGAGACATAAAATCATACATGTGCATATAGCCTGTCAATGCATCTTCTAAATTATCATTAGACGTAAGTCCTATTGATTTTCTCATAGATTCTTTAGCTTGAGATAATGAATAAAGTGATTGTATAGCTTTTTTGCTGCTCTTTTTGACATTAGGATAGTTATTTTGATAGTCCTCAATTGCTTTTTTTTCTTCCTTAAGTTTGTGATTATAAAAAACTTCAAAGTAACCCATAGCTCTCATCATGTTTTCAGGATATTTTTCATTTAAGTTTTTGTGTTGCACAAATGTTTTATACATTTCTTCAGCTGATTTCTTTGCAAGCATACTTTCAGAGAAATTTGGATTTTCAAATAATCCTTCAGGATACTCTTTTAACTTTTTATATTGACCAATTTCTTCTAATTCTTCTTTAGAAACAAATGTTTTACTTAGATCTTCTTTTTTTAAATTTTTATTGGTTGCTTTAATTTCGATTATTTGTGTAGTTTCTTTTTCCTCTTTTTCTACAGTTTTTTGTCTAGTTATTTTTTCTTCAATATCTAATTTTTTATCATCTTCTGATTTTAACAGTATATTTTTTGCTTTACTAAATTCATCTTCATTGATTGCACCAGATTTATATAAGTTATTTAGCTCAGTTAATTGATCTACAATATTTCCATTAGCCTGACTCAAAAGAATTAAGGTTGTTAAGCATATGGCTATAATATTTTTCATATAAAAATTTTAACATGGCCCCAACATGGGTGTCTAATTATTATTAAAGTATTATTTGATTTATCTCTTTTATTTCGAGTTTAGCATCGAGTTTTTAAATTAAATTAATGAGTCTGTATGTGATTTATTTTGAGTTAACTTTTTATTATCCGCATAAGTACTGTAGAATATTGTAGCTTAATGTGGATTAGGTTGTCCCTCTATTCCCGTAAATAATCGCCAGCTTCCTGAATAATTTTCCACAGTTTACTAGCGTTTTCTTGTTTCATAATACATTTTAAAGCGCGACAAGAATTTACGTAATAAATTTTTGTACATTTGTTAAACAAAAAATATGAAGTATTTTAACATAAACACAAATATTCTCCTAGCTTGGTCTGTTCATTTTTTAACATGTTCTGGGTTAATAGCAGGATTTTTTGCTCTAATATGCATATTTAAAAACGATCCAACATCAGCTTTTTTATTTTTAGGATTGGCATTATTAATTGATGCTGTAGATGGCTCGTTAGCGAGAAAGTTTAAGGTAAAAATCTTTATAAAAAATATTGATGGAAGAATGCTTGATAGTGTAATTGATTTCTTCAATTATATAATAATTCCATCTATAATGATATATTGGTTAAAATTAGTACCAGCAACTTTTGATTTTATTATACCTTCTGTCATATTAATTATCTCAGCAATTTCATACTCAAATTATAATGTGATGACTTCAGATAATTTTTATAAAGGTTTCCCATGCGTTTGGAATATACTGGTTTTTTATTTATACATTTTTGATTTTTCACAGTTTTTCAATTTATTGATGATTTCAATATTTATAGTTTTAAAATTTATACCTACAAAATATATCCATCCATTACGAGTTGAAAAATATAAAAAATATTCAATTGCATTTATGATACTATGGTTTTTTTCATCACTTAAAATTTTATTAAATTCATTTTATTCTTTAAATAGTTACTTTGATTATTTGTCACTTTTTGTGTGGACTATTTCAAATTTATATTTTGTAGTTTTAACGATTTATGAATTATATAATCAGATATTTAGAGATATTTTTTTAAAAATTAAAAAATTCAATATTTAAATAAGTAAAAATACTAAAAAAATCATTTGAATAAAATTAATTACAACGGATATGAAATGCGAATATTTGAATTTTTTATTCTGTTTTTCATCTTTATATTTGTTAATTAAAGGCATTAAATAATAATTTGAAATAGCAAATAAAATAGTGATTGTTAAAATTAAAATAAACTTAATTCCAAATTTACTAAGAAAAAAAAACGTTAAGAGAACAATAAAACTTATTACTAAATTAACATTATAATAAAAAGGAAATATTCTTCTGATAAACTTTCGAGCGTTTTCGTCATCTAAAGTTGTAAAGACAACTGGTGCTATCACAAATGAGAAGAATAACATTATTCCCAAAATCATTGACGTTAGATAAATACCAATCTGTTCAATCATAATTTTTATTCAAATATCCCAAAATATATATAATCTATAAATACATGATATTTGTAAAAAATTTTAATTCAATCTCAGATCAGGAATGGAAAACAAATGAGAAATATCCTGGAGTAAGATGGAAGTTTTTAGTTGATGCAGATATTGATGGAAGTAAAGGAATTTCTTGTGGTTTTGCAGAGGTTTTACCAGGAGGAAAATTAACCTTGCATCACCATTCACCTGACGAAATTTATGTGGTAACCAATGGTTCTGCAACTTTAAACAAAGATGGTGAACTTGAAGAGATTAAAAAAGGGGATGTAGTTTATATTTCTAATAATGCTAAACATGCACTTGAAAATAATAGTGATGCAACATTTGGATTTTATTGGCTTTTCCCAACAGATCGATTTAAGGAAGTTGAATATTTTTCTGATGAGTAAAATTTTTTAATTTAGAAAATGAACACTAAAAAGTTTTTTGTCATCAACCCAAGTTTTATCTAGTTTCCATCCAGCTTTATTAGCTAGGTTTTTGAAGGATTTGATCGTATATTTATGAGAATTTTCAGTGTGAATTTCTTCATTTTTTTTAATTAAATAACTTGAACCATTAATTCTGATATTATTTTTTTTTTTAGATTTTAGTCTCATCTCAATTCTTTTTTTTTGTTTATTATAAATTGCTAAATGTTTATAGGAATTCAGATTTATATCTGCACCTAATTCAGTGTTAATTCTTTGTAAAATATTTTTATTGAATTTTGCAGTCACTCCTTTTTTGTCATCATAAGCAGTAATAAGAGTTGGGATATCTTTTACTAAATCAGCTCCTATGATAATTTTTTTAGCTTTAAATTTTGATTTTAACATTTTTAAAAATTTAACAGCGTCCTTTTCTTCAAAATTACCAATTGTTGATCCAGGAAAAAATATAATTATATTTTCAGATGAATCGATTTTAAAAGGAAGTTTGTTATTTTTTGAAAAGTCATATCCTTTAGGAGTAATAGTTATTTTTGGAAATTTTTTTTTAAAACCTTGAGATATATTATTTATATAATCTTCAGAAATATCCAAAGGTATATACTTTTTTGGCTTATTTAAACTATTGAGAAAAATTGATATTTTTTTGAAGTCTCCAGCGCCTGGTTCAATTAAGACTGCATTTTCACCTATTTTATTAGCAATTTCAATTTTATTATCTTTTAAAATTTTTCTTTCAGTTCTTGTTGGGTAATACGTTTTTAACTTGGTAATTTGTTCAAAAAGTTTTGATCCACGAAAGTCATAAAACCATTTAGAACTTAACTTCTTATTTTTTTTACTTAAACCGTGACTTACTTCTTTTAAAAATAATTTCATTTAGCAAGTCGTAGTCCTGACATTTGCCATTTTTGATGAGGATAAAAGAAATTACGATACGATTTTCTCATTTGGTCTTTTGGAGTAAGGCAAGACCCTCCTTTTAAAACCATCTGGTTAACCATAAATTTACCGTTGTACTCACTAATATCATCATTATGATATTTAAATCCTGGATAAGGAGAAAAATTGGAAGAAGTCCACTCCCAGACATGTCCCCAGTGTTGATTTAAATCTACCCCATTTTTTTTTGAATATGGCTGATATATTTTATCTTCTAAAAAATTTCCGTGAATATGATTATTAGAGGCAACCTCCCATTCAAATTCTGTTGGAAGTCGTTTATTACTCCACTTTGCAAAAGCGTCAGCTTCAAAATAGCTAATATTACTTACAGGCGCATTGATATCTATTTCTTTAATTCCGTTTAAAGTGAAGTGATACCATTTGCTATTTTCTTTTTTCCAATAAAGAGGGGATTGCCAATTTTCCTGCTGACATATTGAAAACCCATCGGACAACCAATATTCACTTTTATTATAACCACCATTATTAATAAACTCGATCCATTCACCATTTGATACTAACTTGTTTGATATTTCAAAAGGTAGGATTAAAACTTCATGTTTAGGTCGTTCACAATCAAAGGAGAAATTTTCATTGTCGGTACCAACACTTTTAATACCCTTTTCAAACCAGATCCATTTTTGTTTAATGTTGTCACTTTCAATCTCTTTTTTAGTTGGATCGTATATGGGATCAGTAGGATTGAAACTTAAACCATGTTGCAGATCTGTTAACATTAATTCTTGATGTTGCATTTCATGATGACAGCCTACCTCAATCATATTTAAGTATGAGTTGCTTGACTGACATAATTCTTTAATCCTGTCGTTTATAGTTTTTCTATATTCTAGGACCTCATCAATACCAGGGCGTGAAATTATATTTCGAAGTGATCTTGTATATCTTGGGCCTGCTTTGAAGTAATAAGAATTAAATAAATAATTATAATACTCGTTAAAATATTTATAATTAGATTTTATTTTGCTTAAGACAAATTTTTCAAAAAACCAAGTAGTATGCGCTAGATGCCATTTAATGGGTGACGCATCCTCCATTGATTGTATATTCATGTCCTCTGGACTTAAATTTTCAATAATTTTAATCGATTGATTTCTTGTTTTTTCAAAAAGATTCTGAATGTCTCTATTATTCATAAAATTATCTATTCAAATTAACAATAAAGCTAACATACTTCACTTTACAAAACGACGCTGATCATTAAATTTATTGAGATTGTTGGTCTGTTGTTTTTATGTCTTTTGCAACAGTATCCGATCCTGTTTTTGTTGGCTCATCAATTGGCTCTGTAGTAGGATTTAATTCAATACCTGCGGGCGTAATTGACTGAGGCATTGCAATGAATTGAGAATCTGGATTTTCAACTCTAGGTCTAATTCTAGATCTATAAAC
The DNA here is from genome assembly GCA_902536575.1 of uncultured Pelagibacteraceae bacterium. Taxonomy (GTDB): domain Bacteria; phylum Pseudomonadota; class Alphaproteobacteria; order Pelagibacterales; family Pelagibacteraceae; genus Pelagibacter. The sequence continues at coordinate 1,495 of CACAYA010000019.1, read as the reverse complement.
GCCGTAAACTCCAATTAAAATATGAAAAAAAATTAGAAAAACAAAAAAACCATTTAGACCTGCTATATCCATAAAAATTGAGCATAAAAATGGACCACCAATTGCCCCTAAGCCAAAAATAAATTGTAAACTCGCACCAGCTGCAACAAATTTTTCTTTAGGAATAAAATCATTTGTATGAGCAAGGATTAATGAGAACATTGGCAAACTGCAAAAAGAAAATAAAATTAAAAAAAAATAAAACCAAAATTTACTTGTTCCCAAGCCCTCAGGTAAATACATTTGTGCTGATGAAAAAATTGCACACAATGCAAAAAAAGCAGCAGCAAAACTCACAAAAATAATTACTTTTCTTCTATCATACATGTCAGACAATTTTCCTATTGGCCACTGAGAAATTGCACCAGAAATAGCTAATAAAAACGTTACTAATGAAATATGAAAAATAGAAAAATTCATTCCTGCAGCATACACAGCTAATAATGTGAATAATGCAGATTGTATTGTCCCATAAAGAAATGAACTCACCATTCCAAAAGGAGATGAAATATAAACCTCTTGAATAGTCATAGTTTCTATTTTTTTAAATGTTGGAGGTTTTCTTTTAGTAAGTAAAATTGGAATTAATGCACCTGATGTTATAATTGATACTAAAATAAAAGGTTCAAAATTTATTGGATTACTAAAGTTTAAAAAAAACATTCCTATCCCCATTGAACCATACAAAATCACCATATAGATTGATAAGACACTTCCTCTATTTTTGTTACTTGCTCTATCATTTAACCAACTTTCAGCAACAGTATAAATAGAGACCATACTGATACCCGTAAGTACCCTTAAGAAAAACCAAACAAATGGACCAACAAACACTGCATGAACTAAAATTACTAAAGATGTAATTGATGCAAAAGCTGCAAAAATTCTAATATGACCAACTCTTGATATTAATTTAGGTATAGTAATTGCGCCTATAAAATATCCAACAAAATAACCAGACATCATAAAACCAGTTGCGGTAAGACTAAATTCCTCTTTAACTGCTCGAACACCGAGTAGTGATCCTTGAAAACCATAAGCAAGCATAATCGCTGCCATACCTAAAAATAAAGCCCACGAATTTTTTAATACCTTGTTCATATGAATCGCTGTCTATTTCTGATTTGTGGCCAAATCAAGCAAATTGTTATGCTATTATGATTTTTTTAGTTTGAGAAAAGAGTGAATTGCTATCGTCAATATGATGACAATACCTCCTTGAATTGTTTCGATACTTGGTTGTTCTTTAATGACCATCCAAACCCAAATTGGCCCGACAATTGTTTCTAGTAAGAAAAATAAGTTAACCTCTTCTGCAGGTATAAATCTTGGAGCAATAGTCACTAAAACAAAAGGTATCGCAACACACATCACACACATTAAAGGAACTATTAAAAGGTCTTTTCCCACTAAGGCATAAGTTTCAATAAAGAAAATGGCAAATAGTGCAACTAAT
>CACAYA010000018.1 GCA_902536575.1 uncultured Pelagibacteraceae bacterium | reverse complement strand
GCAATTTTGTTGAAGATTTTTTAAATCTAAAGGAAAAATTTTCTCAAGATCAGATGTTAGATTTTCATTTCCGTAAATAAATAATTGACCCATATGTGAAACATCAAAGATACCAGCATGCGATCTTGTAAATTTATGCTCTTCAATAACACCTTTACTGTATTGAATTGGCATCTCATAACCAGCAAATTCAACAAATTTAGCTTCGCTATCATGATGTAATTTATTTAAAGATGTTTTTTTAATATCCATACTAACTCTATTTACCCATCTGTATATTTGCCTGAGAGTTTTACTCCTTCGGCGAGAATTTAATCTCTTTCCAGAGTTAATATGTTACGGTCCTTTTACCTGAGAGTTTCCTGGGTGGTTGCTCCTTCGGTGCCACATTAATTTGTGATCTCTCCCGTAAAGAAATATTCTATCATATATCGTCCAATGTCAATATTTTAAGCAGTCTTTTTTTCTAAGGAATAAAGATTGTAAAATTGAAGTAATACTGCAAAAATTACAATTGTACCTCCAATAATTACTATAAATGGTGGCTGTTCATTAATAAATATCCATGCCCAAAGTGGTCCAAGAACTGCCTCTGTCAACATTATGATTCCAACCATAGCAGATGGTGTTCTTTGAGCACCAATTGTAATTAAAATAAATCCAAATCCTAATTGCATAAAACCTGCCAAGAAACCTAAAAAAATATCATGTGCAGAAATTAGAATTTTTCCAGACATTAAAAACCCAATGGTTAGAGCAAAAACCCCAGCAATAAATTGTGCAGGTACCATATCTACATTTGGATATTTTCTTACAACTAATATTAAAATTGCAAACGAAATTGGCATTATAAATGCAGCAATATTTCCTGTCATTTGACCAGGAGATAAAGAGTTTCCTACCATCAACAAGATACCAGAAATTGCTAATATTATAGAAGTGAGTGTGATGACTGAAATTTTTTCCTTTAAAAAAAAATATCCAAAAATTGCTAAAAAGATTGTTTGAGTTTGAATAATGAAATTAGCATTTGCAACAGTAGTGTTATACATCGCAAAAACGTAACCGCAAAAACCAAACGATAAAACAAAACCTCCAATAAATCCTGGAAAACCTAAATTATAGAATGAACGAAATACGTGTTTTTTGTAAGTTATAATTAAGTAAAGACTAATTATAATTAGAAAAAAAACAGTTCTCCAAAATAAAATTTGCCAAAGAGTTGCTCCCTCAAAAGACTTAACTATTAATCCGCCAAAACTTAAACTACAAGCACCAAGGAATACTAATAAGGGACCTGGTAATTTTCTAATAATATTCATTAAATTTGTCTGAGTAAATTGTCCGTATCCATCTCATATAGCTTAAACAATGTTTCTGCATCAGTTAATTTTATTTCTGTAAATTTAATTTTTGATCCTGGCGATATTTGAACTAATCGATCATAGTCGACACTTGCTACAACTCCAATTTTTGGATAGCCCCCAATTGTACCATGATCTGATAACATTATAATTGGATTTCCATCTGGTGGGACTTGAATTACACCTCTAACTAGTCCTTCGGACTTTATATTTGTATTTACAATATTATCTATTTTATTTCCTTTAAGTCTCATCCCCATTCTATCAGACAGTTTTGAAACTATAAATTTTTTTTCAAAAAAATTTTGTTTTCCCTCCTCTGAAAAGTAATTGAAATTTGTACCTTTAATGACTCTAATATTTTCAACCTTTGAATTGATATAATCTAATTTTTTTTTATCTTTATTAGAATTTAATTTTAATAGTTTGATAGTCTGATTGTTTTCTAATTTCTTTCCATTATTAGAGCCTATTTTAGCCTTAGTATTGATTGAACAACTCTCCCATTGAAATTTTACATCAATTTCACCACCAACAGCTAAATATCCATATATTGTTTTGTTAGTTGAGATAATATCTATCTCGTCTCCACTTTCTATTTGATAGCTCTCATAACAATCTCCAATAATTTCCACACCATTTTTGATAATTTTAAATATTACATCCCCAGTAACAGCAATACTAATCTTGTCTCCTTTGTATTTAAGGTAAGGACCTTGATAAGCAAATTCTACAACAGGTGAATTTAAACTGTTGTTAACCAATTTATTTGCAAGAAGAAAATTTCTATTATCCATGGCTCCACTATATGGAATTCCAATATGATATAAATTTTCTCTACCTTTGTCCTGATAGGTCGTATTTATGCCAGATCTTATTAACTCAAAGTAAGAATTACTCATTGTAGTTTTTATGCTCATTATAGGATATTTCCTTAAAAATGACTGTATCTCCCGCATTAATTAAGTTAGGCTCACTCTCATTCAAACTATCAAAAATATTTAAAGGAGTATTGCCAATAATATTCCAACCTCCAGGACTTTCAAAAGTATAAACATTTGCAAATTGTTCGGTCAATCCAATTGATCCTTTGGGAACTTTTACACGTGGGGTTTCTAACCTGTTAGCTCTCATATTTTCTTCTAGATCCCCTAAGAAAGGCATGCCGGCTATAAATCCGGTCATATAGCAAAAGTATTTCTTATTAAAAAATTTTTCTAGAATTTGTTCACTCTTTAAATTTAATTTTTTTTCTAATCTTTTTATATCTAGAGAAAAAGAATCTTCACAACAAACTGGTATTTGTATTTCTTTATTAATAATCTTATTTTTATAATCGAAATTTAACATTTCAATTTCTTTTTTTACTTTTTTAAAATTTGTAATTGATAAATTAAAAGAAATTATTAGTTTATTATATGAAGGAGTTAGATTTGTAATGCCCTCAATATTACTTTTTTTAATTGAATAAAAATATTTTATAACTTTAGAATTAACTTCCTTATTTACTTCTTGTCCAAAATCGCAATATAAAGCTGAGTCACCTAAATTTAAAATTTTATTAATCATTTTATTTAATAATCATTGTTTGATTATCCATTTATAACTAAATGCTATAATTTTTTTCTATCCAATTACTGATAAATGTAGAAATTTCTTTGCTATTTTTTTCATGCATCATCATATGACCATTACCCTTTATGTCATGGTCTTCCAATCTAATAAATTCGTGCTTAACACCTGCTTGGTTTAAAAAATTACTAGTTCCATGATCGTATGGCGCATGATAAGAGGACTGTCCTGTCAAAATAAGAATATTTGTTTTAGACAAATTTTTCAATTTTCTTGCAGGTTCTTTTTGTAAAAAACACTGAACCAAATCATCCTTTGTATCTTTTTTATCTAGCTCAGGAATTAATTTTTCATCTTTTTTTAATGGGGGGTCATATGTCAATGGTGAATAGGTGATGCCATTAAGTCGGTCTGGCTCAGAACTGGTTTGATACCAATCTTTATCATACTCATTTTTTTTGAATGTTTGCTTATCTAAATGACTATGCTGAACACCTCCGTAAGAAACATTGAAAAAAGGAGGTCCATTTGGTTCTACAGCTATACAACATTTTACTTTGTCTGGTCTTAAATCAGCAGCAAGCCAACAAAAAGGTCCTCCTTGACTATGACCTAAAACTGCAGTGTGACCGGTCAAATCAACCAATTCGGACAGTGCTTTTTTTGACATCTCTTCTATATAGATTCTATCAGACATAGTATTTACTTGTGAGGCCATGTATTGCTCAAAAATTTTATCTCCTCTTAATCCAGTTCCAGGCCACTGAGTATGTGTTTTTGATTGTGGCCAATTTCCTTTTTTTGACATACCGGTAAATCTTCTTTCAGCATCGTCTATATTTGTTTCCCTATCTATATATTCGCCATATAATTTTTCTGAATAACCTGATCGTGCTCTACCTGGTTGATCTACAACATAAACTGTATACCCAAATGACAAAAAATCGTGCATCCAACCACGTCTACCGTCCGCCGTAGTAATAAAACCTGTTCCACTTTGTCCACCGCCGTGAATTAAAATGATATTTTTATTATTAGTTTTAAGAGGTTCAAATTGTTCTACATACATTTGTCCTCTCATGACCTTTTTTCCGTCAGCTAAAAAACTCTCTCCTCCTAGAAAAAAAATTTTATGTTCTTTTAGATTAATTGCTGAATTAGTTTCCATGGTTATAAGTAAACTAAATTACATTATTATTTTAATTATTAATATTTAAATTATTTTTTTTTCTTCATTATTTTTAAAATAAAAGGAATAGAAAATATTATGAAAAAAATTCTTAAAAAGTGGTGATAACTTACAAAAAGTGGATCTATATTGTATGCAACACTTATAACAACCATTTCATGTAAGCCACCTGGTGCAAAACTTAAAAAAGCAGACATAAAATCAAAGCCGAAGAATATTTTTAGCAAGTATGCAAAGAAAGCTGCTATTGCTAATAAAATTGCAGACATAATCGCTCCATGAAATGAGTAAAATAAAATTTCTTTTGGAGCTAATCCGCTTAACCTGCAGCCAATTGCAGATCCTAAAAATACAAAAGCGACATTTATAAACACATCTGGAAACTTTGCTGTAGTAAACTCAAATGTATAAAAGAAACCTGCAACAATCATCGCTGCAAGTATTGGTGCTGATGGAATTCTGAACTTTTCTAAAACTTTTGTGCCTATTAGAGACACTATAATTAAAAATATTAATTCAGCAAAGTATCTTAAATCAAAAGTTGGAGTATTACCGAAGGAATCTATTTCTTGATATCCAATCTGAGTAACAAAAATAAAAGGTAAAAATAAGACAATAAATAAAACTCTAGTAGCTTGCGGAATTACAACTTGTCCACTTTTTTTTTTATCTGTTGTGATATCATTAATTGCTCCAGCTATAACTACAAACGCTCCGGGTAAAGCTGCCAAAACAGAAACTAATTTATCAAATTTGCATATTTTATAAAAATATAAAGATGCTGCAATAGTCCCTGCGATTGTACATAAAATCATTGCTATTGAGGAATAAACCCACAAGTGTATTTTATAAAGTAAAGTTATGTTGAAAGAACCTGCGAGAATTACACCTATAATCAAAAGGACAGGCAAAAAAATTTTTTTATCAAAAGTAACTTTGTAACTACTAAAGGAGGCAAAGAGGTTTAGCAATAGCGCCCCTAAAAGCCAAGGTAATGGTAAATTGATTAACGTAGCAATATATCCACCTATAATGCCAATAATAATGCTTTTTAAACTACGTTTAAAGGCTAAATAATATTCTTTCATTTTCAGTTATTCTCAATTGATAGATACTTTTTAAAATTTAATAAAGACAAAGTATCTGACGCTTTGTTTTTAAATTTAGGGTTTTTATTGTTTTTAATTAATTTTAAAGTTGCATTAACCGTATCAATATAGCTATTCAAGAGTTGCTGCGAATAAAGAATAAACTTGAAATCACTTTTCTTAATATCTGATATATTAAATTCTATATCTTGAGTAATATTAATTATTAATGGAATTCTTTTTAAATTTTGTTTAATTAATTTTAATTCTCTAAGAGTATTAATTCCGGTTATAAATACGGCATGTGCACCTAATTTTTTAAACATTTTAGCTCTTTTGATAGACTCTTTCATAGAGCCCACACTTAAAGCATCAGTTCTAGCAAATATCAAAATATTATTATTTTCTTTTGAAGCTTTAATTGCTATTTTTATTCTTTTTTCAGATTTCTTTAAATCTAACAATTTTACTTTTTTAGTAAGTGCACATCTTTTTGGAAAAATTTGATCTTCTAAAACAACAGCTGATGCACCCGCCTGCTCTAAATCTTTAATAGTTTTATATACATTGGCTAAACCTCCAAATCCTGTATCTGCATCAACAATTATTGGGTTCTTTGTCTGATTGCATATTGATCTTGTTGCATCAACCAATTCTTTCTGGGTAATAATACTTGCGTCTGGATAACCAAGACTAGCAGAGGAAAGAGCAAAACCACCAATGAATGAAACTTTAAAACCTTTTTTTTCAATTAATTTAGCTGTCAAAGGATCATGACATGATGGAACCTTATATAAATTTTTATCATTTAAAAATTTTTTAAGTTTTGACGTTTTTTTATTCACTTGAGTTATATTAGTACTTTAATTTGGTCTTTGTATTTTAATAAGATTTTATAGAAACTTGATACTGTTTTACTAGTAAAAAATTGTTTCCAGCCTGATATACTTAAAGTACCTCTAAAATTGTTTTGATTGTCAAAAATTGGAATTGCAACACTAGCTATATTATCTAATCTTTCACCTGTAGTATAAATGTATCCTTTTTTTTCAATATCATTTTTTAAATCGTCATTTCCACCAGTAAACGCACTTAAAACTTTTCCTGTTGCTGATTTTAATTCAAAAGTTGTACCTTCAACTACATAATGATTTAATTCAGATTTAGAATTTACTCTATATAAACAAACTTTTTTTGTACCAGCCTTGACCCAATAACCCGCAGATTGGCCAGTGACTGCACAAATTTTACCTAAGATTTCTCTAATTTCCTCACCTGACCTAAAATTTGAATTGTATATTGATCCTAATTTCCAACTACCTGGACCAAGACGGTAGCTTCCGTTAATTTCATTTTTAATTAAAAAATTATATTTAATTAATGAATTACAAATTCTTAGTATTGTTGATTTATTAAGTTTAGTAATAATTGTTAAATCTTTTAAAGAAATACTTTTATTTGCATCATCAAAAGAATTTAATATTTGAAAAGTTTTATCTAGAACTTTTATATTACTCATAAGTTTTACAATGTGAAACAAGATTTTATAATATAAAATTTGTTGACAATCTATTAATTTTTTGTTGAAATTACTGTCTAACAGTAAAGGAAATCAATCATGGGAAAAGCTTACACGCCAAATATTCAATCTGGCAAAGGAAAAAATTTAACAAAATACGTAGCTCAATTTGTTAAGAAGAATAAGTTTAATTCAATTCCAAAAAATGTTGTTGAGTTAGCAAAAAAACATATTCTAGATGGTTTTGGTTTAGCTTTATCTGGTTCTGTAGCAAGGACTGGTGATTATTTATTTAAACATATAAAACAAAACTCTGCAAAAGGTAGAGCAACAGTAATTGGCTCTAAAATGAAAGTAACTTCTAGATTTGCTGCCTTAGCAAATGGTACAGGTATACATTCTGATGACTACGATGATACTCAATTAGCAGTACAAAAAGATAGAGTTTATGGATTATTGACACACCCAACTGCACCATGCCTACCAAGCGCATATGCAGAGGGAGAGTTAAAAAAAATTAGTGGGAAAGATTTCTTAAACGCTTACTTAATTGGTGTTGACGTAGAATGTAAAGTTTCTGAAGCAATGTCTCCAAGGCATTATCAGCATGGTTTTCATTCAACATCCACATGTGGAACTTTAGCCTCAGCTGCAGCTGCAGCAAAAATCCGAGGCTATAATGTTTCTCAAATTCAACAATCCTTAGCAGTTGCTGCAACTTTAAGCGCAGGATTAAGAGAAAATTTTGGTACAATGACTAAACCCTTGCATGCCGGAAGAGCAGCTGAAAGTGGTGTTGTCGCTTGTGATCTTGTGGGCTTAGGTTGGACTGCTACTGATAAAATTTTAGAATCACCTAGAGGATTTTTTCAAGCTCATGGAGGAGGTTATAACTTAAAATCTATTAAAGGTCAGCTTGGAAGACCGTGGACTTTTTCAAAACCTGGTGTTTCAATTAAACCCCATCCCTGTGGTTCTTTAACCCATCCTGGAATGACAAAAATGTTAGAATTAATTTTGAAGCACGATATAAAACCTCAAGATGTGATAAAAGTTGATGTAGGAACTAACCATAATATGCAGAATGCATTAATTCATCATAGACCAACTAATGAGTTTCAAGCTAAATTTAGTATGGAATATTCTATGGCAATTTTACTAGTTCAGAGAAGAGCATATATTCCAGAATATCAAGACAAAAGAATTAACAAACCGGATGTTCAAAACATGCTTAGAAAAGTAAACTTTTATAAAAATAAAGTAGCTGAGGCGGCTGGTTACGACAAGATGACTACAATCATTGATATTTATCTGAAAAATGGCAAAAAAATTTCAGGTAGAGGAGATTTTGGTAAAGGAAGTCCAATGATACCTATGACATACGATGAAGTAGCAGATAAATTTATGGGTTGTTGTGAATTTGCAAAATGGCCAACAAAGAAGGCAAAAGCAATTATTCAAGCTGTTAGCAAATTAGAAAAAATGAGAGATATTTCTAAATTAAGTAGACTTTTATCCAAATAAATTCACGTTTTTATGTTAGCGATTAATTAGGTCGCTAGCACATTTCATATTATTAATTATATTTCAAATAAAGTTAGTAGTTTTATATTATGAAATAAAATTTATCTTTTTTTTTTTTTAAAAAAATATAAAAAAAAATTGTGAATAATTATGATGTAATTGTTGTTGGAGCAGGTAACGCCGCACTGTCTGCTGCTCTCTCTGCAAAAGATAATGGTGCAGAAAAGGTTTTAGTATTGGAGAAAGCCTCCTCTAAAGAAAAAGGTGGAAACAGCAGATATACAAACGGTGCTTATAGGTTTGCTTACAATGACTTTTCAGATTTAAAAAAAGTAATACCAAATTTAAAAAATTCTAACAGTATAGATTATGGAAAATATAGTGTCGCTGATTTTTTAAGAGACATGAACAAAGTTACAGAAGGAAAAACAGATAAAAAATTATCTAAAATCCTAACATCAAAAAGTTTTGAAACAATTCATTGGTTAAGTAAAAAAGGTTTAAAATTTACACCCATTAAAGGAAGGCAATCTTTCAAAGTCAATGGAGTGATGAGATATTGGGGAGGCTTGACTTTAGAGGTAAATGGTCAAGGTGAAAAACTAATAGACTCCATGCTTAAGATTATAAAAAAAAATAAAATTGAAATTCTTTACGATACAGCTGCAACTGATTTAATTTATGAAGATAATATTATTAAAGGCGTTGAAGTTATAAGTAAAAATAAACCAAAGACAATTAATGCAAAATCTGTGGTTTTAGCTTGTGGAGGTTTTGAATCCAGTCCTGAAATGCGAACTAGATATCTTGGTCCAGGATGGGAAATGGCGAAAGTTAGAGGAACAAAACATAACACTGGTGATGGATTAAGTATGGCATTAAAAATAGGTGCCTCACCCTATGGAAATTGGTCTGGTTGTCATGCAGTGTTTCACGATATGAATGGACCTGAGTTTAGTGATTTAAAGATAAGTAATAAATATCGAAAAATTAGTTATCCATGGGGAATTGTTTTAAATGCTGATGGAGAGAGATTTGTTGACGAAGGAGAAGATTTTAGAAATTTTACTTATGCAAAATTTGGAAAAGAAGTCATAAAACAGCCAAATCAAATTGGATGGCAAATTTTTGATCAAAAAGTTAGACATATGCTTTATCCAGAATATGATGTTAAGTCTGCTACGATGGTTAAGGCTAACTCAATTAAAGAGCTTCTTAAAAAAATATCAAGTATAAATTCTCAGAAAGCTCTCAAAACTATAAATGATTTTAACAAAGCTGTTAAAGAAGAAGTTAAATATGATCCAACAATTAAAGATGGAAGATGTACAGAGGGCTTGGCACTTAACAAAAGTAATTGGGCAAATAAAATAGATAAAGCTCCTTTTTATGCTTATGGAGTTACATGTGGAATAACTTTCACTTTTGGAGGATTAAGAGTAAATCAGAAATGCCAAGTGTTAAATAAAGTCATGAAGCCTATCAAAGGACTTTTTGCTGCTGGAGAAATGGTAGGTGGTATTTTTTATTTTAACTATCCAGGTGGTAGTGGTTTAACTTCAGGTGCAGTCTTTGGTAAGATAGCAGGCAAGTACTCTGCTAAACTTTAAATGGACTTTTTACATCATATTTTTCAGATAATTTCTCTAGTTCTTTAATAGTTTCTTTAGAGAGCAAAATTCCTTTTTTTGAGTTTACATTTTGATTATCAAATTCAGGCTCACCTGGATGAAGGATTTTTTTAAAACCTTTTGCTTTTTTTAGTTTTTTTACCTCTTTAATGCCAAATTCAATTTTTTTTATAAAGTTAGAGTGTGATTGAAATAGATCAGTTCTAAGACAAATCATCAAATGACCTACATTTGAAGCTCCAGAAAAGTCATTAATTGCATTTTTAACTTTACCACTATGATTTGCACCCGTAAAAATACCAGCTACTATATCCATCATCCATGATAATCCAGCACCTTTCATTCCTCCAAAAGGTAACATAATTCCCTCAAATGCTTTTGCCCCATCATTCGTAGGTTTTCCAAATTTATCCAATGCATACCCAAAAGGTATTTTAATATTATTTTGAGCAGCAAATTTTAACTTTCCTCTCGCAACTGAGGAAGATGCCATATCAAGTATAAAAGGTTTATTGATTTTTTTTGTAGGACAGCCAAATGCAAAAGGACTTGTGCCAAAGAAAGGTGCCATCGCTCCATGAGGTGGCAAGGCCTTTGATGCGTTAGTAAATACCCAAGCAATACATTTATTTTTTGCAGCAATTTCTAAATAATTTGCTGCCATTCCAAAATGATTACTTTCACTTATTCCTACCAAACCAATCCCATTTTTTTTTGCTATAGAGACGCATTTCTTAATTCCTTCATAAGCGGCTATATAACCCAGGCCATTATCACCTGACAAATGAAAAATATTATTAGTTATTTTTTTAAATTTCAGTATTGGATTAATTTTAGCTGATTTTTTTTCAATCCTTTTTATATAAATTGGCAATCTAACAATCCCGTGAGACCAAACACCTCTTTCATCCGCTCTCACTATTAAATTTGCAACTGTTTTTGAATTTAAGTTATTTAAGCCAACTTTCTTTAAAACTTTAAATGCGAACTTGATTAAATCTGTTTTTTTATATCTTTTTTTAATATTCATATTTTTAACTGTTATAACCTGATGTTTTAAAATATAGAAAATACTTTATATAATCTTTTAAAGTATTAAATTAAATAAAAAACCATGATTTCTAAAAATTTCAAAAAAATTACAATTGATAATAAAGAATATGATTTTGCAGATATCAGCAATATTAAGGATATAGAAAAAATACCTTATACCTATAGAATTTTGTTAGAAAATATAATTAGGCAGAACCTTTTAGGTCGTAATGATAATGCTGAAGCTCAAATAAAATCAATTTTAGAAAAACGATTAGGTGAAGCAATTAATTTTGCTCCTAATAGAATTTTAAGTCATGACATTTTAGGTAAAGTTATGTTGGTAGATTTTATTGCCTATAGAGAAGCTCTTCAAAAAAAAGGAATTAATTCTAAAGATATTCAACCAGATGTACCTGTAGATCTGGTTATTGATCATTCTCTGCAGGTTGATTATTTTGGAAATGATAAAGCTGAAATTGAAAACTTAAAAAAAGAGTATGAAAGAAATTCTGAGAGATTTTCTTTTTTAAGATGGTGTTCAAAATTTTTGGATAAAGTTAATGTAATTCCACCAGGGGTTGGTATTTGTCATCAGGTAAATATTGAATATTTATCTAAAGTCGTATGGAGAGAAAAAAAGAAAAATCTAAATCTAATTCATCCAGATACTTGCATAGGAACTGATAGTCATACTCCAATGGTAAATGCTATAGGTGTTTTAGGTTGGGGTGTGGGTGGAGTTGAGGCAGAAATTTCTATGCTTGGAAAAACAATACCTATGACTGTGCCAGAGATAGTTGGGGTAAATTTAAAGAACCAACTTAAGGAAGGAATAACTTCAACGGACTTAGTTTTATATATTACAAAATTATTAAGAAAAAATAAGGTTGTTGGAAGCTTTATTGAATTTTGTGGAGAAGGAGTTGAAAGTCTTACTGTTGGGGATAGAGCAACTATTTCAAATATGGCACCGGAGTATGGGGCAACTGCAGTCCTATTTCCTGTTGACAATTCAACTTTAAATTATTTGCGTATGACAGGAAGAACAGATGAAGAAATTCAAGTTGTTGAAGAATATTCTAAACATCAAAAAATATGGCGAAGATCTGATATCACTCCAGACTATAACAGAGTTTTGAATCTTGATTTATCCTCAATAGAGCCATGTGTTTCAGGACCCAAAAATCCTGAAGATAAAATTAATTTAAATAAGTTTTCAAATGAAATTAATTCTCACTCAAACATGCTTTATAGTCAAGATTTACGAGAGGATGAATTTGAAGTACCTAATCTTAATTACAAAGTAAAAGATGCAGACATTATGATTGCAGCAATAACAAGCTGTACAAACACTGCAAATCCAAAAAATGTTATTGCAGCAGGTTTGATTGCAAAAAAATTAGTTGAACTAGGTTTTAAGAAAAATAATAAAGTAAAAACATCTTTTGCACCTGGTAGCAAAGTTACAGCAGAGATTTTAAGTAGATCTGGTTTACAAAAATATTTAGATCAATTAGGTTTTAATGTAGTTGGTTTTGGATGTACAACTTGTAATGGAAGCTCAGGACCTTTAGACGAAAACTTGGCAAATACTATAGAAAAACAAAAAATTTTTTCAGTTGCAGTGCTTTCAGGAAATAGAAATTTCCAAGGAAGAATACATCCTAATATAAGAGCTTCATACTTGGCATCTCCTGCATTGGTTGTGCTATTTTCTATAACAGGTAATGTCAAAATTAATCTTTTAAGTGACAGTTTAGGAAAAAGTTCTAATGATGAAAATGTTTTTTTGAAGGATGTTTGGCCTTCAAATATGGAAGTGGAGAAAATTGTTAATGAGTTTTACAAAGCAGAAACTTTTAGAGAAAAGTATGATCAGGTGTATCAGGGAGGAAGTTTATGGGAAAATTTAAATGTCTCAAATTCCCAGGATTATGACTGGCCTGATAGTACTTATATAAAAAAACCTCCATACTTAAAACATGCAGAAGATAATCAAACTAAAGATATAGAGCTAGCCAGACCACTAGTATTACTTGGTGACTCTGTAACTACAGACCACATTTCTCCCTCTAGTGTGATAACAAAAGGAACAGCAGCTTGGGATTACTTAACAAAACTTGGATTAGACTCTAAAGATTTTAATAATTACTTAACTCGAAGAGCCAATCATGAAATTGTAGAAAGGTCTACCTTTGCTAGTTTAAGATTAAGAAATTTAATGGTACCCAATCAGGAAGGAAGTCTTACAATTAAATATCCAGAAAATAAGGTAATGAGAATTTATGAAGCTGCAGTTCAATATAAAAAAGAGAAAAAAGAAATTATAGTTATAGCTGGCGAAAATTATGGATGTGGATCGTCAAGAGATGTAGCTGCTAAAGGACCATTATTAATTGGTGTAAGAGCAATAGTTGCAAAAGGATTTGAAAGAATTCATAGATCAAATTTAATTGGAATGGGATTGCTCCCTTTAGAATTTGAAAATGGACAAGGTATCAATGAGCTAAATATTGAAAGTTCAGATCAGTTTAGCTTATTAAGGTTAAATGATATTACAAATGAAAATAAAAAAGTGCTCATGAAAATACATAAACAAACAGGTGATATCATTGAAGTTACACTTAATGCTAGATTAGATGTTCCAGAAGAGTTAAATTTTTGGAGAAATGGTGGGATTTTGCCTACAGCTTATAAGGAGGCTTAAGATTAATGGCACAAAGATGGATCAAGGCTACATATTATCGAGGTGGAACAAGTAAAGGTGTTTTCTTTCAAAAAAAAGATTTACCTACCTCAAATCAAAAAGAGTTAAATGATTTGTTTTTAAAAGTTATTGGAAGTCCAGACTCTAATAAAAGACAGTTAAATGGAATGGGAGGTGGAGTATCATCAGTTTCTAAGTGTGTAATTATAAGTCCGTCAGATAGAGATGATGCTGATGTTGATTATAACTTTATTCAAATTGCTATAGATAAACCTATTGCAGAATGGAATAATAATTGTGGTAATTTATCAGGTGCAGTTGGACCCTATGCAATTCAAGAAGGTATAATTAAACCAAAAGAAGGTGAAAATAAAATTAGAATTTACCAAGTTAATACTGACAAAATCATACATTCAACCTTTAATGTTAAAGATGGTAAACCATCAATTGAAGGTAACTATTCAATTGCGGGAGTTCATGGAACTGGATCCAAAGTTAGATTAGATTATCTAGAACCTGGAGGATCTGGAACAGGAAAACTTCTTCCTACAGGAAATGTAATTGATGAAATAGAAATTAAAGATTTTGGTAAAATTGATGTAAGTATTATTGACGCTGCAACACCTCTTGTATATTTGCTTGCAGAGGATATTGGTTTAAAAGGTACAGAAACACCAGATGAACTTGATGCAAAAGTTGATAAAATGAATTTAATACAAAAAATAAGACGTAAATCTGCACACATAATTGGTTTATCGAAATCAGAAGATGATGCACCAATGAATACTCCTAGAATTGGAATTGTAACTTCTGCAAAAGATTATGTTAGTTTGGATGGAACTAAAATTAATTCTAAAGATCAAGATATTACAACTAGAATGTTTTCAATGGAAAAAACTCACAAAGCAATAATGGGTACTGCTGGAGTAAATATTGGTGTTGCTGCTGCAATTGAAGGTACTATCCCAAATAACGTGAAAAGAAAAGACTCTGACCCAATGGAACTACGTGCAGGAAATCCATCAGGAATAATGACAGCGGGAGCTGTGATAGAGAGTAAAGATGGAAAGCCATTTGCAAAATCTGCAATTTTTTACAGAACATTCAGACCACTGATGCGTGGAGAGGTTTTGGTTTAAGAAATTCTTAAATCTCCACTAATTTGAGTTCTGTGCATAACCCGTCTAGTATTTGGGTCAAATGAGTCTCTTTTATGTAAGACAAAAAGATTTTTCCACATTAGCACTTCATTATTTTGCCATCGATGAGTAAAAGTATATTTTTCTTGAGTGGCATGTGACCATAATTCATTTAGTAACTTCTCACTCTCATCAATAGCCATTCCAACTATATAAGCATGTGGTCTCCTGCCAAGAAAAAGTGACTTTTTTTGAGTATTGGGATCTTTAAAAATAATTGGATGTTTTGCTCCTGGCGTTAGAGATGGATCAGCATTTTCTTTGTATCCTTTTCTTAATTGTCCTGCACTATTATGTGATGCGTCATGAATTAAAATTTTACCATGAATTTTTTTTATTAAACTCGCTGGCATATCCTCATAAGCAGCAATCATATTAGAAAAGTGTGTATCACCTTGATTTTTTGGAACTTCTAACGAGTATAAAATCGCACCTTTTGGCGGGATTTCATTATATGTCATGTCAGCATGCCATGTGGCCTCGCCATCACCAAGAATACCAATTGGTTTTCCTTTTTCTTTTACATTTGATATTACGTTTATTTCTGGGTAATCAGGTGAAAAATTTATCCCATAGGGATTAGGTGCAGGTAGGTCTAAATTCCCAAAATATTTACTAAATTTTAATAATTGTGGATCATTTAATTTTTGATTTCTAAATGTCAAAACTAAATTTTCATCCCATGCTTTTTGGATAAAATTAATCTGATCTATTTTTAGATCTTTTGATAAATCAATATTTTCAATTTCAGCTGATAAAGCTTTTTTACTTTTAATTAAATTCATAATTATTCATATTATATAAATAAGTTTTCATTAATTACAAATAAGGCTCTAAACCAACATAAATTAATCTAACTGCACCAAATAATAATATGAAGGTTAATACTTTTTTAAAATAACTCTCTCCTTTTGAAACTAAAACAAGCTTGCCTATATAAGTCCCAACAAAGCCAACTAAAATCATTGCTGCAACTAAAAAAATGTATTCCTCAAAAGCAAAACCTATAAAAAAAAAAGCTAATGATTTAAATAAATGTTGAAAAGTCATTAAAGAACCATGTGTGACCACATGTTTAACTGGATTAAAGTTAAAATTTTTAATCAACGCTGATATTAATGGGCCTGAAGCGCCAAATAACATCGACAATGTTGATGATACTGCCCCACCAAAAAAAATATATTTTTTTCCAAGTTTTGGAAATTTACCAAAGATAGAATAAAGTATAAATAAACCAACACCTACCTGTCCAATTGAGGGGTCTAATACTTCATAAATATTTACACCCAAATATGATCCTATTAAACTACCAATAATGAATGGAAGAATAACACTTTTGTCTAAATCTTTAATAGAGACAAATATTCTTGCAAAATTTGACCCTAATTGAATTATTCCATGAATAGGTATTAACGCAAGTGGCGGTACAACAAATGATAAGCCCACTAACATTAGAATTCCACCACCAAGACTTAGGGCAGTAGATATAAAAGAACAAATTAGATTTAGAATTATTAAAAAAACTGCTGCATATATTGAAATTGATTCAGGTAAAAGAGATGAAAAATCCATTAATCTCAAAGATTAAGATCACACAACTTAACTAATTTACTAGCATTAAAATCTTTATGTAAAATTAAATCAATAAGATCATCGGTTTGAGATGTTTTAAAAACTGAAAACAATCTTTTTGATTTTGCAATA
>CACAYA010000017.1 GCA_902536575.1 uncultured Pelagibacteraceae bacterium | reverse complement strand
ATCAATTGATATTTCGGAAGTGGAGCCTCTAGCAAATATATTAAAAAGATTTGGAAGTGGGAGCATGTCACATGGTGCCTTGTCAAAAGAAGCACATGAAACATTAGCTACTGGAATGAATAGAATTAAAGGCGCTTCTTGCAGTGGAGAAGGAGGTGAGGATGAAAAAAGATTTAAGGTATTAGAAAATGGAGATAGCGCAAATTCTAGAGTAAAACAAATAGCCTCTGCAAGATTTGGAGTAACAGTCAATTATTTAAATAATTGTAATGAAATTGAAATTAAAATTGCACAAGGAGCAAAACCTGGAGAAGGCGGCCAGCTTCCAGGGTTTAAGATTACGAAGGAAATCGCAAGACTTAGGCATTCTACACCAGGAGTAACATTAATCTCCCCTCCACCACATCACGACATTTATTCAATCGAAGATCTTGCACAATTAATTTATGATTTGAAACAAATTAATCCTAAAGCAAGAATAGGAGTAAAATTAGTTGCTTCCTCTGGTGTTGGAACAATTGCAGCTGGTGTTGCTAAAGCTAAAGCGGATATAATTTTAATATCAGGACATAATGGCGGAACTGGAGCAACACCCCAAACAAGTGTAAAATACGTTGGAATACCATGGGAAATGGGTTTGACTGAAGCTAATCAAGTTTTAACTTTAAATAACCTTAGACACAAAGTTACTTTGAGAACAGACGGAGGAATTAAAACTGGAAGAGATGTTGTTATTGCAGCCATGATGGGAGCTGAAGAGTATGGTGTTGCTACTACAGCCTTGGTAGCAATGGGCTGCATTATGGTAAGACAATGTCATTCGAACACCTGTCCAGTTGGTGTTTGCACTCAAGATGAAAAATTGAGAGAAAAATTTACTGGTACACCAGAAAAGGTAGTTAATCTGTTCACATTTATTGGAACTGAGGTAAGAGAAATATTAGCAAAACTAGGATTTAAATCTTTAAATGATATAATTGGTAGGACTGATCTATTAAGACAGGTTAGCAAAGGATCTCCAAACTTAGATGATTTAGATTTAAATCCATTATTTGTTCAAGCTGATACAGGAAATAATAAAAGGTATTGTGATATTCCAAAAATAAACAGTGTACCAGATACTTTGGATCAAAAGATTTGGCCTGAAATAGAAAAGTCTTTAGATAGCTTAGAAAAAATTGAAAAGGTTTTTCCAATACAAAATACACATAGAGCTGTTGGAACAAGAATCTCTCATCATCTTTATAAAAAATATGGATATGAAAAACTTAATGATGATTTTTTAACTTTAAATTTTAAAGGCTCTGCTGGGCAGTCTTTTGGAGCATTTTGTTCCAAAGGGTTAAAACTAGTTCTTAAAGGAGATGCTAACGACTATGTTGGAAAAGGTTTATCAGGTGCAACAATTTCAATTAAATTGCCAGAGGAAAGCAATTTAGTTTCCAATGAAAATACAATTTTAGGAAATACAGTTCTTTATGGTGCTACTTCGGGTAAACTTTTTGCAGCAGGTCAAGCAGGAGAAAGATTCGCTGTAAGAAATTCTGGAGCTAGAACAGTGATCGAGGGATGTGATTCAAATGGTTGCGAATATATGACTGGCGGAATGGTAGTAATTTTAGGAGAGGTAGGAGATAATTTTGCAGCAGGAATGACAGGTGGTATGGCTTTTATTTATGATAAATCGCATCAATTTACAAAAAAAGTAAATCCAGAGTCAGTTGTTTGGCAAACTGTAGAAACAGATTATTGGAAAGAAATTTTAAAGAATCTAATATCTGAACATTCTAAGGAAACAGGATCTGAATTCTCAAGAAATATAATTAAAAATTATGACGAGGAGTTAATTAATTTTATTCAAGTTTGTCCTAAAGAAATGTTAGATAAACTAGACAAACCAATTACTATTAAAGGCATTAAAAAAGTTAGTTAGATTAATAGTTTTAACTCTTTAAGTATTATTTTTAGACCTTTCTTTGTAGACAAACTATGATCACCATTTTTGACTATATTTAACTTTTTCTTTGCATTTGGAAAAAGTTTTAAAACTTTTCTAGAATAAGAAACCTTAACAGCCTCATCTTTTTCCCCATGAACCATAGTAACCTTAATTTTTAAATTAATTTTTTTATTTAAAACTTTGTTTTTTCTTCCATCTTTAATTAGTTGATATGTTATAGGATATTCATAATTTCCATGTTTTAAATTATAAATCCCTTTTGTAATCGTTTCTTTTTTCATTTTTTTGGAAAATTTTTTCCACATAATATTTTCTAAAAATTCAGGAGCTGACCCAATTCCTAAAAAACCAACAATTTTATTTTTAAAAATTTTAAATTGTTTTAAAGCAATCCAAGCACCCATACTTGAACCTATAAATATTATTTTGTGTCCTTTTGTATATTTTTTAACTAATTTTGAAGTTTCATCACTCCATTTTGAAATATTACCATTTGTAAATTTTCCTGAAGATTTACCATGCCCAGAATATTCAAGTGCCAAGAAATTAATTTTATTTTTTTTAGCAAAATTTAGTAATGCTTTAGGCTTCTCTCCTTCAAGATCTGACATAAATCCATGCAGAAAAACTATAGACAAACTATTTTTATAAATTTTAGAAATATATCTAATTTTCTTAGTTTTTGAGATCTTATGATGTCTGAAATTTGCCATTTCGTTTATATATTTAGTCTAATAATATATAAGTTTATCAGATGGCAACTAATTTAAAAGTTTTACAAGTTATACCCAAATTAGGATATGGGGGGGCAGAAACAGGCTGCTTTGATATAGCCCATTATTTACCTGAAAATAATTGTGAGTCATTTATTGTAACTAGTGGTGGTGAATTACTTAAATTTGTTGACAAAAAAAAGGTAAAAATTTTTAAGCTTCCTGTACAAAGCAAAAATCCTTTATTAATTTTTATAAATTCAATTATTTTAATTGGAATTATTTTAATAAATAATATTTCAATAGTTCATGCTCGAAGTCGAGCACCAGCATGGTCCTGTTTGTTTGCATCAAAAATTACTGGAAGAAAATTTGTAACAACTTTTCATGGTACCTATAATTTTAAAAATAATTTTAAAAAATTTTATAATTCGATAATGGTAAGATCTGACTTAATTATTGCGGGATCAAATTTTATTTTTTCTCATATCAAAGAAAATTATTCTACTTATCTAAATAATAAAAAAAAATTTTTAGTGATTTTCAGAGGTATCAATGTTGATTATTTTGATTCATCTACAACTCTAGAAAATGATGAAAAAAAATTATTAAAACAATGGGATGTTGAAAAAGATAAAAAAATCATACTTTTACCAGGTAGACTAACTCCATGGAAGGGTCAGGAAGTATTTATAGAGGCAGTCAATTTAACTAACACTGCACTTGGATATGAAGCATTTTATACTATTATCCTTGGCAGTGATCAAGGTCGTGAGCTTTATAAAAAAAAATTAATCAGAATTTCAGAACAATATAGGATGTCAAAACAAATAAGATTTATAGATCATTGCAAAAATATGGCTTTAGCTTACAAAGTTTCAGATATAATAGTTTCAGCTTCAAATGAACCAGAAGCTTTTGGAAGAGTGTCAGTAGAAGCCCAATCGATGGGAAAACCAATAATAGCTAGTAATATTGGTGGTTCAAATGAAACAGTTATTGATGAAAAAACTGGATTTTTATTTGAATCAAATAATGCCAAATCTTTAAGTAAACAGATTTTAAGAGTTCTTAATATGGATGAAGCATCTTTAAAAATGATGGGAATAGAGGCAAGAAAAAATGTTACCCAAAGATTTAATGTTGAAAAAATGTGTTTTTCTACTTATTCAGAGTATAAAAGACTATTAAATTAAATGCCTATAATAACATTACCAGACGGGAATAATCTAAATTTTACAAAAAAAGTTACTGGATTTGAAGTAGCCGAGAAAATAAGTAAGTCATTAGCAAAACAAGCAATGGTCATAAGCGTTGATGGTGAGCTTAAAGATTTGGACTATTCAATAGAAAAAGACTGCTCAGTAAAAATTTTTACTTCAAAAAATCCAGAAGGGCTGGAAACAATTAGACATGACACAGCTCACATATTGGCAATGGCTGTTCAAGAATTATTTCCAGGTACTCAGGTTACAATTGGTCCAGTTATTGAAAATGGATTTTACTATGACTTTGCAAGAAAAGAACCTTTTACTGAAGATGATTTAGTTAAAATTGAAAATAAGATGAAAGAAATTGTAGATAGAAATGAAATTACTAAGAGAGAAGTTTGGGATAGAAATAAAGCCATTGATCATTTTAAAAAAAAAGGCGAAATTTATAAATCTGAATTAATTAAAGCTATCCCTGAGAAAGAAGATGTCTCAATTTATTTTCATGGTGATTGGCATGATCTTTGTAGAGGTCCTCATTTATCCTCAACAGGCAAAATTGGAAAGTATTTTAAACTAACCAAAGTCTCTGGTGCTTATTGGAGAGGAGACTCAAAAAATGAAATGCTTCAAAGAATATATGGTACTAGCTGGGCAACTCAAAAAGATTTAGATGAACATCTTAAAAGAATAGAGGAAGCAGAAAAGAGAGATCATAGAAAATTAGGAAAAGAAATGGATTTATTTCATTTTAGAGAAGAAAGTCCAGGATCTGTTTTTTGGCATGAAAGAGGCTGGGCGTTATTCCAAAATTTAATTAACTATATGAGAAATAGACAGGATGCAGCTGGTTACAAAGAAATAAATACACCTGAAGTATTAGATAAACAATTATGGGAAAAATCAGGACATTGGGGGAAATATGGTGACAACATGTATACATCAGAAACACCAGATGAGAAGGTGTTTGCAATAAAACCAATGAATTGTCCAGGACATGTTCAGGTATTTAATCAAGGGCTAAAAAGTTATCGAGATCTTCCTTTGCGTTATGCAGAGTTTGGAAAAGTTCATAGATATGAACCATCAGGAGCTTTACATGGTTTACTTAGAGTGAGAGCTTTTACACAAGACGATGCGCATATTTTTTGTTCAGATGATCAAATTACAAGTGAGTGTTTAATTGTTACTAATTTAATTTTGGATATTTATAAAGACCTTGGGTTTGAAAATGTAATTCTAAAATATGCAGATAGACCAGAGGTAAGAGTTGGTGATGACGAAGTTTGGGATAAAGCAGAAGCATCATTACTAGAGGCAGTGAAAGCTTCAAAATTAGAATATAGTATTAACAAGGGAGAAGGAGCATTCTATGGCCCTAAAATTGAATTTATTCTAAGGGATGCTATTGGAAGAGATTGGCAATGTGGAACTTTGCAAGTTGATTTAAATTTACCAGAGAGATTAGGTGCTTCTTATGTTGATAAAGATGGGAGTAAGAAAATTCCTGTGATGCTTCATAGAGCTCTAT
Source organism: uncultured Pelagibacteraceae bacterium (assembly GCA_902536575.1). Classification (GTDB taxonomy): domain Bacteria; phylum Pseudomonadota; class Alphaproteobacteria; order Pelagibacterales; family Pelagibacteraceae; genus Pelagibacter. Next base: position 11,391 of record CACAYA010000017.1, on the reverse strand, counting down.
TTGGATCTTTAGAAAGATTTATTGGAATCTTAATTGAAAACTATGCAGGTAAATTTCCATTCTGGTTATCCCCTTTACAAACAATAGTAATTCCTATTTCAGAGGAATTTAATGATTATGCTATTAAGATATCTAAGAAAATTAAAAATGTAGGTATTAGCTCTTTTGTAGATTTAAAAAATCAAAATTTAAATTATAAAATAAGAGATCATTCTTTAGCTAAAATACCTCTTTTATTAATTTGTGGTAAAAAAGAAGTTGACTCCAATTCTGTAACGATTAGAAGATTAGACTCTAATAAACAAGAAAATATGGACATAGATTTATTCTTAAAAACTTTCTCTGCTTTAAACAAAGCATCTTCAAACTAAGTGGCAGATTTTAAACAAAATTATTTTCAGAGAAGAACTAAGGATAGAGGCCCAAGATCTAATAATAGAATTTCCTCTCCTGATGTTCAGGTTATAGCAAGCGATGGTAAAAATCTTGGTTTACTTAATACCAATGAAGCTATCCTAATGGCAAAAAAGCAAGGGCTTGATTTAATTGAAATAGCACCAAATGCAAACCCTCCAGTTTGTAAAATTATGGATATGGGTAAGTACAAATATGATGCTCAAAAAAAAGCAAATCTTGCAAAAAAGAAACAAAAAATAGTTTTGTTAAAAGAAATTAAAATGAGACCTGTAACAGAAACACATGATTATGATTTTAAAGTTAAAAATGCAAAAAAATTTATCGCTAAAGGGGATAAAGTAAAATTTACAATTAGATTTAAAGGTAGAGAACTACAACACTCACACTTAGGAAACGAGTTGATGGGCAAAATCAAGGAAGATATGAAAGATATTGGTAAGGTAGAGCTTCATCCAAAATTTGATGGTAAGCAAATGATTATGGTTATCCAACCTTTATAGGGTTTAATAGAGGTTGTAAAATTATACCATTCTTTGTATAAGTCCGCAGAATTATGCCTAAACTAAAAACAAAAAGCTCAGCAAAAAAAAGATTTAAGATATCAGCAAAGGGGAAAGTGATGACAGCCCAAGCTGGAAAGAGGCACGGCATGATTAAAAGAACAAATTCTCAAATTAGAAAATTAAGAGGCACTACAACAATGTCCAAGCAAGACGGAAAAATTGTGAAATCATACATGCCCTACAATTTAAGAGGTTAATAATGGCGAGAGTTAAAAGAGGTGTAACAAGTAAAGCTAAGCATAAAAAAGTCTTAAAAGCAGTAAAAGGCCAATGGGGCAGAAGAAAAAATACTATAAGAGTTGCAAAGCAGGCAATGGAAAAATCAATGCAATATGCTTATAGAGACAGAAGAAACAAAAAAAGAGATTTCAAATCTTTATGGATACAAAGAATTAACGCAGGCGTCAGAGCTGAAGGAATGACATATTCTAAATTTATAAACGGATTAGCTAAATGTGGTATTGCAATAGATAGAAAGATTCTTGCTGAAATTGCTTATGATAGCCCAGAGGCATTCAAAACAATTGTACAAAAAGCTCAATCAGCATTGAATTAATTTTCATTGTTGTTTTTCTAAGGTTAACAAATATTCTACAAATATGTCTGATATTAAAAAAATAAAAGATGAAATTTTAAATAAATTAAATGCAGATTTAAACATTGAAAGTATAAATCAAATCAAATCTGAGTTATTTGGTAAGAAGGGTAAGATTTCTAATTCTTTTAAAAATCTTGGATCTTTACCAACTGAAGAACGGAAAAAATTTGCATCGGATTTAAATTTTGTAAAAGATGAACTACAAGAAAAAATTAACAAAAAAATTCAAGAAATAGAAATTAAAGAAATAAATTCAAAGCTACAGAATGAAAAAGTAGACGTAACTTTGCCTGAAAGAAATATTGTTCAAGGTAAGATACATCCTGTTTCTCAAGTTATAGATGAATTATCCTCTATATTTTCTGAAATTGGTTTTAGCGTTGAAGAAGGACCAGATGTAGAGAATGAGCATTACAATTTTACTGCATTAAATACTCCAGACAACCATCCAGCAAGAGACATGCACGATACTTTTTATTTAGACGATAAAAAAGAATTACTTTTAAGAACTCATACATCTCCAGTTCAAGTAAGAACAATGCTAAAAGGAAAACCTCCTTTTAAAATCATTGCTCCTGGTAGAACATATAGATCTGACAGCGATCAAACCCATGCCCCAATGTTTCACCAAGTAGAGGGACTTCATATTGATAAAAATGTGAATATGGGACATTTAAAAGGTTGCTTAACTTATTTTATAAAATCCTTTTTTGAAGTTGATAAAATCAAAATGAGATTTAGGCCAAGTCACTTTCCCTTTACAGAACCATCGGCTGAAGTTGATATTGGTTATGAATTGAAAGATGGCAAAATAGTCATCGGAGAAGGAGATAGATGGTTGGAAATTTTAGGTTGCGGGATGGTGCATCCAAATGTTCTTAAAAATGTAAAAATAAACCTAGACAATTATCAAGGTTACGCATTTGGGATTGGCATAGATAGACTCGCAATGCTAAAGTATGGAATAAATGATCTTAGAGCTTTTTTTGAGACTGATTATAGGTGGCTAAATCACTTTGGCTTTGATCCATTAGATGTACCATCAAATTACAGAGGTCTTAGTCGATGAAATTTACAATAGGCTGGCTTAAAGATCATCTTGATACTAAGTTCAAGGATAATCAAATAATTGAGAAGTTGACAGATGTTGGACTTGAAGTTGAGAGCTTTGAAAAAGTTAGTTCTGACTTAGATAATTTTAAAGTAGCAAAAATTATAAATGCTGATCAACACCCAAATGCAGACAAGTTAAAAGTATGTGTTGTTGATATAGGGCAACAAAATACGATAAAAGTTGTCTGTGGAGCACCTAACGCCAAGAAAGACCTTTTGACTGTTTATGCTGGACCTGGATCTGTGATTCCAAAAAATAACATGAAACTCACAGTTAGCAAAATAAGGGGTGTAACTTCATATGGGATGTTGTGCTCAGAGTCAGAATTAAATTTATCTGATGAAAGTGAGGGAATAACAGAACTAAAGTCAAATGAGTATTCTGACAAAGTAGGTAAAAATTTTTTTAAAAATAATACTGAAAAAGTTATTGATTTATCCATCACTCCTAATCGTCCTGATTGTTTAGGTGTAAGAGGAGTAGCAAGAGATCTTGCAGCAGCGGGAGTTGGTAAATTAAAAAATATCTCTAATATTAAAATTAAGAATAGTGGGCCTCAAAAAATTAAAGTTTCTATTACAAAGGATAAAAATCAAGGTTGTACTATATTTGGCAGTTGTTTAATTAAAGATGTTACAAACAAAGAAAGTCCAAAATGGCTAAAAGATAAAATCATATCTCTAGGTCAAAAACCCATTTCAGCAATTGTAGATATAACTAATTATGTGATGCTAGATTTAAATAGACCACTTCATGCATATGATGCAGACAAAATTGATAAGGAAATTATCGTAAGAAATTCAAAAAAAGGTGAAACATTCGAAGCTCTTGATAACAAAGAGTATAAATTAGATAATGATATGTGTGTTATCTCTGATAAGTCTGGCGTATTAGGTTTGGGTGGAATAATAGGAGGTACACGCTCAGGTACTGAGTTTAATACTAAAAATATTTTGCTAGAATCTGCATATTTTTCGCCTAGATCTATTAGAAAAACTTCAAAGTTGTTGAACATTGATACTGATGCTAAATTTAGATTTGAGAGGGGTATTGATCCTCAATCTATTGAAATAGGACTAGATAAAGCTGCACAATTAATAACTAAAATTTGTGGAGGAAAAGTTAGTAAGTTCGATGTTCAAAGCATTAGGAAAGTTAAAAAAAATAAAATTAAATTTAAAATATCTTTGTTTGAAAAAATCACAGGCTTTAAAATAAAAGATAAAGAGGTCATAAAGATCTTAATAGATTTAGGTTTTAAAGTTTCTAAAAAGAAATCTGAATTAGAATTAACAACTCCTTCATGGAGACCTGATATCACTCAACCTATAGATATAGTTGAGGAAATAGTAAGAATAAAAGGTTACAATAACATAGAAACACTAGAACCTGAAAAAAATAGAATTAAAGACACACTTAATAAACAACAAAAACTTTTTCATTTTTTACAACGTTCTGTAGCATCAAAAGGCTATTTTGAGACTGTAACCTGGTCATTTACAGACTCAAAAATAAATAATCTTTTCAAAGAAAATTACAAAGAAATAAAAATAGTAAATCCAATAAGTTCAGACTTAGATGTTTTAAGAAATTCGATATTTCCTAATTTGGCATTCTATCTAAAGAAAAATTTAGATAGAGGATTTAGAGATATTTCTCTTTGTGAAATAGGACCAATCTTTAAAGACAACAAACCTGGAGAACAATTAACAGTGATCGGTGGGATAAAATCAGGAAAGATATCAAGATTAAACTGGAATGAACAAAACAGATTGGTTGATGTTTTTGATGCAAAAAAAAGATACAATTCAGACCTTAATCGAAGCTGGATATGATAGACAAAGTTTATTTATAAGAGAAAAATCTCCTTCTTATTATCATCCTGGTAAATCTGGCTCTGTGTATCTAGATAAAGACGATATTGATCCAGTGGCTTATTTTGGGGAAATTCATCCAAACATTATAAAAAAACTTGATATAAAAACTGAGGCATTGGTTGGCTTTGAGATTTATTTAGATTACTTAAAAGATAAAAAACTTAAACTCAAAGACTCAAAATCAAAATTTCAATTTTCTGACTACCAAAAATCAGATAGAGACTTTGCTTTTGTAGTTGATAAACATTTTAAAGCTCAAGATTTAATAGATATAATATCCTCTATTGATCAAAGTTTAATTAAGACAGTTAAAATTTTTGATGTTTATGAAGGTGAGAATATTCCTAAAGACAAAAAGTCTATTGCTGTCAATGTAACTATTCAATCTTCGGAGAAAACATTAGAAGAAAGTGATCTTGAAAAAATTAATAAACTAATAATTTCAACTGTGGAAACTAAGTCAGGTGCACAAATTAGATCCTAAATGTCCAGTGCAATTTATAACATAAGAAATTTCGCAATTATTGCACATATTGATCATGGAAAATCTACTATAGCTGATCGAATAATTCATAGTTGTGGAGGATTAACAGAACGTGAGATGAAAGCTCAAGTTCTTGATTCAATGGATATTGAAAGGGAAAGAGGAATTACAATAAAAGCTCAAACAGTAAAATTAAATTATAAAGCAAAAGATGGTAAAGAATATATTTTAAACATCATAGATACACCTGGTCATGTAGATTTTAGCTATGAGGTAAGTAGGTCACTTTACGCATGTGAGGGTTCAATTCTTATTGTTGATAGTACACAAGGCGTTGAAGCGCAGACCTTAGCAAATGTTTATCAGGCTTTAGATACAAACCATGAAATTGTTCCAGTATTAAATAAAGTTGATTTACCTGCATCTGATTTAGAAAAAACAAAAAAACAAATTGAGGATGTTATTGGTATCGATACTGAAAATGCTGTTCCATGTTCTGGTAAAACGGGAGAAGGTATAGAAGACATCTTAGAGCAAATAATAACTATCTTACCTGCACCTAAGGGAGAAACTACATCAAATTTAAAATGTTTACTTGTTGATAGTTGGTACGACACTTATTTAGGTGTGGTAATTTTAGTTAGAGTGATTGATGGTAAAATGTCAAAAAATATGAAAATTAAAATGATGTCAACCAACCAAGAATATATTGTAGAAAAAGTTGGAGTTTTCACACCTAAACCAACAGATATAAACGAATTAAATACAGGTGAAATAGGTTTTATAACAACAGGGATTAAAGTCCTCTCAGAGACAAAAGTTGGTGATACTATTTGTGATGCAACAAAACCGTTAAAGGTTGCTCTACCAGGATTTAAACCTAGCAAGCCAGTCGTATTTTGTGGTTTGTTTCCTGTTGATAGTTCAGAGTACCAAAAATTAAAAGATGGATTGGCTAAACTTCAATTAAATGATTCGAGTTTTTCATTTGAACCTGAGTCATCCTCAGCTCTAGGTTTAGGTTTCAGGTGTGGTTTTTTGGGCTTGTTGCATCTTGAAATAGTGACTGAAAGATTAGAGAGAGAATTTGATGTAAACTTATTAACCACTACTCCAGGAGTTGTCTACAAAGTGCATCTTAATAATGGAACTATAGTAGATTTGCAAAATCCGTCCAGTTTGCCGGAGCCAACTTTAATAAAAATGATAGAAGAGCCTTGGATTAAAGCTACAATTATAACTCCAGATAAGTATTTAGGATCTATAATCAAAATGTGTCAGGATAAAAGAGGAATACAAACAAATTTAAGTTACTCAGGAAATAGAGCAGTTGTAAATTATGAGATTCCTTTAAATGAAGTAGTTTTTGATTTTAATGATCGTCTTAAATCAATGACGAGCGGCTATGCCAGTTTTGATTATGAAATAATAGAACATCGAGAAGGTGATTTAGTTAAATTAGGTATCTTAGTAAATGCTGAGCCTGTTGATGCTTTAGCAATGATGATACATAAAGATTTTGCACAAAAAACTGGTAGAGAGGTTTGTGAAAAACTAAAAGATCTTATACCAAGACATAATTTTATGATCCCTGTCCAAGCTGCAATTGGTGGAAAAATTATTGCAAGAGAAACTATTAAGGGTTTTAAAAAGGATGTTTTGACAAAAATTCATGGTGGAGGAGCTACAGATAGAAAAAGAAAACTATTAGAAAAACAAAAAAAGGGAAAGGCTAGATCAAAACAATTTGGACGAGTTGAAATACCTCAAGAGGCTTTTATTGGTGTTCTTAAAATTTCTAAAGAAAAGTAAGTGGAGAGATGGCCGAGTGGTTGAAGGCGCACGCTTGGAAAGCGTGTAAAGGAGCAATCCTTTCATGGGTTCGAATCCCATTCTCTCCGCCAACAAATAAGCCTTAATTATCAACGCTGATTCGTGCTTTTATTATTTTTTTTGTAAAGATAAATCAGCATTTTTTTTAAAAAATGTTATAATTTACCTCTTTCCAAATACTAAAAATGACAAATAAAAATACATATCAGGCAGACTCCATCAAAGTTTTAAAGGGTTTAGAGGCTGTAAGAAAAAGACCAGGGATGTATATTGGTGACACTGACGATGGCACTGGACTTCACCACATGGTCTATGAAGTTGTAGATAATTCTATAGATGAAGCTTTAGCAGGTTATTGTAAAAATATAAATGTTAGAATTAATACTGATGGAACAATTACGGTTAGTGACGATGGCAGGGGAATACCTGTAGATATTCACAAAACTGAAAAAAAATCTGCAGCAGAAGTTATTATGACACAGCTTCATGCAGGAGGGAAATTTGACCATAATTCATATAAAGTATCGGGTGGGTTACATGGGGTTGGTGTTTCGGTTGTAAATGCACTTTCTAAAAAATTGCAACTAGAGATTAATAGAGAAAATAAAAAATATTTCATAGAGTTTGAAAATGGTGAGGCAAAAACACCGTTAAAAGCAATTGGAAAATCAAAGCAATCTGGGACTAAAATTACTTTTTTACCTTCTACTGAAATTTTTTCTTCAGTTAAATTTAATGCCAATATTTTAATTAAAAAAATGAGAGAGTTAGCATTCTTAAACAAAGGGATTAAAATTATTTTTGTTGATGCCAGTTTAAAAAAAGAAAAAATTTCTGAATTTAAGTTTGATGGAGGTGTAATAGAGTTTGTCGATTTTTTAGATAAAAAAAGAGAAACATTGCAAAATAAAAATGGAAATGATTTATTTAGAAAACCTATTTATATAGAAGGAAAAAAGAATAATATCGAAATTGAGTGTTCACTGAAATGGAATGCTGGTTATGGTGAAGAAATTTTTCCATATACAAATAATATTTATCAAAGAGACGGTGGTACACATCTATTAGGATTTAGAAGCGCATTAACTAGAGTTGTTAACAAATATGCAAATGAGCATAATTTGTTAAAGAAGAACAAATTAGCTATTTCTGGAGACGATATAAAAGAAGGCTTAACATGCGTTTTATCGACTAAAATTCCTGATCCAAAATTTTCATCTCAAACTAAAGATAAGTTAGTTTCTTCCGAAGTGAGAATGATTGTAGAGACGATAGTAAACGAAAAATTATCTATATGGTTTGATCAAAATCCAACTATTGCAAAAATAATTTTAGCTAAGATTATTCAAGCAGCTATGGCAAGAGATGTAGCCAGAAAAGCAAGAGAAAACGTTAGAAGAAAAGGAGCTCTTGAATTGAGTGGTCTTCCAGGAAAATTAGCAGATTGCCAGATAGGAAAACAAGAAGGTACAGAATTGTTTATTGTTGAGGGAGATTCAGCAGGTGGTTCAGCAAAGCAAGGAAGAAATAGGTCAAATCAAGCTGTTTTACCTCTTAGAGGAAAGATTTTGAATACTTATGTTGAGGATTTTACAATTAAAAAAAATGGTAATGGAAATGGATCAGACAAAAGGACTAAGGCTTTGTCAAAAATGATATCTTCAAATGAGATAGTGACATTAATCAATGCATTAGGGTTAGATCCGAAAGCAGAAGAAATAGATCTAAAAGATTTAAGATACGGTAAAATAATAATTATGACGGATGCGGATGTTGATGGTTCACATATTAGAGCTTTACTGTTAACCTTTTTTAATAACGAGCCATTTAATAAATTAATTGAAAATGGGAATATATATTTAGCTCAACCACCGTTATTTAAAATAAATAAAGGTGCCAAAGGTATTTATATAAAGGATGAAAAAGAATTAGAAGATTATATTTTAAATAATAAAAAAGAAATTAAGAAAATAAAAAAAGGAACTAAAGAATTTACAAAAGCTTTAGAATTGGAAAAGTCTAAAATGAATATCCAAAGATTTAAAGGTTTGGGAGAAATGAATCCTGAGGAATTATGGAGTACTACACTTAATCCAGAAACTAGAAATTTGCTTCAAGTGCAATATTCAAAAGATTTTAAAAAAGACCAAAGTTTAATACATACACTTATGGGTAACGATGTTGCACTAAGAAAGGATTTTATTGTTTCTAATGCAATTAATGTTCAGAATCTTGATATATAAAAATGAAGTTTTTTGAAACTTCGAAACAATACTCTTTTAAAAAATCAACCTATATAACATTAAGATGGATAGGAATTATCGGACAACTAGTTTCTGTAAACTTTGTATATCTAATTTTAAATTTTAATTTTGATTTTATTTTATCAAATTTAATAATCATACTAGGGATCTTAACTAATTTATATTTAATTTATGTTTATAAAAAAACTCAACTATCAGATAGATCAGCATTTACCTTTTTGCTTATTGATATAATACAACTGGGTTCTTTACTTTACTTGACAGGCGGTATTGCAAACCCATTTGTTATTTTTTTATTAATTCCAAGTGTATTCTCATCTTCTAACCTGAGTTTCAAAACTAATTCATTATTAGTAATTTTGACTGCTGTTTTGATTTTATTTTTGACTTTTAATTCCAAAGAGTTACCTGCACCTTTAAGTGACCATTTTCATGTAAGCCCTTATTATTATTTTTCTATACCAGTTGCATTAATTATTGCCTTAGTTTTTTTGAATTATTTTGCAATGACATTTGGCTCACAATCACGTTTGAGAAAGGATGCTTTATCTAAGATGGAGGAAGTAATGGCAAAAGAACACGAATTATTATCTTTAGGTGGTCAAGCAGCAGCAGCAGCACATTCCCTTGGCACTCCACTTTCAACAATTAAAATAATTACTCAAGATTTGGCCAAACAATTAAAGAATAAGAAAGAATTTGAGAAAGACATAGAGTTATTAAATAGTCAGGTGGAAAGGTGTAATGAAATTCTAAAAAGATTAAGTCTTAATCCGGTTGAAGAAGACGACTTTATAGATAAGGATATAACGATAAGAGAATATTTATCTGAAATTATTCTTTCTTTTAAAGAAATAACTAAGAAAAATTTTATATTCAATTTTGATCAGGACTCCAATCCCAAAAAAATAACTAAATCTATCGAGATCGTTTATGGATTAAGAAATTTTATAGGTAATGCTAACAAGTTCTCAAAAGAAAAAATTTTTATAAATTTAAAGAGTGATAGTAAAACGACAGAAATAATAATTGAAGACGATGGAGATGGCTATCCTAGAGATATTATATCTAAAATTGGTGAACCTTACTTAAAAACTACTAACCCTCAAGATAAATCAAAAACAGGTTTAGGACTTGGATTATTTATAGGAAAAACCTTATTAGAAAAAAACTTTGCATCATTAAATTTTAGAAACTCTAAAACTAGAGGTGGAGCAGAAGTTTTAATTCATTGGAAGAACTCAGACTTATTTAATATCTGATGGCATTTTTTTTTGTTTCAAAAAGAGAACTTAATTGTGAAATCATTACATCTCCCAATTCATTAACATCAGTAATTTTAATTGCTTTATCGTAATATCTAGATACATCATGTCCAATTCCTATTGCTAATATTTCTATATCAGACTTATTTTCAGTATATTTAACAATTTTTTTAAGATGCTTTTCTAGAAAATCACCAGAGTTTACAGAAAGAGTTGAGTCATCAACGGGGGCACCATCAGAAATAACCATTAAAATTTTTCTTTCCTCTTTTCTTTTTTTTATTCTACTGTAAGCCCAAGAAATTGCTTCTCCATCAATATTTTCCTTTAGTAAACCCTCTTTGAGCATTAGTCCTAAATTATTTTTAGCTTGTCTCCAATGAGTATCTGCACCTTTATAAATTATATGTCTTAAATCATTTAATCTTCCTGGAGTTTTTGGCTTTGCGCTTTTAGCCCACAATTCTCTTGATTGACCGCCTTTCCAGTTTTTAGTTGTAAAACCTAAAATTTCAACTTTGACAGAGCACCTCTCAAGAGTTCTAGATAAAATATCAGCACAAATTGCAGCTATAGTAATTGGTCTTCCTCTCATAGACCCCGAGTTATCTATTAACAATGTAACAACGGTATCTTTAAAATCTAAATCTTTTTCTTTTTTAAATGATAAGGAGTTGTAAGGATCCATTATTATTCGTGGTAGTTTTGAACTATCAAGCAATCCCTCCTCTAAATCAAATTCCCATGCTCTATTTTGTTTTGCTAGTAACTGTCTTTGTAATTTATTAGCGAGTTTTGTAATAACATCTTGAAAACCTATTAATTGCTGGTCTAGACTCTTTCTCAATTTATTTGCCTCCTCTGAATTTTCTAGGTTTTCTGCTTTTACAATTTCATCAAATTGTGTAGTGAAGATTTTGTAATCAAGATTGAGATTATCGATATTCTTTTTTAAAACTTGTTCAGTATTTTGTTC
>CACAYA010000016.1 GCA_902536575.1 uncultured Pelagibacteraceae bacterium | reverse complement strand
TTTAATTCTTTTATTTTCTCTTTAATTTGATTTGAAAGCTCAACTGTAGAAGCACCACTCTTAGCATAAATTCCAATCCCTACAGTTTTTAAATTTATTGCATTTTTTCTTTGAGCTTTAAATAAAGTTTTTTCTGATACTGGACCTAATTCAACATTGGCAACATCTGATAAGATAATAACTTTATCCTTGTCTTTTTTTAAAGGTAATTGTTTGATGCTTTCAATATTAGAATAAGATTTATCAATATTAAGAGTTAGATCTTTATTGTTTGCCTCTAAAGTACCTGCTGGAAGATTAACATTCTCATTCCTAAATGCTCTTTCAACCTCTTGAATAGTAAGGTTATTCGAGGCTAATTTAATTGGATCTATCCAAACTCTAACACTTAACTCTCTTAATCCACCAACTCTTATTCTTCCAACGTTAGGTACACTCGAAAAAGCATCTATAAGATATCTTTCTGCATAATCTCCCAGTTCTAGATCACTCCAGGTCGGGGATGATAGGCCTACCCACATTGTAGTTGTAAATCCTGCGGCTTGTTTCAATATTTGTGGAGGACTTGACTCACTAGGTAGATTATCGACTACTCTGGATACCCTTTCCCGAATATCGTTTGCAGCATCATCTAAATCTATGTCTGTATTAAATTGAATATTTATTCTACTTCTTCCACTGAGTGAACTTGAGTCTATATTTTTTATTCCTTCTGCTCCACCAATAACATCTTCAATTTTTTGAGTTATTTCTTCATCAACAATTTCTGCTGAAGCAGATTTATATTCTGTTTGTACTTGAACAACTGGTGGCTGTATACCATCTGGTAATTCCCTTACTGGTAATTCTGCAAAAACAAAGACACCAAAAATAATTAATATTAATGACATTACCCAAGCAACTACAGGTCTTTTTATGCTAACTTCAGTGATATACATTTAATTATTAGTCTTTAGATTTTTTAAATATATTTAATTTTTTTAACCAACTTAACTTTTCTTTTTTTGCTTCTTCTTTTTTAGATTTATCTTTTTTGCCCCAATTAGAATTTCCTTGTTTTTTTTTGGAGCCTTTTTCTATTGGTCTGATGGTTAGATTAGGTCTTACTTTCTTTGTACCTTCAGCAACAATTTTATCACCAATATTTAGACCATTTAAAACTTCTACAAATCCTATGTATCGATCACCGGTAGTAATTTTTGTTTTCAATGCTTTATTTTTCTCATCAACTTTATAAATAAAGACATTTTCACCTTCAACAATTGTACTTGTATCTGGAATACTTAAACTTTCTCTAACATCATATTTAATTGATATTTCTAAAAATGAACCTGGGAGTATTTCACCTGAAATATTATCCATCTTAATTCTAGTAGCCAAAGATCTTGTTTCCTCACTTATTCTGCTTGCATAAGAGTCGACATTTCCTCTATATATTTTGTCTTTATAACCAGAAAATTTTATGTCTACAGGCAAACCAACTTTAATAAATGGAACAAATATTTCTGGTATGTCTACATCACAATAAATTGAGCTAGTGTCTTCTAGATTTATAAGAATTGATGATTTTGAAACTTCTAAATCTTCAGAAAATTCTCTTTTTCCAATAATTCCATCAAATTGAGCTATAATTTTTCTATTTTTAAGATTAGCAATAACATCACCTTTCCTCACTTTTTGATTGTAATTAATAGGTTTAAGAATTTCATATTTTTCAACTTTAAATGATTGAGTCTGAACTGGAGCAGCTGTTCCATAAGTACTTATAATATTTTCGAATATTCTTTCTTTAGCTGCTGTAACAATTATTCCTGGTGGAGGTCTTTTACTAAATTTTTTTTTAAAATGATTTCCAATCATAGTTCTTCCAACAATTACAGTTGTAATGATTAGAAAAAATATAATTATTATACTTGTTATTTTTGTAGATCTTTTCATATCTTAGATTTTGCCATACTCAGCCCACGAACCATCATATATGACAGGCAAATAATTAGCGTTTACTAAAGAATATGCAAGGGCTAAAACACAAGCAGTAACACCAGACCCACATGAAAAGACGGGTTTATCCATTGGATTTCTTAATGTATTTTCAAACAAATTTTTTAACTCCTCCTTATTTTTAAATGAAAAATCTTTGTTTATAACCTCTACGAATGGCAAACAAATAGAATTAGGTATAGATCCACTTCTAACATTTTTTCTTGGATCGGGTACTTTTCCCTCAAATCTTTCTTTACTTCTTGCATCAACAACAACAAACTCTTTTTCTGAAATATTTAAATCAATCTTATATTTGTCTTTCACCAAAGAAATTAATTCTAGGCCTTCATATTTTGTTTTTGAAAATTTAACAACTTCATTGGACATCTTTTTACCTTCTTGTTTCCATTTTCTAAATCCACCATTTAGCACACTAACAAGCTTTGGATCATGTCCAAAATAAATAAAGTTATACCAACATCTACAAGAACTTATTACATTAGAGTTATCATAAATAACTATTTGATCATCTTTTGAAATTCCTAAATTAGAAACTATTTCATTCCACTTCTCTAAGGTTGGTAACATATGTGGAAGATCTGTATTATGTTTAGAATTCTTGTCTAAATCAAAAAAAATTGCATTTGGAATATGCTCATTTTTAAATTCTTCTTGTGCATTTCTTTTTTCAGCTGGCATATGCCAAGAACAATCTATAACTTTTACTTGATTAATATTTTCTTCTAACCAATTTATATTCACTAAAGACATTCTATCTTTTTTCTAAATATCTTTGGTGATATTCTTCAGCTACACAATAGTTTTTTACTTGTGATAATTTAGTTACAACTTTACCAGAAAGTCTCTCGTTTTCTTTATTTATGATATTTTCTGCAATTATTTTCTGGTTGTCATTTAAATAGAAAATTTCACTTCTATATTGTGTTCCAAAATCCGGACCTTGAGAATTAAGAGTTGTTGGGTCGTGAATTTTAAAAAAAAATTCAAGGATTTCATTGTAAGATATTATTTTTGGATCGAAATCTAATTTAACCACTTCTGCATGATTTGTTGAGCCAGTACACACTTCTTTGTAAGTTGTTTCTGCATTATGACCACCACAATATCCAACTTCGGTTTTAATAACTCCATCAAGTTTACTAAACTTAATTTCTGGTCCCCAAAAACATCCTAACCCTAAAATTGCTATTTCCATTGATAATTAACCTAATTAATTTAAAGTTATCCCTATGCTGTCAAAAAATCAATTAGGCTTTTTCTACATGTTCATTTCTGTATGCGCCTTCTCACTAATGGATGTACTAGTAAAGTGGTCTGATGCATATCCTGTTGGACAAGTTTTATTTTTCAGAGGCTTTTTTGGAATAATCCCAATTCTATTTCTTATTCCTAAAGATAGATTTTTAGATTTTTACAAAACAACGAGGCCTTTTCTTCATTTTAAGAGATGCTTATCAGGCTTAATTGCTTTAGTTTCAATTTTTATAGCTTTAAGAAATTTGCCATTAGCTACAGTAGTAAGTATTACATTTGCAGCACCGATATTTACAACAATTTTCTCAATTTTTTTATTAAAAGAAAAAGTTGGTTTATATAGATGGTTAGCTGTATTGGTAGGTTTTGTTGGAATAATTGTCATTACAGAACCAGGTTTTAGTTCTTTAAATTTTTATTACATTTATCCAATAATTTTTTGTCTAGGATTATCATATGTTGCTATAGCAATAAGAAAATTATCAACAACAGAACCAGTATGGCTGATAAGTTTTTTCTTTTCTTTTTCTATAGCAATCTTGGGTCTATTGTCTTTTTTTCAGGGGTGGATTATGCCTAATTTTTTTGATTTATTTCTATTGTCTATGGTAGGAATTTTAGGCGGTTTAGCAAATTTATGGTTGTCTCAATCTTATAAGTATTCTGAAGTAAGTTTAGTCACACCCCTGAAATATTTAGCTTTAGTATTTGCTATAATATTTGGATATTTTATTTGGAGTGAAGTTCCAACATTAAAAACATTAATGGGAGCTATATTAGTAATATTATCCTCATTTATAATTTTTAGAAGAGAAATGACTTTAAAGAATAGACTGTCAGTTTCACAACATGAGTAATTCACCGCGATATTGGAACGCAGCAAAAAAATATTTATCCAAGAAGGATAAAACTATGTTTGCTTTGATAAAAAAGTATAAGTCTCCATCAGAGACGATCTTGACCTCCAGAAAAGATGTTTTTTTCTCATTATGTAAGAGCATTATTGGCCAACAAATTAGTGTTGCTGCTGCTAATGCAGTTTTTTTAAAATTTAAAAAAAAATGTAAAAATAAAATTACTGCAAAGATAGTAAATAAATTAACAACCTCCCAACTTAAAAGCTGTGGTCTAAGTAGGCAAAAGGTAAAAGGTATTAAAAGTTTAGCCAAACAAGTTATTGATAAAACATTTAATCCAAAACTTATTTCTAAAATGTCAGACGAGGAGGCTATAATTTATTTATCTGAATTAAGACAAATTGGACGATGGTCTGCAGAAATGATCTTATTATTTACTTACAATCGACCAAATATTTGGCCAATACAAGATATTGGTTTATTAAGAGCTATTTCAAAAAATTATAACAAAAAATATTTGCCACCTGAATATTTTGTTAAATTATTGAATAAAAAATTCTCACCTTATTGCTCAGTTGCAACCTGGTATTTATGGCGAAGTATTGATCCAGAGCCTATTCAATACTAAAACCTTCTACTATTTGCATATGTCTTGTGGTTGTACTTTTTGCAATATTCCAACCATCTAAATATTCTTTGGAATTATGACATTCTATAGCTTTTTCATAACTTGGAAATTCCCAGATAACTGTTCTTACAAAATCATCTCCATCATACGTTATGTGTTTTCCACCTCTCACAAGAGGTATTCCGCCAAAGCTTTTTATTATTGGGGTAACCACCTGAGCATATTTTTTTAAATTTTCTTGGTTTTCAACTTCTTTATAAACACTTATCCAGTAAGCTTTCATGATTTCTCCTTTTAAATAATTTTAGTTGTGATAATAAATTTCATGGCTGATAAATTAATAATTTCTTTCAAAGAGTATACAAGCACTGTTGAAAAATTAGCACTACAAATACACCAAAACTACACTCCTTCTGTACTTGTAGGTATTATGAGAGGTGCTGCACCAATAATTGATATTTTATCTAGAATTTTTAAAGTTCCTACAGCCTATGTTGTAATTCAAAGCTATTCTGGAGAAACTGTTGAAGATCAACAAGGTGAATTAATTTTTGCAAGAGACATGAGTGCAATTGCAAAAAATGAAGATTTCAAAAATATACTATTAGTTGATGATTTATCTGATACAGGCTTAACATTAAATAAAAGTATTGATTGGCTTAACCAATATCAGCCTATTAAAAGTCATATAAAAGAGATTAGGACAGCATGTTTGTGGAAGAAAAAATCTTCTATATTCAAACCGGATTATTGTCCAGTATTATTAGATGGTGATCCATGGATTGTTCAACCTTATGAATATTACGATGAAATTGATATTGATGGATTAAATAAAAAACACTTAAAATAAAAGGCCAGTTAAAGCTGACCTTTTATTTCTTATAAAATTATTATTTTGGAATATCTCCTTCAACTCCTTTGACATATACGCTCATGCCTGCCAACATTCCATCATCTGCAACTTTACCTTCTGCAACAAGTAGATTGCCTTTTTGATCATATATTGGACCTGTAAATGAATGAGCTTTACCAGAAGCTAGTTCTTTTTGTAGTTTTTCCACTTCCTTAACTAACTCACTTCCCATTGCAGAATTATAAGGAGCCATTGCTACCATCCCCTCATTTAATCCATGCCAGGTATCTTGTTGTTTCCATGTACCATCTCTTGCTGCAATAGATCTTTCAACATAATATGGTGCCCAATCATCAATTATAGATGTTAAAATTGATTTTGGTGCAAACCTTTGCATATCACTAGCCTGTCCAAAAGACCAAACACCGGCTTTTTCCGCTACTTGAACTGGTGCGGTACTGTCAGTGTGTTGCATTATAATATCTGCTCCCTGATCTATTAAAGCTTGTGCTGCCTCAGACTCTTTTCCTGGATCATACCAAGTAAAAACCCAAACAATTTTCGTTTTAATATTGGGATTGACTTTTTGAGCCGCTAAAGTCATTGCATTTATCCCCCTTATAACTTCAGGAATTGGGAAAGATGCAATATATCCAATGACGTTTGTTTTCGTCATTTTTCCAGCCATGTGTCCTAAAAGAGTTCTGCCTTCATAAAATCTCGCAGAATATGTGGAGACATTTGAGTGCTCTCTTTTATAACCAGTAGCGTGCTCAAATTTTACATTTGGAAAATCTTTAGCTACTTTATTGGTCGGATCCATATATCCAAAACTTGTTGTGAAAATAAGATCATGACCAGATTGAGCTAATTGTCTAATCACTCTCTCAGCATCAGCGCCCTCTGGAACACTTTCCACATAAGTAGTTTTTATTCCAGCAGCTTCAACTGCTTTTCTTCCCTCATCATGTTGGTATGTCCAACCATGGTCTCCTGTTGGACCAACATAAACAAATCCAACCTTAAATTCAGCATTAGCGCTCATGCTAAATCCAAGTAAAAGTAACACTGATGCTAATAATCTTAAAAAATATTTATACATTTTATTTCCCCTTTAAATTTTAAATTAATGATTCTTTAGCCTAAACAAATTTTTTAAAAAAAAAATATTTATTTTGGAATAGCTAACATCACTTTTCCTTATAGAAGATTTGCCCCAATGAAGTAGGAGTATTAAGTTTTATTTTTCTACTGTCACGAGAAATTATTACCAAAACAACAATTGTCATTATATATGGTAATGCACTTAAAAATTGAACTGGAATTCTTATCCCCATAGCCTGCATATGTAGCTGAAGAATAGTTATACCTCCAAATATTATTGCCCCAACTAAAACTTTAAGAGGACTCCATGTTGCAAAAACTACCAATGCTAGTGCTATCCAGCCTCTACCAGCAGTCATGTTTTCAATCCACTGAGGAGTATAAATAAGTGATAGGTAAGCCCCTCCCAAGCCACACATTGCTCCTCCATAAAGAATACAACAATACCTAACTAATAAGACGTTAATACCTTGATTAGCTGCAGATACAGGGGAATCTCCCACCGCTCTTACAATCAAGCCAATTTTAGTTTTCTTTAAAAAATAGTTAGTTCCAAAAGGAAGTAAGAACGCAAAATAAAAAACGATTGAATGTCCAAAAAAAATAGGCCCAAACAAAGGGATTGCTTCTTTAAGATTTACAAACAACAAAGGAAATTCCTTTCCAGGTATTCCTACGAAATCTTTCCCAATCATTGCAGACAAACCAATACCAAAAATGGTAAGAGCAAGTCCTGTCGCTACATGATTTGTTAAAAGTGATTGAGTGAGAAATCCAAATATAAAAGATAATAACAAACCAGAAAGCATAGATCCAATTATTGCTAAAAATAGATTGTCAGTGATTATCATTAATGCAAAACCTGAAATTGCACCTATGATCATCATTCCTTCAACACCTAAATTTAATACGCCAGATCTCTCTGTTATAAGCTCTCCTGAGGCTGCAAGTATCAGAGGAACAGAGGATGCCATAATAGCCCCAATTAGAACTCCAAGAAAATTAATATCAATATTCATATTTTTTAAATCCTAAAAATTTTATTCTAAAAAAAAGTAAGAAATCAGATGCAAGAAGAAAAAATAATATCATTCCTTGAAATACTTGTCCTGTGTACTTTGGCACTTGTAAAAATATTTGTGCAGTTTCAGCACCTAAGTAAGTTAGCGCTACAATTAAAGATGCAAATACAATACCGATTGGATTAAGACGACCTAAAAAAGCAACAATTATTGCTGTAAATCCATATTCAGGTGAAATCATTCTGTGTAGCTGTCCAATAGGACCGGTGATTTCGCCAACTCCTGCAAGACCAGCACACGCACCGCTAACCATAAATACTAGTAGTATCATTGTTTTACCTTTAAAACCTGCATATTTTGCTGTCTTTAAACTTAATCCTGAAACTTTAATTTGAAAACCCAAATAGGTTTTAAATAAAACAACCCAAGCTAAAAAAACACTAATGAGAGCAATAAAAATTCCAGTATGAATTCGAAGACCTTCAAATAAAATAGGCAATCTAGCAGAGTCACTAAATTGTCTTGTCTCAGGAAAGTTAAAACCCTCTGGGTTACTCCAAGGACCAACGACAAGATAATCTAATAATAGTTTAGATACATAAACAAGCATCAAGCTAACCAATATTTCATTAGTGTTAAAATAAATTTTTAAAATTGCAGGTATCATGGCAAATACCATTCCACCGATTGCGCCAGCCAGGATTATTAAAGGTAAAACATAAAAACCCTGATGATTATAAAATAACAAGGCAACACCTCCACCAACTATTCCCCCAAATGTTAATTGTCCCTCTGCTCCAATATTCCAGTTATTACTTTTAAAACAAAAAGATAGACCGATAGCTATCAAACAAAGTGGGGTTGCTTTTACAAGAAGCTCACTTAGACCATATAAATCTGAAATAGGTGTAATAAAAAAAAATTTTAGAGCTTCTAAAGGTTTAAAACCAAGTAGATAAAATATAATTGCCCCCGTTATTAAGGTCAAAAAAATTGCAAGAACAGGGGTTAAAAAATAAATTATATTTGAAGTTTCATCACGTCTTTCAATTTTAATCAACTAAACCTCCACCCATTAAAAGTCCTAACTTTTCAGGATTGACCTCTTCAGCACTCATTATTTTTGAGAGCTTTCCTCTGTTTATTACAGAAATTCTATCACTAAGCTGTAGAAGCTCATCATTGTCTGTTGAAATAAGGATTATAGATTTTCCTTGCTCATTTATTTTTATAAGTGTTTGGTGAATATAATTTATTGCACCGACATCTAGACCCCAGGTTGGATTAAAACATATTAATAACTCTGGTGATGTAATTAATTCTCTCCCTAAAATTAATTTTTGAAGGTTTCCACCAGATAAAAATTGACTTTTAAGGTTAACATTATCTGTATTTATTGAAAAATTTGATAGAATTTTTTTTGAGTGATCTTTAATTTTTCTTTCATTAAAAAGACCTCTTTCAAAAAAATTAGAAGTTTTAAAATTATTCAGTGCTACGTTTTCATAAATTTTTAAAGAAGGAACAGCTGCTTGGGATATTCGATCTTCAGGTGAAAAGGCCATTAAATATTCTCTTCTTTCCTTCGGGTTTAATTTACTAATTTCTTTACTTCTAAACTTAATAGAACCATTATTTGATAGTGTCTCACCACTTAAAATTTGAAATAATTCATTTTGGCCGTTTCCCGATATACCTGCTATACCAAGGCATTCTCCTTTATTAAGAGTAAAATTTATATCCATTAAATTAACTTCGTATGGATCATCACTATTAAAATTAAGCCTAGAAACCTTCAAGATTTCTTCTCTATTTAAATTATTTGAAGTTACTTTTTTTATTTTTTCTAATTTTTCACCAATCATTTTATTTGCTAAACTTGATAGTTTTTCGTCAATTGTTCTACTGATAGATACAACTTTGCCTTTTCTCATTACTGCAACTTCATCACATAATGATAATACTTCTTTCAACTTGTGAGTAATATAAATAATTAAAATTCCTTCTTTTGAAAATTTCTTTAAAGACAAAAATAGATCTTCAGTTTCTTGCTCTGTTAAAACGGAGGTAGGCTCATCCATTATTAACACTTTTGGATTTCTTATCAGACATCTTACAATTTCAACCTTCTGTTTTTGACCTGCAGAAAGATTTAAAATTGGAACATCTAAGTCAATTTTGAAATTATATTTTTTTAAGATATTATTTACTAGAATTCTTAATTGATTATTATTTTTTTCACTATCGATACTTAAATTTTCAAAAACTGTCAGTGTTTCAAAAAGATTAAAATGTTGAAAAACCATTCCTATATTATTATTTTTGGCATCTTTGGGTGAAGTAAGTTTAAGGAGTTTATTGTTTAAGAAAATTTGACCTTCATCAGGATTAATTACGCCTGATAATATTTTTACTAAAGTAGACTTTCCCGCACCATTCTCTCCTAACAAGGCATAAATTTTTCCACTTTCAAAATTTAAAGATACATTATCGTTTGCTATACAACCTGGGTAAATTTTTGAGACTTTAGATACCTTGAGTTTTGTATTCATCTGATAAATTAAAATTAATTAGAATCAATAATTAGTACAATTAAATACCTTAAAAAAAGTAATTTTTTTATATAAAATGAATAGTTTTCAACTTGAAGGCTAATCTTTTGACACAATTGAGTGCTAATTCAATCTCATGAGAATTAAAATAATTTTAGTAATTTTATCAACTTTTTTTCTTTTATCTGGATGTCAAACAGTGAAGCAAAAAACTGATGCTATTGTCGAAAAAGAAAACGAAAAATTAAGTGAATTTATTGGAAAGCCTGCAAGCAAGCTTCAAATGGAATTAGGAAAACCTGATGAGGATTTTAAGAATGCCAAAGGAAATTTTGAGTTTGTATACAACACAAAAAAATACTTGATACCTTGTGAGAGAAGATTTGAAATTAATTCAGAAAATATTGTTGTTGGTTTTGTTTCTAACGGATGTTTTTAAATCAAACTTGCGAGGATAAAAATCCCCGCAAGCAAGGTTAAACTTATTTAATATCGATAAGTTTTTTCTTTTTATGTTCTGGAACAATTCTTTCACATGATATTGTTAAAAGACCATCCTTAAGTTCAGCACCGTTTACTTTTACGTCATCAGCAATAGTAAATGATCTTGCGAATTGTCTTTGAGAAATACCTTTATGAATGATTTCTCCATCAACTTCACTGTTCTCAGATTTATTAACTTGTTTAGTTCTTACTGTTAATAAATTATCCTCAAACTCAACCTCAACATCTTTTTTATTAAAGCCAGCTAATGCAACCTCAATCGCATAGTTGTCTTTACCTGTTTTTCGAATGTTGTAAGGTGGGTAATTAGACTGCATCGTCAAATTTCCATTACCCAGCATATTTTCAAATTGGTCAAACATATCGTCAAATCCAATTGAAAACGGTCTAAGTGAGTTAAATATAGATAGATCCTTACTTGTCATTATATCCTCCTTTGTTAAGCAAGTTTATATTTAGTAAGCCCCATTAGGCGACCTACAAATATTATTTAGGAACTACTTTTTATATTTCAAGATTAAAAAAATTAAATTTTTTTGGTAATTTTTAATGCAAATGCATAGTCAACAGCAATTTCTTCAATTGCACCATCTCTACCAGACTTGCCGCCATGACCTGCATTCATTTCAGTTTTTAATAAAAGTAAATTATTATCAGTTTTATACTCTCTTAATTTTGCTGTAAATTTTGCAGGCTCATCAAATAGAACCCGGTTATCGCTAAGGCTAGTTGTTATTAAAATATGTGGATAATCTGTTTTTTTTATATTGTTGTAGGGCGCGTAGGAAAAAATATAATCAAAGTGTTCTTTATTATCTTTAGCGTTGCCAAATTCATCAAACTCTCCAATTGTTAAAGGTAAAGAATGATCTAGATTTGTTGTTAATGAGTCAACAAAAGGTACAGCCATGATAATGCCTAAAAATAATTCTGGAGACTGATTTACAACTGCGCCCATAAGTAATCCTCCTGCCGATCCACCCATGCCGATGATTTTACCTTTAGAGGTATAGTTATTTTCTATTAAATACTTACCCGCATGAATATAATCCTCAAAGGTATTTTTTTTGTTAGTAAGTTTTCCTTCTTTCCACCACTTCATTCCTTTTTCCATGCCACCTCTTATATGGGCAGTTGCCCAAATGATATCTCTATCTATCAAACTTAATCTTGTTGATGAAAAACTTGGACTCATAGAGTTTCCATAAGACCCATAACCATAAAGGAGTAAGTTGGCAGACCCATCTGTTTTTGTTTTTTTATGACGTGTAATTGTTAAAGGAACTAATCTTCCATCATGTGATTTGAACTCCACTCTTTCCACAATATAATTTTTTGGATCGTGTCCTGATGGGATTTGTTGCTCTTTAACAAGAATTTTGGATTTATTTGATAAATTATAATTATAAACTCTTGAAGGTGTTTTAGGTGAAGAATATCCAAGATAAACTTCATCTGTATCTCTATCTCTTTGAATAAGTGATACTCCAGGAACATATATAGTTTCATCTGAAAATATTAACTCTTGCTCAATATTTGTAGAGATATTTCTAACAAATAATTTATCTAAAGCGTTAGAAGTTTCAGATCTAATAATCCAATTCTTTAAAAAAGTTAGACCTCCTATTAAAACCTCCTTCTTTGGTAAAATAAAAGGTTTCCAGACTTGTTTTTCTAAACTATCTGTTATGTCAATTTTAAAATCTTCTGCATTTTTATTTGTATGATTATAAAATTTACCATCCCATGAGTTTGTTGAGTATAGAACACCCCTATCTCTTTTCATTATAAGTTTTGGAAGAGGGTCTGACTCATCTACATTAAAATAATATTGTTCTGAGGTGTTATGATCAGATGTATTTATAAAATAATACTTTTCGTCTGAACTTAATCCAATATTAACTGTAAAAGCCTCACTTTTTTCTTCAAAAATTAACTTATCTTCATCTTTGAAATTTCCTATCTCGTGTCTATAAATTTTTCTTGCTCTGTGATTTTCATCTAGTTTTGAGTAAAAGATATATTTATCATCTAAACTAAAAGTGATACCCCCAGATGTTTCAGTAATTTCCTTAGAAATAATTTTATTTGTTTTTATATCCCTAATACGAATAGTATAATATTCATAACCTTTAAGGTCTAATGAATAACCAAGATATTTATCATTGTTACTTACCTCTAAGTCACCAACACCAAAGTACTCAGTGTTAAGCTGTTCTTTTTCCTTATCGCCATTCCAAATTTCCTCAACTTTATATTTTCCAATTTTTTTTCTAAGTTTGATTGAATAATTTCCTTTAGCTGTTGTTTTTGTCCAATATTCATAAGTATGATCTTTGAAAGGTAAAGACTCATCATCTAATTTTATTCTTCCTTTGATTTCAGCAAATAATTTTTTTTGTAATTTTTTAGTGTCTTTTAAATGATATTCAGCATAAGAATTTTCCTGATCTAAATATTTTTTTACTTCAGGGTCTAATTTAGATTTATCTTTTAAAACTTCTAAGATATTTTTCTGATGTATCCAGCTATAATTATCTTCCCACTCGACATTGTGACAAGATTTTATCTCTGGTTTTTTTTTTAGATATGGTACTTTCATTTAATCTAGGAAATATATGAATATTATAATTTATACACTCATAATTTTAATTATTTTATATTTTTTATTAAGATGGTTCTCTAACGCTGCTCTTAATAAGATGTCAAGAGGACTAAGATTACTATCAATTCTACTATTAGTGATTTTTGCGGTATTATTTGCTATTGGAGGAAAATTTTTACTAACATTACCCTTAACATTAGCAAGTCTAGCTCTAGTAAAGCTTAAAGGTTTGTCCTTAATTCAAATGCTTTCACTTTATAGACTTATTAAAACTTTAAGAAATTCTGGAAGATTTTCTTTTAACCAATCTATGAGCAATAACTCATCAACATTATCTGTTTCAGAAGCATATAAAATATTAAATTTAGATATTACAAAAAAACCTACCAAAGAAATTGTTAATAAAGCTTATTTAAAAATTCAAAAAAAAATTCATCCTGATGTCTCTCCAGAGACTGCAAGATTATCAACTATAGTAAATGAAGCTAAAGAAGTTGTTCTTCAAGATATTTCTTAAGATATTATTGATATAAATTTACTGACTATTTTTTCTGAATTTATTTTATCTTTACCCAATGTATTATGAGAGACCATTTGCTCACCGTCAGGTATAATTGGGTACATGTTTGTGGAATAAGATCCATAAATTAAAGGAGAGTCAGCCATTAATGTAATAGTTTTAACTCCAAGGGCTGATGATAAATGTGCAAAGCTAGTATCATTACAAATTGCTATATTACAATTTTTTATTAATGGTAAAGTTTCATTAATTGAATAGTTGTCTAATGCAACACACTGGTCTTTAAATTCAGTATTTAAGATTTCATTTAAAATTTTCTGTTCGCCTTCATCCTTACCAGTAGCTAGAAAAAATCTGCATTTTTTCATATTTTTAATTTTTTTCATAAATTCTAAAAAGGTTTTTGCAGGAATTCTTTTTGTTGGTCCAGAGCCACCAATAGCAAGCAGGATATTAATTTCATCTGGTTTGATATTTAACTTTTCAGATGCTTCTCTAATTAAGTTTTTGTTAATTTGAATTTCAGGATTTTCATTAACATCAATACCTAAATTATCCTTAATTAATTTTTTTGCAGCACCAATGATATGCTGATTTTTTTTCTCAAAAAGGGGATATTGATAAATTTTTTTAATACCTGCTAATCTTGAGATCAAATTAAATCTTAATGAGGAATTAAAAATAAAAACTTTTTCAAAATTATATTTATTTAGTTCTCCTGCTAATTTGATGGAGCCTAATATTCCATCATTTTTTTTTTGGTAAATTACTCGATCGATATAGGGTGTTTGATTTAAAAATTCCTCTGCTTTTGAGCTTGTTTTTGTGAGCAAACTAACTGGAGATTGAAACTTTCTTGATATTCCCTTGATAAATGGAAGATAAATTACTGTATCACCAATACCCATTTTATTTTGAATTGCTAATATTTTCACAAGTAATTTATAAACTTTACTAATTAGTTTTTTTATATAAATTTTCAATATGAGCAAAATTAGTGGGATATATGCTGCTTCTATGTCAATTTTAAATGATGATTTGACATTAAATATTAAAAAAACCGTCAAACATGCTGAAATGGTGATAGACAATGGTTGTCATGGAGCTGCAATTTTTGGAAGCACTGGCCAGGCTCAGTTAATTCCTGTTTCGGAAAAAATAGGTCTTTTAAATCAATTGGCACAAAGCCAATATAAAGAGAAATATATTATTGGAACTGGATTAAATTCATTAGGAGAAACTATAAATTTAATGAGTGTTGCAAAATCTTTAAATTTTAAAAAGTTTTTAATAATGCCTCCAGCTTATTACAAGTATGGTGATAAAGATGTAATAAAATTTTATAGTAAAATAGCTGAAGCAATTCCTGAAAGTGAAATAATTCTTTATAATTTTGAAAAATTATGTGGTTATAAATTTAGTATTGAGTGTGTGGAAAAACTTGTATCAAAATATCCAAATAATATTATTGGAGTTAAAGATAGCTCATATAATTTATTTGAAAAATTAAAAATAGATAATTTTTCAGTTTTACCAGGATCAGAGTCCAAATTACTAAAAGGGCTTCAACTAGGTTGCTCAGGTATTATTACAGCAACTTGCAATG
Organism: uncultured Pelagibacteraceae bacterium; assembly: GCA_902536575.1. Classification (GTDB taxonomy): domain Bacteria; phylum Pseudomonadota; class Alphaproteobacteria; order Pelagibacterales; family Pelagibacteraceae; genus Pelagibacter. The sequence continues at coordinate 1,414 of CACAYA010000016.1, read as the reverse complement.
TAACATCAGAATTGGCAAGAAAGGTATATGATGATTTTCAAAATGGAAATGAGCAAAAAGCCAACCAAAAATTATGTGATGTTAGAAGTGCTTTTGAAAAATATAATTTAATATCGGGACTTCACACATATTTTGGAAAAAATAATACATCTTACAAAAATCTATTACCTCCTTTAAGTATTTTAAATTCTGGTGAGGCGGAAGAATTAAATACTTCTTTGGAAAGGTTAAATTTTTCAACTGAGTCATCTTTGGCAGCTTAATATGCAACTTGCAAGATTTTTAAATAGTGTTTTTAAGAAAGATGGTTTTATATTAATTGATGCAAATTCAAAAAGTTACATCATTGGAAATCCAAAAAAAGAAAATCCTCTTAAACTAAAAATATTAAATAAAAAGCTGCATTATAAATTATTATTTCATCCTGATCTTTATTTTGGTGAAGCATATACAGATGGAGAAGTTGTAATTGAAAATGGAAGTCTTACAGACTTTTTAGATCTTGCACTTATGAATTTTGGAAGAGGAGATCTTAATTTCTTTAGTTATTTAATAAATAGATTAAGAGGATCATACAGATATCTAACAAATTTTAATTTTATAAAGAAATCAAAAATGAATGTTTCCCATCACTATGATATTTCTGATGATTTATATGATTTATTTTTAGATCCAAAGAGACAATACTCATGTGCTTATTTTAAAAATGAAGATGATACATTAGAGAATGCTCAAAATAACAAAATACAACACATTATAAAAAAATTGAACATTAAGCCAAATCAAAAAGTTTTAGATATTGGTTGTGGTTGGGGATCATTAGCAATTGATATAGCTAAAAGTGCTAATTGTGAAGTGACTGGAATAACATTATCTGAGAATCAATATAATTATTGTAAAAAAAAAGCAAAAGAGCTTAATCTTGAAAATCAACTCAACTTCAGGCTAATAGACTACAGAGAGCTTAATGAAAAATTTGACAGAATAGTTAGCGTTGGAATGTTTGAACATGTAGGCAGAAAATTTTATCGCAAATTTTTCTCTCAGGTTGAAAAAATGCTCAAAGATGATGGAATTTCCCTTATACATACTATTGGATCAGTAAATCCACCCCGGGATCCTCATCCATGGATTACAAAATATATTTTTCCAGGTGGATATACGCCAAGTTTAAGTGAAGTTACTACACCAATTGAAAAAGCTGGATTGATTGTTGCGGATATCGAAGTTTTAAGACTTCATTACTCTCACACCTTGAGACATTGGAAAGAAAACTGTCTTAGAAATAAGGATAAAATAATTCAAATGTTTGATGAAAGATTTTTTAGGATGTGGGAATTCTATCTTGCAGGTTGTGAGATGGCATTTAAATGGGGCGATCAAGTCGTTTATCAATTTCAACTGACGAAAAATT
>CACAYA010000015.1 GCA_902536575.1 uncultured Pelagibacteraceae bacterium | reverse complement strand
TATTTTAGTTATTTTTTTCCAAGGGTTTAAATTTGCTGGCTTCTTAGATTTTAATTTAAAATAATTTAAAACTTGAATATCTAATTTTTCTCTAAAAAAACTTATTGGTGCCTCATAAATAGTTTTGACATCAACAGTTTCAATTACATTTTTAATATCAACATTGCAAAACAAAGAAATTTTTTTTCTATGCTCTAGTGGTATGGGTCTTTCAGATCTGCAAATGATAATATCTGGTTGAATACCTATGCTTCTTAACTCTTTTACGGAATGTTGAGTTGGTTTTGTTTTTATCTCATCTGATGCTTTTAAGTAAGGAACTAAAGTTAAATGAATAAATAATGCATTTTTCTTACCAACATCATTTGCAAATTGTCTTATTGCTTCAACAAATGGAAGACTTTCTATATCTCCAACTATCCCTCCGATTTCACAAATAACAAAGTCCTCTTTGGATGAATCGTGTTTAATAAATTGTTTTATGCGATCTGTAATATGTGGAATTACTTGTACAGTTTTTCCAAGATACTCTCCTTTACGTTCTTTTTTTAATACATCATTATATATTTTGCCTGTAGTGATATTGTCTGATTTTTTTGCTGATACTCCTGAAAATCGTTCATAATGACCAAGGTCTAAATCTGTTTCAGCTCCATCGTCAGTTACATAAACTTCACCATGCTGAAATGGACTCATTGTTCCTGGGTCTACATTTAAATATGGATCAAGTTTTCTAATTCTAACTTTAAAACCTCTCGATTGAAGTAGGTATGCTAGTGAAGCTGAGGATAAACCTTTACCTAATGATGAGACCACGCCGCCCGTGACAAATATATATCGCGCCATGGAGTTATCTTATAGCGAATAAAAAAGAAATTGAAAAGTATTAATTAATTATTTTCTGGTATTGATGGAGTATCTTCTGTTTTTTCCTCAACAGTATCTAAAACTGAGCTAGTTGGGGTTAGTTCTGCTCTTGAGATAATTGTAAGCGCTAAGCTGCAAATAATAAATAAAGTTGCAACAATAGCAGTGGCTTTTGTCATAAAACTACCAGCTGATCTTGATAACATGAAGTTTTCTTGTGAGACACCAATTCCTAATGCACCACCTTCAGATTTCTGAATTAAAACAAGTAATACCAAAATAACTGCAAGTATTATGTTAATTACTAATAATATAGTTTCCATGGCGATCTAATTAATGGTTTTTTTAATTATATCAATAAATTTTTTTGGATCTTGAGAGGCTCCACCTACTAAAAAACCGTCAATGCTATTAATATTTTTCAATTGATTGATGTTGTCATTGTTTACAGAACCTCCATACAAAATTTTAGATGGTTTTTTACCTAATTTTTTTTTAATAAATGAAATTGATTTTTTTAAGTCATTTTGCTTTGGAATTAATCCAGTACCGATCGACCAGACAGGTTCGTAAGCAATTATTATATTCGATTTTTTTTGAATTGATTTTAGACCCATTTTAATTTGCTTACTTAACACCTGATTAGTTTTTTTATTTCTTTTCTCTTTAAATGTTTCCCCGATACATAAAATAATTTTCAAACCTGCTTTTAACGCACTTTTAATTTTAGAATTTATTTTTTTATTATCTTCACCTAATCGCCTATTCTCTGAGTGACCTAGTATAACATATTGCGCTCCAACATTTTTTATCATTTTAGAATTTATCTGACCAGTGAACGCGCCGTATGTATCGCTCTCGTGAGAATTTTGAGCACCCACTTCAATTTTTGTTTTTTTCAATTTATTAGATAAAGAATTGATTAAAGTGCTAGGTGGGCAGTAAATTAACTTTATTTTTTTTTGTTTTATACTTTTAGAAAATTTAATTACTTTATCCAGCGAATTAAGTGCTTTTAAGTCACCATACATTTTCCAATTAGCTACAAAATACAGATATTTATTTGTCATAATTGAATTTTTAATCTATAGATTTGTTTTTTACAGATCAATATATTATTGACTTTATGTTAGAAACTTTAAAAAATTTTGGTGGAAAAAAAATAGGTGGTTTGATCCTAATCATAGTAATTATTATTGCATTTGGTTTTGGTGGATTTGGTGGAGGCTTCAGCACAAATAATCAAAACAATATAGCAAAAATAAATAAAACAAATGTAACAACCCAAGATTTTATGGACTATGTGAATCAAAGTGGCATATCACTTGATGCTATTAGAACTAATTTAGATAATAATATAATTGAGGAGTTATTATCAGGTTTGATTTCAACTACATTAATTGATCTTGAAGTAAAAGACTTTGCTCTTTCAATCAGTGAGAGAACAATTCTTAAAACGATTAAAGACAATAAAAATTTCCAAGACGAAAATGGTGTTTTTCAAAGAGTAAAATATGAAAAATTTTTATTATCAAATAATTTATCAGCACCAATGTTTGAATTGAAATTAAAAAATAGAGAATTACAAAAACACTTATTTGATATTATAGGCGCTGGAACAATAACCCCTAATTTCTTGATTGATAAAAAATATGAAGAAAATAACAGGACATTGATTGTTGAGTACTTCAATATGAAAGAGCTTTATAAGAAAAAGAAAGAATATACAGATCAGGATTTAATAGTATTTATTAAAGAAAATGAAGAGCAACTAAAAAGAGAATATATAGATTTTAAATATGTTGTTTTAAATCCTAAAAATTTAATTGGAATTGAGGAATTTAATCAAGAATTTTTTGATGAGATTGATAAAATCGAAAACCAAATCTCAGAAGGAGCAGGTTTTGAAACCATTTTAGAGAATATAAATGTCGAAGTTAAAGAAATAATTGAATATGCTCCAACATCAGAAGCTCAAACTAGTGAAGGTTTAATCTATCAAAATAAGTCATCAAAATTAAACTTAATTGAAAATGGAGATAATTTCTTATTGTACAACATCAATAAAGAATACGATAAAAGTCCAAATTTAAATGATGATAAAACTAAAGGTGAGATTGTAGAGTTAATTTATCAAAAAGGTAAATTTGATTTTAACAGAAAAATTCTAGAAGAGATTCAAAGCAAAAAATTCAACAATAGTAAATTTGAAGATTTAGGAAGTAATAATTTATTAAATGTAGAAATTGATAAAATTAATGATGACTCAATGTTTGATATAAATTCGGTTAAAATGCTTTATACCTTACCTGTAAACTCTTTCACTTTAATTAACGACAAAGATAATAACATTTTTTTAGTTAAAATTGCAGATTCTAAGAAAAATTTTTTTAATAAATCTGATGAGGAATATGTTCAATTTGTAAAAAATCAAAATACAGAAAACAGGAAAAGTATTTTACAATCATATGATCAATTATTAAACAATAAATACCAAGTTAAAGTTAATCAAAAATCTGTTGATAGAGTTAAAAATTACTTCAAATGATCATTAATCGAAGCTTCAAGGACTTCAAGTTTCGACATAGAAGCAAAAAAAATCAAATAATATATACTTCGAAAAAAGTTGAGAACGACGAAGAAATATTAAATTTAATTGATAATTTTTTAGACGAAAAAAATAGTTTTATATTTGAGTCTGTTGAAAAAGGTAAAATCAAAGGAAGATACACAATATTTGGGAAAAACCCTGATAAAATTTGGGAGTTTAACAATCAAAGTTCTTATCTAATCAAAAATAATAAAAAAATAAAACTGAAGGATAAGCCAGATCAATTAATAGAGAAAATAATAGAGGAGTTTAAATTTGAGACCCCAAAAAATTTACCAAAAATATGCTCATTAATTTCTGGATACTTTTCTTACGATTCTATTAGGTATATTGAAAAAATACCAAACAGTTGCAAAAATGATTTAAATATTCCAGATGTTAGACTTCTACGTCCTAGAACATTAGTTATTCATGATAATTTAAAAAAAGAAATATTTTATATAAGTAATATTTTTAAAGATGAAAAAATAACTAACTATGAAAATAAATTTGCTGAGGTTAAATCTGATCTTTTTAAAATATTAATTCAATCTTCTATTAAAAATTTGAATAAACCGGTCGAAAAAAAATTAAATAATATCAAAGTAAAATCAAACACTTCTAAAAGTAAATTTTTAAATATGGTTAATAAAGCAAAAAAATACATAAAAATTGGTGACATTTTTCAAGTGGTTTTAAGTCAAAGGTTTGAGGCTAAATTAACAAAAAAACCAATAGATATTTATAAAAAATTAAGAATAACTAACCCCTCTCCTTTCATGTTTTTCTTTAATTTTAATGATTTCCAAATAATTGGTGCTAGTCCAGAAATATTAGTGAGATTAAGAGATAATAAAATTACTGTAAGGCCAATTGCCGGGACAAGACCAAGAGGTAAAACATTAAAAGAAGATATTTATTATGAGAAAGATTTATTAAAAGATAAAAAAGAACTCTCAGAGCATTTAATGCTTTTAGATTTAGGGAGAAATGATGCTGGTAAAGTATCAAAAGTAAATTCTGTCAAAGTAACTGAGAGCTTTATTATAGAGAGATATTCACATGTGATGCATATAGTATCTAATGTAATTGGTGATTATAATAAAAAGTTCTCTAAGTTTAAATCCTTACTAGCTGGATTTCCTGCTGGAACAGTGTCTGGTGCTCCAAAAATAAGAGCTATGGAAATTATTGATGAACTAGAAACCACGAGAAGAAAGGTTTATGCAGGTGGCATAGGTTATTTTTCTGCAAACGGTGAATTTGATACTTGTATTGCTTTAAGAACAGCTGTTGCCAAAAATAAAAAATTCTATGTACAAGCTGGTGCAGGAATTGTTGCTGATAGCAAGCCTATAAACGAATATGAGGAGACAGTTAATAAAGCTAAAGCTTTAATTAACGCATTAAAATAATGAAAATATTATTGATCGATAATTATGATAGTTTTACATTTAACTTGTATCATTATATATCTTCACTGGGTGTGAAGGTAGATGTAATAAGAAATGATAAAATCACTGCCAAAGATATTAAAAAAAATAAATATAATAAAATTGTTATATCCCCAGGACCAGGAAATCCAAGTCAATCAGGAAATTGTATAAATATTTTAAAATCTCTTCATAAAGAAATACCTTTTTTAGGAGTATGTCTAGGCCATCAAATTATTGGACAAGTATTTGGGTCAAAAATCATTCAAGCAAAAAAGCTTATGCATGGAAAAATAAGTAAAATTAAATCAAAAAAAATTGGAATTTTAAAAAATTTACCAAAAAATTTTGAAGCTACTAGATATCACAGTCTGATAATTGATAAGAAAACTTTATCTGATAGTTTAGAAATTAGCGCAGAAACTGAAGATGGATTGATAATGGGCGTGCAACATAAAGTGTATAATATTCATGGTGTACAATTTCATCCAGAAAGTATTAAAACTAAATTAGGAATAAAAATATTAAAAAATTTTGTAAATTATTAATTAAATGGATCAAATTTTAGAAAAATTAAGAAACAAGAAAGATCTTTCTTTGGAGGAAAGTAAATCTGCTTTTGAATTACTTATGACTGGGCAAGCTAGTGAAGATCAAATTTATCACTTTTTAACCTTATTATCAGACAAAGGTGAAGTGTCAGACGAAATTGCAGGTGGTGTTTATGTACTTAGAGAAAAGTCAAAAAGAGTAAAAGTTAAAGACTGTATTGATACTTGTGGAACTGGAGGTGATGGCATGAATACCTTAAATATTTCAACCGCATCAGCTTTACTTTTAGCTAGTATGGGCACAAAAGTTGCTAAACATGGTAATAAGGCAGTCTCCTCTAAGTGTGGTTCAGGGGATGTTTTAGAGGCACTTAAAATTAAAATAAATCTTGAACCAGATGATATAGAAAAAGAGATCAATGATAACAACTTTGGCTTTATGTTTGCTCCTAATTATCATAGTGCAATGAGGTTCGTTGGGCCAGTAAGAAAAAAAATAGGTAAAAGGACAATATTTAACATGATTGGTCCACTAAGTAACCCTGCTTTAGTAGATCGACAAGTTGTCGGTGTTTTTGATAAAAAATTACTCAAAATTTTTGCTGAAGGGCTTAAAAATTTAAATCTTAAATTTGCATGGATTGTAAATAGTGAGGATGGCTTAGATGAAATTTCACCTTATGCTAAAACAAATGTTATACAATTAAAAAACGGAGAAATATCTGAAATTATAATTGATCCTACAGTGTTAAATATTAATGCAGAGAAATTTGAAAATTTAATTGGTGATGATGCTAAATATAACGCAAATAAGATGATTGAAATTTTTAAAGGTAAAGATAATGATTTTTCAAAAGCAGTTTGTTTAAATGCTGCGGCAGGTTTAATTGTAAATGAAAAATATTCAGAATTTTTAGATGCTTACAATTATAGTAGAGAATTTATTTTATCAGGAAAACCGTATATTCATTTAGAAAAAATACAAAATGTCTAAAAACATTCTCGAAGAAATAATTAAAAAAAAAATAGATAAGATTGATATTTTAAAAAAATCAACAAGTTTAAATTCTCTTACAGATATTATTGATAAAAATAATTCTTTCCTAAATTTTAAAGAAAAAATTCAATCTAATTTACTAAATAATAAAACATCGATTATTGCTGAAATTAAAAAGGCTAGCCCTTCCGCTGGTGTAATTATCCAAAATTACAATCCAGTAGAAATTGCCAATATATATAATACTAATAATGTAACCTGCTTATCTGTACTCACTGAGGAGGATTATTTTTTAGGAAACCTAATTCATATCAGCAAGATAAAAGAAAAAGTTAACTTACCTATTTTATGTAAAGATTTCTTTGTAGATAAATTTCAAATACCATTAGCTAAAAGTTATGGAGCTGATGCAATTTTAATTATTTTAGCTGGTGTATCAGACAATCTAGCAAATGATTTATACGAAGAGGCATTAAAGTATAAAATGTCAGTGATTGTGGAGGTTCATACTATTGAAGAAGCAAAAAAAGCATTAAATTTTAAAGAGGCTTTGATTGGAATAAACAACAGAGATTTAAAAACTCTTAAAACAGATGTAAATACAACTTATGATATCTATAATGTATTAATTAATCATGAGGGACCTTTGATTTCAGAGAGTGGAATTAAAACTAAAGATGAACTTTTAGATTTAAAAAACAAAACATCTATTAATACTTTTTTAATTGGTGAATCACTTTTGAAGAATTTGGAGAAAAATTCTATTTTTTCAGTTTTATAGTCAATTTAACCCTATTTTTATTGGTTTTTTTAATGTTGTTAAATTAAAAGAACTTTTATAGAACATTATTTGTACGATATTTGTTCTTATGCTTACAAAAAAACAAAAAAACCTACTTTTATTTATCAATAAGAAGTTGAGAAGTTCTGGTGTTTCTCCTTCATATGAAGAGATGAAACAATCTCTAAATTTAAAATCCAAGTCGGGAATACACAGATTGATAAGTGCTTTAGAAGAAAGAGGTTTTATAAAGAGACTTGCTCATAAAGCAAGAGCCCTAGAAGTAATAAAACTTCCTGAAACTGCCTCCGCTAACGATATTTATAATAATTTTTCACCAAGCGTTATTAAAGGTGGTTTAGATGAGGAGCAAGTACCTTCTGATGAAGTAGAGGTACCAGTACTTGGTAAAATCGCTGCTGGAACACCGGTTGAAGCAATCCAAAACGAAGTTGCCAGAATACCTTTGCCAAATAATTTAGAAAAAAATGGAGATTACTTTGGTTTAAAAGTTCAAGGTGATTCTATGATAGAAGCTGGTATCCATGAAGGTGATACAGTAATTATCAGAAGAACAGATACGGCAGACAATGGAAAGATTGTAGTTGCTTTAATTGACGAACATGAAGCAATGCTTAAAAGAATTCGTAAAAAAGGCAAAGTTGTCGCTTTAGAAAGTGCAAATAGAAACTACGAAACTAAAATTTTTGGACCAGATAGAGTTAAAGTTCAGGGTGTTTTGGTATCTTTATATAGAAACTTCTAAAAAAATAGTCTAAACATCATTGATGTCAAAAGTAGCAACTCGATTTGCTCCCTCACCTACTGGAGCTCTTCATATTGGAGGTGTGAGAACAGCTTTATTTAATTGGCTATACTCAAAAAATCAAAAAGGTACATTTCACCTAAGAATTGAAGATACTGATAAGGAAAGATCTAAAGAAGAGCACAAAATCCAAATTATAAATTCTTTAAAATGGATGGGAATCGAACATGACGGAGATGAATATATTCAATCAACTAAAATTGAAGATCATATTAAAGTTGCAAATGAACTGTTGAAAATTGGAAATGCATACAAGTGTTATTGCTCTAGTGAAGAAATAGAAGAACAAAAAAAAAGAGCTCGACAAAAAAAACTACCTTATATCTATAATAGAAAATGGAGAGATGCAGATGAAAAAGACACTCCAAAAGATATTGCGCCTGTAATTAGATTTAAAAGTAAAATTGAAGGAAGCTCTATATTAAAAGACTTGGTACAAGGAGATGTTGAAATTGAAAATAATACAATAGAGGATTTTATTATATTGAGAAATGATGGAACACCAACATATAACCTTTCAGCAACTGTGGATGATCATCAAATGGGAATGACTCACATTATTAGAGGTGACGATCATAAAATAAATACTTTCAAACAAATTCAGATTTATCTTGCTATGGGTTGGGAAGTACCAAATTTTGCACATATACCTTTAATTCATACAATAGAGGGTAAAAAGCTCTCGAAAAGAGATAATGCCTCTACATTAGATGACTATTCAAAAATTGGAATTATGCCAGATGCTTTAAGAAACTACTTGTTAAGACTGGGCTGGTCCTATCAAGATAAAGAAATATTTAACTTAGATGAAAGTATTAAACATTTTAATCTAGAAGGAATTGGAAAATCACCTTCAAAACTTGATATGAGCCGTATTTTATCAATGAACGAACACTATATTAAAACTATTGATGAAAAGGAGCTATTTAAAAGCTTGGTACAATATTGTGAGATTTACAAAGAAAAAATAAAACCTGAAAAAGAGGAAAAAATAAAAAATTCACTATCTTTTTTAAAAAATAAAGCAAAAACATTAGAAGATATATTCAACAATGCAAAATATATAATTTTAGATAAAATTAATTTTAATCCAGATGATCTGAAGTTAATTGACGATAAAGCAAAAAAAATAATTCAAGAATTTAAAAATGAGATTTCGTCCTTAGATAATTTGAACAGAGAAATATTAGAGCCTATAGTTAACAATTTAATTAAAAAACATGAAACCAACTTTAAAGGTGTGGGTCAACCTCTAAGAGTAATATTAACTGGATCTAAGTTTGGACCAGGCCTCTATGATATTTTAATTTCTTTAGGCAAGGAAGAAGTAGATCAAAGATTAGGAAACAAGATAACTAGATAGAACTGTTGAGGATTCATCTGATGATGAAGTCTTTGACTTGATACCCTCTAAAGTTTTATTACATTCAACTAGTTGTTTTTTAATAAGCTCGGGATTTTTTAAAAAATATATTACAGTTTTATAAATTTCTTCAGCATTACACTCATTTTGAAGAAGTTCGGGAATTACTTCTCGATTGTTGATAATATTAATAATATTTGCAAATTTAACATTAACCAATAATTTAAATATCATAAAGTTAATAAAGCTTAATTTATAAATAATTATAGATGGTATATTTGCATTACAAATTTGTAATGAAACAGTGCCAGATTTTGATACAGCAAAAATAGATTTAGATAAAATATCTGATTTAATATTTTCTTCAGATATAACATCTATGTTTTCAATATTTGTTTTCTTAATAATATCTAAAATTGAATCTTTATTTTCCTCAGTGGCATGTAAATAAAAAAAATAATTTTTATGTTTTTTATTCATTAACTCTACAAAGTTAATCAAAATTGGTAATAGAATTAAAGTCTCAGATTTTCTACTCCCAGGAAATAAAGATATAATTTTTTTGTCTTTAGGTAATAAGTTATCAATTATTGTTTTTGAATTAATTTTTTTTTCAATTAAAGGATGTCCAACAAAAGTATTTTTTATATTTTCATCATCAAAATATTTTTTTTCAAAATCAAATAATAAAAGAATATGATCAATAAACTTTTTAATTTTTTTAAGCCTATTTTTTCTCCAAATCCATACCTGAGGAGCAACATAGTGAACTGTTTTTATATTACTCTTAATTTTCTTTACTTTTTCGGCTACTCTTAAAGTAAAATCAGGACTATCCACGCTAAATAAGATATCAGGATTAAATTTTATAATCTCCTCAACAGTTTGATTGATTTTCTTTCTAATTTTAAAAATATTTAAAATTACACTCGTAAATCCCAGATATGTTATCTCTTTTAATTCGTAAATAGAGCTTATACCTAACTTCTTCAAATTAGATCCACCAACTGATAAATATTTAATTTCAGAATTTTTATTTTTAAGATTAGCTATAACTGTTGAAGCTAATTTGTCACCTGAAGGTTCGCCTGTTAATACAAATATTTTTTTCATACAATCTTGATAAATATTTTATTTTTATTAGCAAATTGGATACATTTAACTTTATCCATAATTATATTTTTTTTTGATTTTAACACTATTCCTTTCAGCCCATATTTTTTGCAATCCTTAAGAGTTTGAAGACCAATAGTTGGTAAATCTATTCTTAAATCCTGTTTTTTTTTAGGAAATTTAATTAATACACCTTTAGTTTTTTTTTTTAATTTAATTAGCATTTTTCTTGTGCCTCCTATTTCTTCCTTAGCAACAATTTTTCCATCATTTACAATCAAAGCTTGCACATGATCTAAGTCATTCAGTTTGTTAAAATACTTTATTCCCTTTTTAATCGATACTAAATCTTCTTTATTAGGTTTTAGTTTAGAATAATTACCTGCTTTTAAAGCTAATTCTGGATTAAAAGTAATTGAACTAATAACTTTTATACCCTCTTTGTTTAATATTTTAATAATTACTTTAATTATAGCTGCATCTCCTTTTTTTGCAGCCTTTATAACACTTGGCATATAATAAATTCCTTTAAAATCTAAACTTAATGTCGAAAAACTTGGTTTTAATATTTTACCAGCAAACAAAACTTTTTTTGATTTTTTTTCTTTTATTAAGCTAAGAATTTTTCCAAATTTTCCTATGCTTATCCGATGAGCATGCTTATTTTTTTTAAATTTAAAATTTCTTGAAAAATCTATAATAAAATATTTTTTTTTTAATTTTTTTATATTTTTTAATACAACCTCAGAAAAATCTGTATCACCAAAAAATAATCCAATCATTTTATCTTAAAAATGGAGTACAAATTGGCCTTTTTTTATCTTTCTCTATAAATTTTATTACTTCATTAACCAATTCATGTTTTCTTAAGTCATTGCTTAAATTATTTAAATTTTCTGTTAAATTCTCATTTTTAAATATTTCTTTATATGCTTCACTTAGAATCATTATATCTTGATTTGGAATATTTTTTCTTCTCAAACCAATTAAATTAATTCCTTGAAGTACGCTTCTGTTACCGTGGGCTATCCCATAAGGAATAATATCTCTAACAACTCCACACATTCCTCCAATCATTGCAAATCTTCCTACTCTTGTAAATTGTTGAACTGCTGAGTTTCCTCCAATTATTACATTGTCTTCTATATGTGCATGACCAGCCAAAGGAACATTATTAGCTAGAACGACATTGTCACCAACTACACAGTCATGCGCAATATGGGCAGATACCATAAATAAACAGTGACTCCCCACTTTTGTTAGTCCTCCACCGCCATTTGTTCCAGGATTAATAGTTACATATTCTCTAATTTTATTATTATTCCCTATTTCTAGTTTAGTTTTTTCACCTTGGAACTTCAAATCTTGAGGGTCATTTCCAATTGATGCATATGGATAAATTTTATTATTTTTTCCAATTTTTGTATTACCCACTATACTTACATGTGATTGAACTTCTGTATTTTCATCAATTTCAACATTTGCTCCTATAACACAGAAAGGACCAATTTTGACACTTCTATGTAAGTTTGCTTTTGGGTCGATAACTGCAGTTTTATGTATCATTTATTTTCTCTTAAAAATTGCCTAATATTTTTAGCGGGATATCCCATAACTTTTGAGTTGTCAGGAAGGTCTTTTATAACTCCACTACCGCCAGCAATTTCAACATTATTACCTATTTTCAAATGACCTGATATTCCAGCTTGTCCACCAATTTTTACATTTTTACCTATTATAGAACTTCCAGCAATACCAACTTGTCCTGCAATAATTCCATTCTCTCCTATTTTGACATTATGAGCTATGTGAATTTGATTATCTAAAAAAGTATTTTTACCGATTACTGTATTTGACATTGAACCTCTGTCAATTGTAGCTCCACAACCTATTTCACAGTTATCATTAATTTGGACAATACCTATATGGGGATATCTTAAATTTTTATCTTTATCAGAAAAAAAACCAAATCCATGTTTTCCAATATTACAATTATCCAATATCTTCACATTATTTCCAATTAAAGTATTTCTAATTATTGAATTAGAACCTATAGAGCAGTTGTTTCCAACTAAAACATTTTTCTCAATGATTGTGTTATGACCAATAGTGCAATTAGATCCTATTAGTACATTTGTTCCCAATAGAACATTGTTTCCAAATTTAACTTTTTTTTTAAATTTACTTTTAGATATATCAACTACAGTATTATCAAAATTATCATGAATTGACTCAGGATAAAATTTACTTGTAATTATTGAAGTGGAAACCAACACATTTCCAACTATCAAAGGTATACAGCTTTTAGGTAATTCGTTTTTTAAACTATCTTTAGTAATACAAAAAGATGCTTTAGTTTTATTAGCAATCTCTTTATATTTTTTTGAATGAAAAAAAGTAATATCTTTTTTAGTTGAACTAAATAAATCTTTTATATCACAAACTTCTTCTTTATTAGTTGGTATGTCATCATAGTTAATCTTAAGAAATTGTAAAATATCTAAAATGTCAAAAGGACCATAGTTTTTAAAAAAAGGATTAATCATTATTGCTTTTACCAAAGCAATTTAAAAAAAATTATCAATATTTATTGCTATTTATTTCTTATCAACAATTGTTGCAGACCAAACAGCATCAGCCATCTTAATTTTATTTACAAAAGCCTCTCCTTGGTATTTCCAAACACGTCCATGAGATCTAATTGCCTTAATTTTTAGAATAAGTTTACAATCAGGAATTACAGGATTTCTAAATCTTGCTTTTTCAACACTCATTAAAAAAACCAATTTATTTTCATATGTTGATTTATCTAAACCATGCGCTGTTAAAGCAGCCGCGGCTTGTCCAAACGATTCAACTATTAAAACACCTGGCATTACTGGATTATCAGGAAAATGACCCTGTACAAAGAAACTATCTTTTTTTACATCAACAACAGCTGTGGCAGATGTAAGATCAACAATGTCGTAAAGTTCATCTATAAGTAGCATAGGCTCTCTATGAGGAAGCAAATTGGTAATTTGAGATTTGTTTAATTTTTTCATTTTAATTAAGTTCATTATTTATTAAATCAAAAATCTCATTAGTTAAATCTAATGTTTCTTCACCAATAAGAATATTTTTTTTGTCAACAATAATTTTGATTGAGTTTTCTTTCATATAATTTTTTAAGATTGGATTTATTTTACTAAAAAAGATTTTTATTTCATTATTTTTTCTTGTTTCAAATTCATTAATGAGATTATCTCTTTTTTTTTTGAATAAACTAATTTGGGACTTTAATTCAGTTAGTTGCGAATCGAATTCAGTTTGAGACAAAATTTTTTTTTTATTTATTAAATTTTTTTCATTTTTTATTAATTCATTTTCCTCTTTTTTTAGTAAATTTAAATTTGTTTTATTTTCCTCGCTTAAACTTAAAATTATTTTTTTCCCTAAATTTGATTTAGTAAATATATAATCTATATCCAAATAACCTATGAATTCTTTAGAATAAGAAATGTTACAAAATATTAAAAAAAAAATTAATAAAAAGTATTTGTTAAATAATTTTATCAGAAAGTGGTCCCTATATTAAATCGAAAAGTTTCAGTTTTATCTGTACTCTCTTTAGTTATTGGTTGGGCTAAAATAAAATTTACTGGACCAATAGGTGTCATCCAATCTATACCTAAACCAACTGAACTTCTAAATTTTCCTGCGTCATCAATAGAGGAATCATAATCAACACCCCAAACATTAGCTGTATCTAAGAACATCACAAAATCAAGTTGTTGTAGATTGTTAAAAACTTGAGGTATAGTTGACGAAATATTTGCTGATGACACAAAATTACCACCAACATAATCTTCACCATCCTTAGGTCCTATTTTACCTCTTTCAAAACCTCGGAGTTTTCTTCCAGGTACAAACAACCTTTCTGATAATTTAATATTATCACCTGACAACGAATTGGCGGATTGTAATAATATAGATGCATTTGTTAAATTTTCATCAAATAGTGTTGTATAATAGTTATAATGGTACGAATTAAACAAGGTATTAGTGTCACTAACTATTGGTAGGTCTAAAGAATAAGTGCTTCTAAAACCCCTTGATGTTTGAAATTTTTGGTTTCTTTTATCATAATCAAAGTCTAGTTTAACGAATGAATCCCAATAATTTCCTTCCTGTGTTTTTTGCAATGTAGAGGCGTTTGCATCAGTAGAAATTTTTTCATAAAAATTAGATGATCCAATTCCTAAATTAAAATCATTGAGATACTCAAAATTTGTTCCAAAACTAAAACCAGTTTTATTTGTTTTGTATCCAAACGCTGATGATCTATCAATTTCCACTGCTTCTATACTTGTATAAATTGATTTATTGGTATTTTTATAATTTGGTAGTTCCACAGAAAATTTACCTTTTAGGGTTTCTTCAGTTAATGTCGCTCCAGCATCTAAATTAATACCTTTTCCAAGAAAATTATTTTCTTTAACACCAAAAGCAACAGTCGCACCGTCAGTACCTGCACCTGCTCCAAGAGAAATCTCACCTGTCGCTTGTTCTTCAACATTTATCTCAATGATTTTACTACTTTCATCACTTCCATTTTTAATTTCACTTACAGTACTTTTAAAAAATCTTAAATTTTTAATATTATTAATAGATTTATTATAAAGTATTTCATTGAAAGGGTCTCCCTCATCTATTTCCATTTGATTTCTAATAACATTTTCTTGAGTGACATTATTTCCAAATATATTTATTTTTTCTACAAAGAATTTTTCAGAATCTTCAATATTAAATATAAGATCTATTTTATTAGATGTAATATTTTCTTCAGGAATGAGTTTGATTGCCTGAAACTGATCAGTAAGTACAATATATTCTATTTTTTGAATTATGTCTTTTACTCTGTTTAGTGAATATGCTTCTCCTTTAATATCTTTCAATTCTTCTTTTAAATCAACAAAGTTATCCTCTTCATAATCAAATGACAAATTAATACCTACACTATTAAAAAAAAATTTATCATTTGCTTGAATATTATAAATTAATTCAAATTCATTGTTTCCAATCATTTTTGCAAATGAGGAATTTATCTCTACTTGGTAGTATCCTTTATTTAAATAAAAATTTTTGAGTAATCTTTTGTCTAATTCAATTATATTCTCGTTAAGAAATTTTTTTCCAGATATAAATTTCCAAAATTTATATTCTTCACTAATAATTATATTTTGTAGCTTTTTATCTTTATAAATTTTATCTCCCACAAATGATATTTTCTTGATTTTCGACTTTGAACCCAAAACAATATCATATATTATATTGATATTATTCTTCACATTTTCAGTAGAAGTTTCGATAGTAGAAAAATAATATCCCTGTTGTTTAAGCACATCTAAAATAATATCTCTGTCGTTTTTAAGAGTAATAGTGTCATAAGAGGATTTTGGTCTTAATATTCTATTAGCAAATATCTCCTCTTTAATTTTTTTAGATTTGACACCATTATAAAATATGTCCTGTATTATTGGTTTTTCTTCAACATAAATATTAAGAATGTTGTCTTTAAAATTAACTTTGACATTTTCAAAAAAATTAGAATCGTAAATATTTTTTAATATTATGTTAATGTCATTTAATTCTATTTCTTGATTAATTTTATAACCAGATAACATGGTAACTGTTTCCTGAGGCACTCTTTCATTACCAGTTACAATTATCTTATTTACAATTTCACTATATGCAAATGATGCTAACGATAATAGATAGCTTATAAATACAAAAAAGATTAAGGGCTTTTTAAACATCAGAGAATTTATACACTTTTTTTAATAGTTTTAAACGAACATAATAATTTAATTTAATTATATCTTGAATATTTTTAGGAGAAATTTTTTTATATTTAATAAATTCTTTTAATTTTATAAACTTAAATAATTCTTTGTGAATATTAATAAATTTAATTTTTCTTTTCAAAAAAAGATCAACTAGTGTGTCATTAGCTGATACAATTACTGTTTCAAACAAAGTATTCTTTGAAGGTAATAAATTTAATAGTTTAATCATTGGATATCTTTGTGAGTTTACAGTTTTAAAATTTAAATTATTTAAATATTTAATATTTATTGGTTTGCTTGGAATTTTTTTGTGTTTATAAGCATACAGAGTATTAAATATAGGAATTTTCATTGTGGTCTCATGCGCAATTATTTTGATTAGTCCATTATTTAATTTAATTAGAGCATGTACGTAAGA
This sequence comes from uncultured Pelagibacteraceae bacterium, assembly GCA_902536575.1. Taxonomy (GTDB): domain Bacteria; phylum Pseudomonadota; class Alphaproteobacteria; order Pelagibacterales; family Pelagibacteraceae; genus Pelagibacter. The sequence continues at coordinate 999 of CACAYA010000015.1, read as the reverse complement.
TCTTGGATGGATGACTATTTCAATATTTTCATACGGAATATCAAAAATATTTTTGGCTTCAATAACTTCATAAATTTTATTTATCATGGTGGCTGAGTCCACTGAAATTTTTTTACCCATTTTCCAGTTAGGATGTTTTAAAGCCTGTTCAAGAGTGACACTCTTAAAGTTTTTAATTGGAATTTTATTGAAAGGACCTCCAGATGCAGTTAAATAAATTTTTTCAACTGACTCTTTTTTTAAATTTTTTAAACCATACCAAATTGAAAAGTGTTCTGAGTCAACGGGAATAAACTTAGTTTTATTTTTTTTTAATTCTCTAAGTATCAAGTTCCATCCTGTTACAATTGACTCTTTATTCGCTATAGCAATTTTTTTTGTGTACTTTATAATCTTAACTGAAGGATATAAACCATCAATACCTGTAATGGAATTCATTACGTAATCAATTTTTTTTTTAAATATAGTTTCTAATTTATCAAAAGAATTAAAAACTTTTATATTTGTTTTTTTAGTTTTATTTTGTAAAATTTTAAAACTTTTTTTGTCTGTAATAATTAAATTTTTAACATTAAATTTTAGTGCTTGTTTATATAAAGTTAAGTAATTCTTGTTAGCTGAAAGTAAAACTATTTTAAATTTTTTTTTATCTTTAACAATTATGTTAAGTAAATTTTTACCTATTGAACCAGTTGAACCAATAATTGCTAATTTATTTATCACTTAGAATTTTTTAAAAAAATTTGTTAACAGAATTAAATATGAAAAAGGGAAAGCAAAAATCATTCCATCAATTCTATCCAGCAGACCACCATGACCAGGTATAATATTATTGGTGTTTTTTATATTAGATTTTCTTTTAAAAAATGAAATAGTAATATCACCAATTTGGCTTATAGCTGATATTATGATTGTAAACAAAAGTAAACCTAAAGAGAATTTAAAACTTACTTTAGTATATGAAATATTCGAGATAATATATATTGTACTTAATGATAA
>CACAYA010000014.1 GCA_902536575.1 uncultured Pelagibacteraceae bacterium | reverse complement strand
TACTAATAAAATTTTTGTAAATAGCATAAAAAATTCAAAAGTAATTTTGCCTATTTTAGGTGAACCTAAGGATAATTTTGTAAAGAATAATTCTAAACCTAAATTAAGATTACTTGCTAAAGGAGAGAATCCTAAAAATTTTATTTATAAATTTAAAAATAAAATAATTTCTCTTGAGGAAATTAGCAGTGCTGCCAGTGGTATTGGTTCAATTTCATTAATCCCAAGTATAGATGGTGTAATTCGTAGTGTGCCGGTTCTTTATAATATAGATGATCAATTATGGCCTTCTTTAGCTCTTGAGACAGTGAGAGTTGCAACTGGTCAAACAAATTTATTGGTAAAAAGTGATAAAAATGGAATTGAGTTAATTAAGACTCGAAAAAATATAATTCCCAGTGATCAAAATGCAGTAATTAATGTGAAGTATAACAAATTTTCTAAAGATAATTATGTTTCTGCTGTTGATGTGATTAACAATGACTTTGATCACAAAAGAATAGAAGATAAAATAATTTTAATTGGATCATCTGCTCAGGCGTTATTTGATATTGTTAAAATTTCTAATGGTAAAACAGTTCCTGGGGTTGAAATCCATGCTCATATTATTGATAATATTTTAAAAAATCAAAGTATTTCAAAAAATATTTATACCCAAGCTACTGAAAATATAATCTTCTTATTTCTTATAATATTTCTGATTTTTATTCCAATGAAGATCAAACCAAAATTTAGTATTATTTTTTTTATTGGATCAATTATTGTAATTAATTTATCGAGTATTATCATTTACCAATTCAATTTTTATATCGACTCATTATTTTTAAGTATTGCAGGAACAACAGTGTTTATGACTTCATTGTACTTTAGATACTTAGAGGAAAATTCAATTGCTATTGAAAACGAAAAAAAACAATCAATTTTAAAAAAAGAACGAGAAATAGCTGGTGAGGTTCAAAAGAAATTATTCCCAAGCAACAAAAAAATTGAAAAATATATATTTGCAAAAAATACACCAGCCAAAGATGTATCCGGTGATTATTATGATTACTATCAAGTAAATGATAATGAAATTTATTTTATCTTAGGAGACGTAACAGGCAAGGGGATTAAGGCTGGAATATTAATGGCAAATGCTGCCGCAGTATTTAGATCACTTGCAAAAATGAATTCTTCTGTTGCAAAAACTGCTTTGTATATGAACAATCAGGTAAAAGACTCCTCTTATCAAGCAATGTTCATTACAGTTATTTTGGGAAGAATAAATTTAGAAAAAAAAGAAATGGAATTTATTAATATGGGCCATGAACCAATGATGGTATTAGATCAAAAATTTAATTTTGAGTATGTAAAATCAACTTTGCCCCCAATGGGATTAATGCCTGTAAAAGATGAGAGTTTTTTTAAAACAACAATTATGGATATATCTGATAAAACTATTTTGATCTATACAGATGGAGTTACAGAGGGATATGTCGATGAAGGAAAAGAACTTGAAGTTGTAGGTCTTGAAAATGAAATTAAAAAATTAAATTCAACCTCACCTGAAATAATTATTAATCATGCAACAAAAATATTAACAGATAAAGGTTTTTCTTTAAGGGATGATATTACAGCTCTTGGAATAAATATTAACACTTCAAATTAGGTTTTTAACTTCAAATATTCTAGAAACTCCTCTATAAGTTTTTTTTAAAAATTATTTAATGACAAAAAATTTATTTAAAAATTTAACAATTATTTTTTTTTTAATATCTAGTTCAGCAATAGCTGAAATTTCATATCGAGAAATTTTAGATAATCCTACAGATTTAGAATTGAATTTAAATTATGCTAAACAACAAGAAAAAACTGGCAATTTAAAACTTACTATTTCTACTTTAGAACGAATGAGCATGCTTTATCCAAGTAACATTGAAATAAAGTTATACTTGTTATCTATTGTTGTAAAAATGGACTCTCCTGCAAAACTAACTTTGTTAGTTCAATCTATATTGTCAGATCCAAACACAACCCAGGATACAAAAAAACTGGTTGTAGAACTTTTGGATAAAGAACAAAAACTAGCTGAACCAAGTAAGTGGTTTGCCTATCTAGATTTGTCTTACGGTCATACAGAAAATTCAAACTTCGACTCTGTTTCAGTTTCAAAAAGAAGATTGGTAACTGATAATAAACTTACATTTTTCACTCCTAGCACAGTGGAATATGATAAAAGTTTTAAAAGATCTGGTGCATTAACTTTTGGGAAAAATATTAATGATACGTCGTCAATTTTTTTTAATTTAGGACTAGATGTAAATACCATGAACAAAAAACAAGCAGGTGAAAGCGATATATTAAATACTTCTGTAAGCTATTTTAAAATAATTGGAAATCACTATTTAACCCCGTATATGTATTATACTAAACCTAACTATAGACAGGCAGCAGACGTAAATATGAAGGGTCTTGGATTTAACAATACATATATTTTAAATGAAAAAAATAATATTAATTATACTGCAGGATATGCAAATACAGAATATCATACTAGGGTGGGATTTTTAACTAAGAATTTAGAAAATAACGATATTTATTCTTTTGGTTTAAAATTTAATCATAATTTTTCAAACAAAAATAAAATAGGTGTAAAATTATTGCATAATATAACAAGCTCTATACAAGATCATTATAGTAATGACACCAACGGTTTAGATTTTTCATATGCACATTTATTACCATTCGGAACACTTAAACTTTCAACTAGACTTACAGAAAAAAAATTTAGAGCAAAACAGAGTCCGAGTGTCTCTACTATTTTACTTCGAAAAGATCAGGGAATTTTAAATAATATTTCACTTAAAGGTCAGCTCAATCAACTAATTCCATATGCTAAATCAATTAATAAGAAAAACAATATATTTTATAGTATTAACTTCACAGATTCACATGTTCATTCAAATATTATAACCCATAAAGTAAAAAAACAGTCTTTAACATTCGAATTAACAAAAAGATTAGATTTTAATGGGCTATTTAATTAATATTTTTTTAAAAAAAAATTTATTTTTAAAAAAAATCCTCTATAAATATATTATTAATTATGAAATTTTTTAGATATATCTCAATATTAATATTGTTTTTGTTAAATTTTAACTTTGCTAATGCAAGTAATCCTGAATTTGTTGGAGTTGTTGGAGCGGCAATTGGAGATATTAAAAATCAAAATAATGAAAAACTATTAAATGGTTCTAAAATTTACTACGGAGATACTATTATAGTTAATAAACAATCAAATGCTCAATTATTATTTTTAGATCAAACAGTTATTACTGTAGGTGAACAATCTGAATTGACAGTAGATGAGTTTATTTATGACCCTGAGACAAATGAAGGTAAATTTGTATCTAGTATTAATTCTGGAACCGTTAAGGTAATTACAGGTGAAATTAGCAAAAACAATCCTGACAATTTAGAAGTAAATGTTACTACTGGTACAATTGGAGCTCGAGGTACAGAATTCGTTGTAGTAGCAGAGTCGAATGATGAAAATAAAATAATTTTATTAGGTCCTGGACCCAACAATACTTTGGGGATGATGCCAGGTACTTTGCAAGTATCAGATGGGCTCAATACAATTGAAATAATTAAACCAGGTTACGAGTCAATTTTAACAAACTAAATTATGAAAATAAAAAAATTATTAAACTTAATCATCTTAACATTATTTATTACTTCTAACGCATTTGCAGGTGTAACAGTGGCAGTACCGTCAACCACACTTACTCAAGTTGCTAATTCAATGAGTTTTACTTCAAGTACAAACAATAATGTAAATCCAAGTGTAACATCAAGCCAAACTTCAACAGTAGTGAATACAACTACATTAATAGAAAATGTAACTAAAGCTGCAGATGAAGCTGGATTAGATATTGACCAAGCAGCAATTAATATATTACAAAATGACTCAGAGTCTGGTGATCTTTTTTCAAAGATAAACGATGCAAAAGATAACATTGGTGATGATATCTATAGTGACGATAAAAAACCCACTTTAAACAGCCAAACAATAGTTTATAAAGATGCAGATTGGATGGATCTAGGTAAAGTAAATGGTGTTTCAAGTACTACAGGTCAATCCTACAGTACAAATAATAATTTTTTTGATGTTAATGGCACTCAACAAGCTAAAAGTGCAACGTATGTAAACCTAGCAACAAATGAAATTTCAGCAAAAATATGGACAAGAGTAACTCGTGTAGGTGCTAGTACAGCTGAAGGTAGTTTTTTTACAGGGGTTGCTGCATTAGAAAAGTTTCCTGCAGTTGGAAGTACGGTTAGAAGATTCAATTCAGACGGTTCTAACACATGGGATGATTGGGAAGGGTCACAAAGAACTATGGTAAAAAATGCTGAAGAATTAGTAAATACCTGGGATGGAGAAGCCTCAACATTAGAGAACCAAATGGATGCATACAATAATAATTTTGACGGTTCAGGAAGTGCAGTATTTGTATCTGCAAATGCTCTGGTAACAGAAAGCGCTTTATCAGGAACTATAGCTATGGAAGCAGGACATTGCGCAGATAATTGTACCGAAGAAGCTTTTGTTCAATCAGTTGAAAGATGGGAAGCTAATACCACTTTAGTTGCAGAGGAGTGGGACGGAACATCTCCAGCAGACTAAAAAAATTATAATGTGCTGGTACTCGCTGCACTTCAGATAATCACATTTGTAGTGAAGATATTAATTTGAATTAAAGTTTCAAATGGAAGAATTTTTATTCATAAATATTATTGTTTCAGCACTTAATGTTTTTATTATAGTTTATGCTTATTCTTTAAATTTTTTTTCAAAAAAATGGAAAAAAAAAATTAATCAAGACACTTTAGTTGGATTAGCTTTAATTTTTTTAACAATGACTAATGGTTTTTTGTGGGTTTTTTATTTTTATTTTAAACTATTTTAGTTCAAGACTTAGTAGTTTTCTCTCCAACTATCTCTAACTGACTCAGCGTCCAATACTCCGGTTTTGATACTAATCATATCCTCTTCCTCAGCAGGATTACCTGATAAATTGGCAAATAACTTATTGGCAAATACAATTATTCTTGAAAGAATTCCACTTCCTACAGTTCTACATTTATTAGTATTTGCATCAGATTCTTCTGCATTAAGTTCATTTACAGATTTATTAGTTCCACACTCATCATCAACTGCACAAATATAAGCTTTACCAATAGAACAGAAGTCATCCGCGTTAGGTTTATAAATTGGAAAATATACTCTTCCTGCAAATACGGTTGGCTCTGCTGAACCTTTAGCAAAGTCTTTTAACTTTATATACCAACCTCTTTTATCTGAACTAGGACATTCTTCTCCTGTTGCATCGTCAGTTGTATCTTTACATTCATCTAAATCGTCAATATTTGTAATTTCAACGAGTCCACTTGCATTGGTTTTTTTCTCAATGATAGGCATCCCATTAGAATCTAAATCTTGAATTCTTCTAAAGTTAGGAAAATCTTTATCTCTGATACCAAACAATAGGTTATCAATACCAGCTTCACGATCATTTATTCGACTAAAGTCTCCCGTTGAATTAAAGAGCCATAATCCAGTTGTAGTTGTGCCAATTGTTGCATCTAGAGCATGAAACATAAATCTTTTGTTAATATTATTTGTTTCAGCATTAAATAAAATAGCTGAGTCAAAACGTTTTATTTCTTCTGAACCTGCTGGACAATCACCAGTTAAAAATCCATTATCACATTTCATGTTTGTTAAATTAATTTTAGTAATTTTACCCTCAAAATCAGGCTGATAAACTATTGCTCCTCTAAATCGAATTCCAGTTGTACCAGTATCAGCAGTTACTACGGTTGGGGTTGCTGGAGTTGAACTTACTACACCATTATTATCAAGATCAACTATACCAATTTTTTTTTCAACTTTTCCAGGATTAGTTACGTCTTCTAAATTTATAACAAAAACAGAAGCTCCAACGAATTCATTAGCTGTATTACTTCCAGCTCCCATAACAGCAACGTAAATATCATCAGCAGAATTGTCATCTGGAGCATCTTCATTAGGCATTCTAAAAATTCTTGGAGATGACCATGTCTCTGCTAGAGTACTATAGTCATAAAATTTTCCTTTAGTTTCCTCAGTTACTCCCATTACTGTTGAGTTTTTATCTAAAGTTAAAGAGAAACTATCTGATTGTTCTGCTGCATCTATATTTGCTTGATAAGTAATATCGTCAGTAAATGTAATTATTGTGTTACCCCCGGTTTGTGAGACTATATAACCTGCTATTTCTACACCATTCACTATTATAGATTCTATATCATCTGTAGTAATGGTAATAGGAAAAGTCCAAACTTTACTCTTATAACAAGTAGTTGTAAGCTGACCATCAACTCTATCATCTTTGCAGTCAGTATCAGTTTCACCTTGCTGCTGTTTTGCCGTTGCTTCTTTTGCCTCTCTAAAGTTAATTAAATTATATGTTGGACTAGCATATGGCCAACTAAGAAATGTACCTTCATGATCAACATGGTGCACCCTATGATTAATTTCATCATTAAAAATTGAATATAGATGAAGAGGTTCAGTTGGTTTTGTTATATCTAAAACAGAAAAACCTGCACCACCTCTTCCATAAGGTATCATTAAAATTGTTGCCCAACCTGTCTCCTTTGTCATTGGATGTAGGAAAAACATATCATGAACAGTAGCAGACCCATCAACTCCATAGATTGCGGTACTTCCACCTCCCAGTTCACTATTTAAATTTGTATTAACCATTGTTGGAAATTTCGCTGCAATAAAAGGAGGAATAAATGCCCATAATTCCTGTCCAGTCGTTGCATTAATAGCATGCAAGGCCCCACTATTAGAACCTACATAAATTACTTTTTCTCGATTTTCATGTTCCTGTTGAAATACATTATAATTATTTTGTGTTCTCCAGTAAGCTTCTTGGTTTGTTGAATTAAATTTTGTCTCTGCATTAGGGGGACCTACTACAATTAATTCAGAATGATATATTTCTCCAAATGGGTTCTCTCTAGTTTTGATTAAATCACAATCTCCAGCATAATCAAAATAATCAGTTCCTCGAGTAAATTCTATTAATCCTTTAATATCATCTGCAACACCATCTTGAACTCCACTTTCGCTACTACACCTAGTAAGTCGATCAGAGCCTCCAATAGCAGTTTTTCTGTGATAGTCTCCAACTATATTACCAGTAAGACCAAATAATTGACCTATTTTAACTGAGTTATCTTTATGAAAATTATTATAATCAGACGCTTGGTATGAAGGAGAGTTTTCATTTAAAACAGTCCACACATTTCTATCTTCAGGATTTGGAAGCTGTTCTACAAAACTCCAATTTCCAACATCATTATCATCTATATTACCTTGACCATCGACTTTTTTTCTTAGCAAAGTACCTTTCCACTCTTTATTTTGTCTGTATTCAAAAGTTGCTTGAAATAACGAACCACCTTCTTCAATGGTTGCAGATATAGCTGGAGCTGTAAATGAAAATTTTTGTGCAACAATTCCAGATAATAAAGCTGAAAGTTGAGTTTTTAAACTATGTTGTGTTCTAGCAAATATAGCTGTTGGTGTTGCTCCATTTGAAAGTATTTTATCAGGATCACCTATTACTGCAAATTCATTGAATGAAACTTTTCCTGCAGCACTAAGACCAGGTCCGTATCCAACCATAATAGTTAAAACACCTTGAGCAGCTAATTCTGCTACTTTAAGTTTTGCTGCTTCGGTATCACCAGATTGAAAATCTCCATCACCTATAACTACTACATAATTTTTTTGACATGTTATAGAGTCATCTTTTGGACAAAACTTTTTGCCAAAAGTATCTGTACCTGGTAGATTATAATAATCTACTGCCATGTCTGCAAAAGTATTAGCATCCGTTCCTCCTTGCGGAGTTATAATGGTAATATCATTAATAATTTTAGTCTTTCCAGACTGACTTATTGCAACTTTGACACAATTATTACTATTACAAGGAATTGCTTCACCATCATCAACTCCTCCTGACCAGCCACTAACTGCAGCCTCCACAGGTGCCCAACCAAACACTCCTGCTTTCCAAGACCAATGTCCAAATCCAAAATCTAAATCATTACTTAAAGTATTATCTGATACAACTGCTTGTATAGCAGTTGTCGCTCCTTCCATTCTTGATTGTGAGGGTTCGGTAGATTTTATAAAATTTCCATCAAAATCAAAGACTTGACCATAGCCACTATTCCAATTGGCTGACAATAATCTTTTGTTAGTAACGTCTACCCCTAGCCCCCATGGAAAACCAAATTGGATGTCCGAAGCTGTAGATTTTCCCCAACCTAATCTTCCAATATCCCAATTATAGGTAAAACCATTTTTCGATCCATTTAAAGTAGCCTTGGCCAATTTACTAGTCCAAGTTCCTTGAATAAACATCACATTATCATTGTCTGGATCCATTCTTAAAGCTACATTATTTTCCCAGGATACCATACCTGGCATATTTAAAGCCCATGAACTAGTTGGTGTTGTGCTATCTGGACACCAACCACTGTTATCTGACATAGTAAATCTTTTGATCTTTTTATCGTTTTCATCAAACATGTATAAATTTTGTTTTGTACTATCGACAGTTATTCCATAGTTAAAATCAAATAGACTATTTGCGTCACACGATTTTTTAGCTTCTGATGTTAAATTAATTGAAGATATACCTGTTTTAGTACCTCCAAAAAAAGCCCACTTACTTATAAATAAAGTATCACCAACTATTGCCAATGCATTTGGATGTCCGTCGAGATCCCATTTTCTAACACAATCTCCAGTCTCAGAATTTATTTTAACCACTTGTTGCCTCCAAAAGTCAGTGGAGTAAATAAAACCATTATGGTATTCAACTATTCCATAAGCCAAACTAGAACTTAAAACTTTACAATCATCATCTGCAGGATCATAAATTCCAGCGTCTGCAAAGGTTGTATCGATAGTTAGTGTGTCGTAGTGCATTTTTACTAATCCTTGTCCAGGATATTGAATAATAAATAAATCACCATCTTCATCTGCCGTTATATCATCTGGCATACACATATAGTCTCCTCCAGGCATACACGAACTCATGGACCCACTACTATCAAGCATTATTAGAACATTTGAAGGCACATCCCCTTCACCTGTTCCAGGAGGTAAAGATTTTGACTGTGCTGAAACCATAAAAAAAATGGATAATAAAAAAATTTTAAAAGATAAGTTTATTAATTTTAATTTATCCATCTATGTTGTTTTTTGATTTATATTTAGTGTTAAAAAGTGTCAGCTCTTCTCTCATAAATCCATTAGGATTTAATTCTTTAATATAAACAACGTCAATACCATTTATCTTCCAATGATTTAAAATATCACTATCGTCAATATTTTCAGAACCCTGGAAATTACCATAATTTCTTATCACATAATTAAATAACAGTTTTTTTTTACTTTCTAGATTTTCTTTAGAAAGATTTACAACTTGAATTGTTTTTGAATACAATTTTTCATTTTCAAATGCTAATTTTACAAAAGTTTTACCCAAGTTTTCCTTTGGACAATGTTTATAAGGAGATAAAAAAATATGTACTACATTTCTAGATGACCTTGACGGCATAGTTTTACCAAGTCTTTTTTTTTGAGTTTTTCTTAAATCGTCTCCAAAATTTACCCCCGCATCACAATCTGCATAAGCATTGTTGGTTAAAAAAGAGCATATGAATAATATAAAGAAAAATTTAAAATATTTCATAAAGTTAATATTACATATCTTTTTCATAATATTATTTAGGTAAAATTATAACACTTTCTAAGGGAACTATAAATTTTTTTGTATTAATATCGTCTACATCATTTATGTATATGCCACATCCATATATTCTATAAGCTATACCGTTAGTACTATCGTCTCCAGCTGTTTTCTTTACACTGCTTCCACGTCCTCTATATGGAGCAGATCCAATATTACTAATAAAATATTCGTAATAATATTTTTTTAATTCATCAATATTAACATCTAAATCCTCGATATCGGATGGACTTAAAGAATCTTTAAAAAATTCTCCAAAGTTATTACTATGAGCTGTAATGATTTGAAAATTTTCTCTGTTTGGATCCTTAAAGCTGTTCCAGCATAATTTTGCGTTTTCTGTATCGGTATCAAAAAAATCTGTACCGTCATTGTAATTAACCTCGATCATATCACCATCCCAATTAGTGCCTGTATTTGAGGGTAAAATTCGATTATTAACATCTCTTATTGCACCATCTATCCAGTCGCCTTTGAATTTATTCACAATATATCTTTCACCTTCAAGTAAAGCTGTCTCAGCTACATAAAAGGTTTGCATATATCTGTCACTAGCAGTGTTTTTTGAGTGATCCGAAGAAGCTATAACTATAAGAGCGCCTCCCATTAAAGACATTACTAACAATAAAACTAAAGATAATATCAAAGCAAATCCCGATTGTTTTTTTTTCATCTAAAAGCCTCTAAGTTTCTTGTAAAAGCAGTAAGAATTATTGACTCTCTTAAAAATTTATCATCTTCTTCTAAATTTCTTTCGGAATCATATAGTGAAACAATGGTTCTTGTTTTATTACTTTTATAAAAATTTTTCTTTGATCTATAGGTCAAAAATATTTCTACAGTATATATAGAGTATAACTTGTCTCTGTTAGCATTGGTTAAGCTTGGTGGGGGATTGATTACGTTACCTAAGTTGTCTTTTGCAACTATTTCTATATCTGAAACATAATCAGTTACAATTTCATTTATATAAGTATCTCTGTCTTCGGCGGAAGAGACCCACTCCTTCTCCACATTATTCCATTTCTGCTTTGACTTAAAAATTTGAAAAACTCCATTTTCATCAGGATTTGGTTCAAATGAATATTGTATTTTATATCTAATATATCTATCGTCATCCACTAGATTTCTATCAAAGTCACCATAAACTGTTGTTAAAGTATCACAGCATCTACCACTAGTTTCTTTTTTTATCAAAATAGGAACATCCACCTCATCTCCGGTTGTTGTAATTAAATTGTCATCAAAATATTTATAACCTGCCATTCTAATATCTCGTAATAGCATCTCAGAAAATGCACGTGTAGAATTACCAATTGAAGCTTTGTCAATTACTTGTGAATAAGATCCATTGACAACATTATAGGATGTAAGCATTGCACCCATTATAATTGATGTAATCACAATACCGATTAAAATTTCAATTAATGTTATTCCTTTATTATTTGTTTTTATCATTTAATTTGAAAATAAAGATTTCTAGTTTTTGTTCCTTTATTAAATCTAATTTCCATTTTACCAAAATAAACTGGATCATAAATTTTTGTTGTTACAGGAGCTCCATTTTCCTCATAATTATAAACTTCATCATTTTCATATTTGCAGGTCCAAGTCTTGTCCTCTGATGTTTCATTATTACAGATATCTATAATATTAAGGGCTCTTATATCTTCATTCGATCTACATTTTGTTATTCCACGATCAAAATATTGTAGCCAGTATTGAACTTTATTTTCTGGAGTATTAGTTTTGGTTTCTAACACAAACTCGTTAGTACATTGCTGAATTGAAAACTGATTTTCTATTAAATAATCTGCAAATTCTTCATTATCTTTTGTAGATCTCTTATGTGAAAGAACATCTTCAGCAATTAAATTAACTAAATAGTTACCTTTATTTCTATCTGATGAAATATCTATAGATCTTACGGAGTACTGAACCATTTGAAATACAGCTACAAAACCAATTCCAACTATTACAGTTGCAACTAATGCTTCAAGAAGAGTTAATCCACTATTGTTTTTATTGTAAAATCCACTCATTAGTACTGTGATTATACTTATACATATTAATATTACCAAATCTTGACCATTCTACTTGATAGGCGGGATAATTTGTACTTTCTCTTTGAATATCTTCTAAATCACACTTATTAAATCCATTAGAAGTCATAATTGTCTTAAGGCATAAGATCACAGCATCCGCTTCCCAGCTGGTTGACTCAGTATTCACGTCGTAATGAGAGGTTCTTTTTGAAAAACAAATTCCTACAGTATCTACAAAATCAAATAAAACTTTATTAGTTCTAAGTGGTCTAATATTAATATCACTCCACGCGTCACTTTTTGTGCCTACCTCACAAGTTGGTCTGCTATTATTATTGTCATATAATACAGTTGAGTATTGATCTGTTGACATGCCATGTCCAGTTACCACTATTTCACTCTCCTTTGAGTTAATTAGTACTTGAGTAAATGGATAAGCAGAACCTTGAGTGTGATTATAAACTTCTGTAAGTAAATCTGAAAGTTTAACAGCTGCTACTTTTACTTCTCTATCAGATCTCCATGAATTAAAATTAGGAATTCCTATTGCGGAGACTACAGAAACTATTGCTAAAACTATTAATAACTCTAATAGAGTGAACCCTTTATTCCTCTTTTGCAGCGGTTCCATCTATTTTTCCAGCTCTAATTAAATCTTCTAGTGATTTTTTCATTTCAATCATACCGTCTTTAGCTGAGGTTTGAATAACACTAGGTATTTGATGAACTTTGCCTTCTCTTATTAAATTTTGAATTGGAGGTGTACATTTCATAACCTCAAAAGCTGCAAAACGATTTAATCCATCTTTAGATTTAACCAATCTTTGGGTGAGAACCATTTTTACAGAATTAGAGATTTGTGCTTTTATCTGTGACTGTTGTTCAGGCGGAAAGACATCAATAATTCTATTTATAGTTTCAGGAGCACCACTTGTATGAAGTGTTCCAAAAACTACGTGACCAGTCTCAGCAGCTGTCATTGCAAGACTAATAGTTTCTAAATCTCTTAACTCACCAACAAAAATAATATCTGGATCTTCTCTTAAGGCTGCTCTTAATGAATTGGAAAAACTTTGAGTATGTTTTCCAACTTCTCTTTGAGAGATTATGCTTAATTTATCTTTATGAATGAACTCTACAGGATCCTCAATAGTTATAATGTTCGCTTTTCTAGTTTTATTAATTTCATTTATAATTGAAGCAATGGTTGTTGTTTTCCCAGATCCGGTAGGTCCTGTTACCAAAACTAAACCTTTATGCATATCTACAGCATCATATAAAACTGGAGGTAAATTTAGTTGTTCCATTTCAGGAACTACACTTTCAACTCTTCTTAATACTACTGCAGAACCTTTAATAGTTTTAAAAAAATTAGCTCTAAATCTTAATCCACTTAACATAACCGCAGAGTCAAGTTCATGAGTTGTCTCAAATCTTTTTAATTCTTTATCATTACAATTCATGGCTAAAAGATCTTGCAAATCTTGTGAAGTAACCATTACATCATTCACTTTTATAATTTCTCCAGTTTGTCTATATGCTAGTGGTGATCCAGTACGAATATGGAAATCAGAAATTTTTTTATTATTTTTTGCTAGATCTTCAAGTTTTTCAAACATTATAAGATATATACTATACTTTGCATTCAATTTAGAATTTATTTTTTTTATCTAATTCGAGTAAGGATTGTAAAACAAAAAAAATAATAGTAATGATTATGTTTACTAATGAAAAATATATTTAAAAATTTATTTAAGAAGAAAGATAAAGTAGATAATTCTTCTCAGCCTATTTCGACAACTCCTTCAAATGACCCAAAAAAAAAATCAAATTTTATTGATAAAATTAAATCTAAATTTCAATCTTTAGCTGGAAAATCAGCTGCAAAAGGTGAGGATGTTATTGGGGTAGAATTGCACCCAAATGAAATTAGACTTTCTCAAGTTTCTAGCTCGAAAGATAACCAGTGGATAGTAGATAAATTTTATTTACATAAATTAGTACTACCTGAAAACACATCAGTCTTGGATAACCCAGATTTAGTATCTAACGAACTTCAGCTCGCCCTTCAAAAATCAAAAATTAAAGTTAAAAATGCTGCATTTGCAATCCCAGTTACTAGCGCAATTATCAGAGTTGTGACAAGTCCATTAATGACAGATGAAGAATTAGTTAAAGCGATTGATACAGACTCATTATGGGAAAATCTTGTTCAATTAACAGAAAATTTAGAGGAATATTCTATCTTTTATCAAATTATAGAGAGACATCCAAAAGAGAATACAATGGACATTTTGTTTGTTGCTTCAAAACTTTCGGATATTAATAAATATACAGAAATTATAAAAAAAGCAGATTTAAATCCAGTAATTGTAGATGTTAAATGTTTCGCAATAAAAGCTGCAGTAGATCAAATAAATCAAATTTCTGGAACAATAGAAGACACAAATTTGACCGCAATTCTTGAATTTGGTTTAGATGAAAATTACGTAATGATACTGCATGAAAATAATCCAATAATAACAGATATATTTATTAGATCCCAAGATAGAAAAACATTAACTGAGTCTGGCAATCAAGAAGAAATAGACTCATTTATTAGAAGATATGTCAATCAAGTTAAACAAGCGATTAACGATTTTGAGACAAGATACGAAAAAAGAATTAGAAATCTAAGGGTAGTTTCAGACTTAGAAAACGTAGAAACTTATTTGGCTGCTTTTAGAAAAAATTTAGTAAATACAGGGTTCAATTTGCTAGATCCATTTGATGGATTACAAGTACCTGAACAAATTAGAGAAAATTTAAATACAAAAAATAAATCTAATTTATCAACTATTATTGGTTTGGCTTTTAGAAAATTAGATGTGTTTGGTTACTATAAGTTTGTTACGGCGGCAAAAAATATAAATCTTTTACCTAATAGAAAAAATATTATTGCTGAAAAGAAAATGAAAATTTTCTCAAACTTTGCATTTAAAGGAACGGTTGGAATTGTTTCAGCGATTTATTTAATTCTTTTCGGTTTTGCTTTTTGGAATATTCAAACTTACAATTCAAAGTTGGTAAATTATGATCAGACGTTATCTAAGCACGCAATTTTAAATAAAAAAGTAAAAGAAACTTCAAAAGAAATGAATATGATGAATAAATCACTTAACTTAAGTAAATCAATTAAATCAAATAAAGTTGTAAGTTATAGATATTTAGCACAAATAGCTAATTCAGTTCCAAATAGAGTTCAATTTGAAACAGTAGAATATGATGGCAATAATTCAATTACAATAGAGGGAACAGCTTTTAGTGATCAAGATATTTTAAAACTAATTGACAATTTAAGCTCTAAAAGCCTTATTGCTCAGGCATCTTTAGCTAAAATGACATTACCAAAGTCAACTGGAAACAATGTGCGTAAAGGATTTAAAATTTCAGTTAAAACAAAAAAATAAAAGATATGGATTTAAATAATATTAATTTAGATGATATTAAAGAAAAACTTTTAAATATCGATAAGAAAACATTAATCAAGTATGGGTCAGTTGTTGGAGCTGTAATTATATTCTTAATAATTTATTATGCAATTTTAAACCCAATTGTAACTAATAAACGTACTCAACTAGATGATATGAATTTAAAGAATCAAGAAATTATTAAATTTGAAAATGATTTAATATCAATTAAGAAAAAAATCAAAAAAATTAAACCAATATATGAAAAAAATTCATCTTTATTTCACTCTAAAAAAGAAGTTGAAGGATTATATCAAACACTTAGTCAATTTGCTGCAGCAAATGGCTTGGTTGTTTCAAAAATAGATAAGCAAAAACCAAAGCCAGTTTTTCTAAATAAAAAAGGAAAAGTTAGTAAGAAAAAACCAAAAAAAGTTACTAAAAAAAATGTATCTTATTTTACGATACCAGTAAAATTTGAGGTAAAAGGTAATTTTTTAGGTTATATAAGATTTAAACGAGAGCTATCAAAATCTAACAAGATGTTAAATTTTGAAAAAGAATTAATAAAACTAGAAAAAGCAGGGTCTAGTGGTATAGTTGTAACAGGCGAGCTATCAATTGTAGGATTAACAAATGAATTTTTATAGAAATATTTTTTTTATTTATTTTTTATTAGTTTTAATGGCAACTGGATCAGTTTCAGCTGCAGATGACGCTGAACAATTGATTAAAACAGAGGAAGAAGAGCTTCCATTAAACAACCCATTTGATGGAACAACTGGCTCTAATGCAACTTCGCAATCAACTTCAGGTACTACTGGAGAAGAATTAGAAAATCCAATGAGTTTATATAATTTTAAATTGGTTGGCGTTATTGCTGGAAAAAAAAATAGTTATGCTTCTTTAGTGAGCCAAGATGGAAGAAACATAATCTTACAATTAGATGAAGAACTATATGATGGATTTAAACTAGTCGACTTAAGATTAAATGAGGCTGTATTTAAAAAAGCAGACGATACTTTTGTTTCTATAAATTTTAAAAATCAAATTAGAGAGATTAAATGAGTTTTAAAAATTTGAAGATATTATTTTTATATTTGATTTTAGTTATCAGTGTGACTGGCTGTGTAGTAAAAGATGGAAAAATAGTAAAAACAATGAAAGATTTCAAACAACCTGACACTTTAATAAAAGATGACATTAGAAAAAAAGGACAGTCAGAAATTTCTAAAACCATAAATATGGGGCCAAAACCTGTTTTTGGTGATGCAACAAAGCTTAAAAAAAGAAAAACAATTTCATCTCAGACAGCTAAAAACTATTTATTAATTCCAAATAAGTATAAAAACTTAAAACAGCGGGTGACCTTAAAGTTTCAAAATCTCGATTTTAGAGAAACAATGAAGCTGATGAGTAGAATGGGTCAAATAAATATTTTAGTTGGTGATGAAGTTGCTGGAGAAATAACTGCTGAATTAATTAATGTGCCATGGGATAAAGCATTTCAAGCACTTTTAGACATTAAAAATTATGCTTCAGATATTGATGTTGAAAGTAATTTAATTAGAGTTCATTCTCCTTCACAATTAACACAACAAGACACTTATAAATCATCGAGAGCAGCAGCAGTTAAAAATAAAGTTGAACTAGAAGATTCAGTTGAGCCAATATTATCAGAGATTTTTAGACTTTATTATATAACACCTGCTGAAGCGAAAAAAACAATAACAGAACTATTCACTGGAAAAGACTCATTTAATCCAATTAAAATTACCGAAGAAACTACAACTCGTTCTATTATTGTAAGAGGTAAACAAAAAGATTTAGATGTAGTAGATAAGGTTATCGGTGAAATTGATGTTAGGACAAAGCAGGTTTTAATTGAAGCGTTTATAGTTGAGGCGAGTTCAGATTTTGAAAGAGCTTTAGGAACTAGATTAGGTGGTTATTATCAAAAAATGGGACAGGTAACAGGTGGTGTTGCTGGAAGTACAAGTACAGGAAGTAAAGCGGGTTCTGCTGATTTAGGTTTAGCAGCAGGGTTAGGCTCATCAAAAGATACACTTACTAATTTTCCAGCTGCAGGAGCGACAAGTGGTATTGGTCTTTTAAAAAGAACTACAACTGGAGTTTTAAAGTTAGAAATAACAGCTCTAGAAAGTATGGGATTGGGTAAAACTATCTCTAATCCTAAAGTTTTCACTTTAGATAATCAAGTTGCAACTGTAACCCAAGGACAACAAATTGCATACCAAGGAACATCTGAAGGAGGTGGAACAACTACATCTTTTAAAGATGCTGCCTTAATTTTGCAAGTTACCCCGTCAATAATTGGAGATGGAAACGTTTTGTTAGATATAAAAGTTAATAATGATAGTCCTGATACGTCTTCAACTGCAGATGAACCACCTATAAATAAAATGGAAATTATAACTAAGCTACTTGTTGCTGATGGAGATATAGTTGTAATAGGTGGAATTAAAAAGAATCAAGTAAGTGACAGTAAAAATCAAACGCCAGGAGTTGGTGATATGCCAGTGATTGGAAATTTGTTTAAGGGAAAATCTAAAAAAGATAACTTAGATGAATTATTGGTGTTTATTGCTGCTAAGGTATTATAATAATGTTGAATATAAGTAGAGAAAGTGAAGTTAATATTGTTAACACACTTATAGACCACGATGTTATATCGGGTACAGATTTAATTAAAATTAAAAAAGCAAGCATTGATGGAGAAAAATCTCAAATAGAAACTATTTTTGAATTAGAGTTAGCTAGCGAGCAACAAATCTTAGATATTTTAATAAAAGAACAAGCTCTTGAAGTTGCTGATCTGTCAACAGTGTCTCCAACAGAAGAGTTGAAAAGAATTCTACCATCAAATTATATTACAATGAATTTTATTGCTCCATTTAGGATAGATGGAAATACATTGCATATTGCAATTTCAGATAGTTCAAAACTTAGTTTAATGAGAAATTTAAAAACGATAACAAAAAAAGAAATTGAGTTACATGGTGCGAAAGTTTCACAAATATCCGCATTTATTGATCAATTGCTATCTGATGGAGAAACAACTGTTCAAAGTATAGTTGAAGCTAAAAAAGCTGAAGAGCAAGAAAGAGAAAAACAAAAAGAATTTGACTCAGAATTCTCAGAGGCAGGAGAAGTTTTAGAAAAAGAAGAGTTAGAAGAAGATATAGAAGCAATTGAAAATGAGTCTGAGGTTATTAAGTTTAGTACAGCAGTTGTTGCTGAAGCTATTAAAAGTGGAGTTAGTGATATTCATATTGAACCCTATAGGTTCTCTTCAAGAGTGCGTTATAGAACTGATGGTATACTTCAAGAACAAACTAAATTCTCAAGATTCCTTCATGATAATTACGGTGCAGTTGTAACCAGATTTAAAATTATGGGAAAACTAGATATTGCAGAAAGAAGATTGCCACAAGATGGAGCGATACCATTTAGAATAGATGGTAAAATTGTAGACTTGCGATTATCAATTTTGCCAACAGCAAATAATGAGAGAATTGTAATGAGGGTTCTAAATAAAGACGCAGGTAATATAAGTTTAGAGCAATTAAATTTTGAAGAAACTGATTTAAAAAATTTGAGAAAAGCAATCCACGGTACTCAAGGATTAATATTGGTTACTGGTCCAACAGGGTCAGGAAAAACAACAACACTTTATAGTATTTTAAAAGAAGTTAGCCAACCTCATTTAAATATTTTAACTGCAGAAGATCCTGTTGAATTTGAACTAGATGGAGTAGGACAAGTTCAAACCAAAGATGATATTGGATTTACTTTTGCCTCAGCATTAAGATCTTTTTTACGTCAAGATCCTGAAATTATTCTAATTGGGGAGATGAGAGATAAGGAAACAGTTGATATTGGGCTTAAGGCTGCTTTAACGGGTCACTTAGTTTTTAGTACTCTTCACACTAATGATGCTCCAAGTACAATTACTAGGTTGCAGAATATGGGGACACCAGATTATTTAATTAGTGCAGCATGTACATTAGTTTTGGCACAGAGACTTGCAAGAAAAACATGTGAAGATTGTAGAATACCAGATGAAGATGTAACACCAGATGTTTTAACACAACTTGGAATTTCTTCAGAACAAGCTTCAAGAGCAAAAGTTTTTAAAGGAAAGGGTTGTAATAAATGTAATGATACTGGTTACAAAGGTAGAATGGGAATTTACGAAATTTTAAATGTTACAAAACCAATTAAAGAAGCTATTTTATCAAAAGCGACTACACCTGAAATTAAAAAGATTGCAGTAGAAGAGGGTTTTAGAACCATGCAAGATATGGGTAGAGAGATGATACTTTCAGGTGATTTAAACTTTAGAGAGTTTGATAGAGTACTTTCATCTGAGTAAACATAAACAATGGAAAACTATAGCTACAAAGGCATTTCTGGAAGCAAGTATATTTCAGGTGAAATTGAAGCATTAAATTTAGATGAAGCCTCTCATAAACTTAAACAACAAAAAATTATAATTACCAATATAACAAAGATTCAAAAAAAAGGGGCAGCCAAAACAAAAGAAAAGAAAAAAAGTTCTAAATCAAGTTTATTTAAAAAAAAGATTACACCTCAAGATACTGTAGTTTTCTCAAAACAATTCGCAACAATGGTTAAAGCTGGTTTGCCAATATTAGGCACATTACAAATGTTAAGAGATCAAACAGAGCACCCAACAATGAAGGAAATAATTGAAGATATTAGGAAAAGTTTAGAGGGCGGTGTTACTTTATCAAAATGTTTTGCTAAATATCCTAAAATATTTGATAATATTTATGTTAATTTAATTAAAGCAGGTGAGGCCAGTGGTAAATTAGATCTTTTTTTATTAAAACTTGTTGATTCTCTTGAAAAAAAAGAAGCAATTAAGAAAAAGATTAAAGGAGCATTAATGTACCCAACGGTCATGTTTGTTGTGGCAATTTCAGTAATGGTTTTTATGTTAACAAATGTGGTCCCAGTTTTTGCTGAAATGTATAGTGGAATGGGAGTTGCTCTGCCTACTCCTACTGCAGTCATTTTACAAGCAAGTGATTTTATGCGAGGCACTGGTGGAAAAATGGTATTCTTAACTTTAGCCATTGGTTTTGCAATTTTTAAATACACAACGACTAAAATTGAAAAAATTAAATATATGTGGCATGGAAGAGTGTTAAAACTTCCAATTTTTGGACCAATGATTTTAAAATCTATGTTAGCTAGAATTGCACTAGTTATGGGAAATTTAAGTGCGGCAGGTGTAAACTTACTAGAAAGTCTTGAAATTGCTAAATCAGTTAGCACTAATGTGGTAGTAACTGAAGCATTAGAAAATGTAAAAAAAGGAGTTTTTTCTGGAGATACGCTTACAAAATTGTTTTTAAAAGAACCAATTTTTCCGCCAACATTTAGTCAATTAATTTCGGTAGGAGAACAGACAGGTAGTTTAGATGAAATGTTCACATCTGTTGCGAGTTATTATGAGGAGGAATTTGATACCGCAGTTGAAAATATGTCGACTTTGATTGAACCCATTATGATTGTTTTTATGGGGTCAATGATTGGTGGTTTGATGATCGCAATGTATTCACCAATATTTAATATTGGTGCAATTATTGGTTAATAATTTTTTTTTTTAAAATAAGGTGATTTACCCAATCATCAGTTTTTTCTTTATTAAAAATAATTTCATCCATTACTTGTTTAATAAAAAAAGTTCCTAACCCACCTGGTTTAATATCATCTAAATCTCTTGGTTTAACATCTTTTTCTATTACAAGTTTACCCTTGTCATAAAGATCAATTTGTAATTCGTTATTATTATATGAAATTTGTAATCTCATTTTGTCTGGACTATCTTTATTTTCATATGCATGTTTGATAATGTTTTGTGCTGCTTCGGAAATAACAAGAATTAATTTTTCTTGCTCATTTTCTAAATCTTGATTTTTTTGAAAAATTTCTCTGCAGAAATTTCTTATTTTTTTTAGGCTTGAGGATTTAATTTCAAAATCAGCATGTAGGGTAAAGCTCATTTTGTATTCAGATTTTGATGTTTTTATTCAATATTTAATATTTGCTCTAGCTTTGCCATCATTATGACTTTAAGAACTGATTTGCTGATTTCTTTAAGCACAACCCTTTTTCCTAACTCTACTGCTTTTTGGTGACTTTCAATTAAAACTGAAATTCCAGAGGAGTCCATGTACTGCACATCTTTAAGATTTATATGGATTTCATTTGAAGACTCTATAAGCGGCATAATGGCCTCTTTTGCCTTATCTCCAACATCCATATCTATTTCCCCATTAAGGTAGATTGTAGATATGTTATTTTCTTCTGTTACCTTATAAGTCATGACTTAAATTGTGATATTATTAGCATTTTATTTTATTTTTAGAACTAAATTCTTCAATTATTAGTTGTTTTTTTTACAAAATATTAATACATTTTTGTATTTACAAGGTAAATTTAAATACTTAAAATTTAAACTAATAAGTTATAAGGAAAAATTATGAAAAAAAATAGACAAAAAGGTTTTACATTAATTGAATTGCTAGTGGTTGTAGCAATTATAGGAATTTTAGCATCAGTAGGTGTTGTTGCATATAACGGATACACTACTTCAGCACAAAGAAGTGCAGCAGCCTCAAATCACAACTCAGTTGTTAAGTGGATACAAAATGAATATCAAAAATGTTCCATTGGAGAATCTACTGCAATGAATGCAAACCTTACTTGTGTAGATGATGCGGGTTTGGCAGCAGATGCCGCAGCTGTAGCTGCAGCTACAATTACATCTCAACAAGCCACAACTGCAAAGATGGACAATCCTTATACAAAAACAGCAGCAGTACAAAATACTGGAACAGAAGTACCTACTACTTGTTCTACTACTAATAGAGGTCAAATAGTAATAACAACAGATAGTGATAATGTTGTGGTAACTACGTGTCAAGCAGCTGCAGATGGGGATACAACAAATCTTCTGTCAGATACAATTGCATTAAATTAAAAATTTAATTTAATTGAGAAATAAAAAAAACTTAAGTGGTTTTACACTAACTGAGTTACTAGTTGTTGTAGCCATACTTGGAATAATTTCTGCAGTAGGAATAGTTAGTTACAATGGCTATGTTAGTTCTGCACAAAGAAAATCTGCAGAAAATTTAATGCAACAAATAGCATTAGCTCAGTCGGAACATCTATCTGATAATGGTATATATTATAGTGTAACAGAAGCTACTTGTGATCCAACTACTGAAACACTAGCAGATATTTATCAAAATCTTTTAGGATCAACAACTGCTGCTAGAGCCACTGAAAAAGCAAAAGATAGTGCTTTTACAATTTGTATATCCAAAGATGAAAGAGGAGAAGAAGCAACCCAAACAGAATATTTAATAACTGCATCAGAAATTAATGGGACCCTTGAAATTTACATGAATTCTGAAGGTGA
>CACAYA010000013.1 GCA_902536575.1 uncultured Pelagibacteraceae bacterium | reverse complement strand
TAATATTGAGAGTTTTAAAGTATTGCTCTAGACCATAGTTCGACATTAAAGTGCCTACCACCCCCCCCTTTAACATTTTTTTATCTTTCCACCTTGAGGCTAGAGCTGCAACAATTTGATCACCATCAATTATATTACTTTTTTCATCACACATTATGACTCGGTCAGCATCACCATCTAATGAAATACCAATATGAGCTTTATATTTTTTTACCGCTCTTCTAATATTGTTTGGATAGACTGATCCACAATTTTTATTAATATTCATGCCATTCGGCTTCACACCAATAGCTATTACTTTTGCTCCTAATGATTTTAATAATTCAGGACCAGCTTTATAACCTGCTCCATTTGCACAGTCTATGACAATCCTAAGTCCTCTTAAATTAAACTCCTCCGAAAAGTTTTTTTTTAAAATTTTAATATAATTTCTAGTGCCTGTTTCTAATCTTTTTACTCTTCCTAATTTTTCAGGTTCAGATAAATTTTTTTCAATATTTTGTTCTATTAAATGTTCAATTTTCTTTTCAATTTTGTCAGATAATTTCATTCCATCTGGACCAAATAATTTTAATCCATTGTCATAATATGGATTGTGTGATGCAGTTATCATTATTCCCATATTAGCTTTCATGGTTTTAGTAAGCATTGCTAAACCATTTGTTGGTAGAGGTCCTAGAGTGTAGACGTGCATACCAGCGGAAGTTAATCCTGATACCAAAGCTGGTTCGAGCATATAGCCTGACAATCTTGTATCTTTGGCAATTACAGCAACTTGTTTATTTTTTTTTTGCGATTTAAAAAAAGTTCCTGATGCTAAACCAAACTTAAAGAACATATCTCCATTAATATTTTTACTATTTATTGCACCTCTAATTCCATCAGTTCCAAAATATTTTTTTGACATTAATTTTTAATAATCTCCTTATAAACTTTTATACCTTGCATAATTTCATTTACATCGTGAACTCTTAAAATTTGAACACCTTGGGTCATTAAATAAATTGCAGAAGCTAATGTACCTCCAATTCTCGATTTACTATCATTATTTTTAGATATATCTTTAATAAATCTTTTTCTTGAGTTTCCCACAAGTATAGGAAAACCAAGAGAATGAAAAATAGAAATGTTGTTTATTAAATTCATATTATGTTTCAAATTTTTTCCAAAACCAATTCCAGGATCAATGATAATTTTATTGTGATTTATTCCAATTGATCTTAAATAATTTAATTTCTTCTCAAAAAAATCATAAATATCTAACAATTCATTTTTATAAGTAGGATTATTTTGCATGTACTCGGGACTACCTTTAGAATGTTGTAGAACAAATGGAGTATTATAATACTTTAATACATTTACAGTTTCGAGGTCATATTCCAAACCTGACACATCATTAATTAACTTAACTCCAGTTTGAATTCCTTTTTTCATTATATATGATTTTCTGGTATCTAAAGACAATGGTATTTTTTTACTCAATATTTTTAAAATTTTATTTATTCTACTCCATTCTAGTTTATTAGTTATAGACTTGGATCCTGGTCTAGTAGATTCTCCCCCAACATCAATTAGTTTTGCACCTGCGTTGAATAAATTTATAGCCTGCTTAATAGCTTTATCTTTCTTATTAAATTTTCCTCCATCTGAAAAACTATCGGGCGTCAAATTTAATACACCCATTAAATTAGGGTTTGCATTAAATTTAAAATTACAAAAATTTTTTTTTTTTGAAGTAATTTTCTTTAAGTCAAAATTTATTTTTTTTTTTAACAAATATGGTAATTTATTAATTTGATTTACAAAAATAGTTTTTTTAGATTTTCTGGTAATTATTTCAATTTGATCAAAAGAAATTTCACTGATATTATGAAGTGGCAGTGTTTTTTTTTTTCTTACAAGAAAATTTGATTGTAAGCCATAATAGAAATTACACGCCCTAGTGTAATATCTGGGCATCTACAAACTTAGTGAACTATCTTTGGTTTTAGTCCCAATGAACTTAAGGCAGAACCCTTGTCATTATCCTCAACTTTCATGTCTTCTTTGTCTTTTGGATATACATTTTTATTAATCAAATTCTCTATTTCTTCTCCTGAAAGAGTTTCATATGTTAATAGTGCTTTAGCCAACTTGTGCAGATCGTCAATTTTTTCTGTTAATACTTTTCTTGCTCTCTCATAACCTTTATCAACAATTTTTCTAATTTCAGAGTCAACCTTTTGCGCTGTTTCCTCAGACATATTTTGTTGTCTCGCGACTGATCTGCCTAAGAAAACTTCTTCCTCATTTTCTCCATATGCGACTGGTCCAAGTTCCTTACTCAATCCTGCTCTCATGACCATTGCTCTAGCACGTTTAGTAGCTTGTTCGATATCACTTGAAGCTCCAGTTGTAACTTTATCTTCGCCAAATATTATTTCTTCTGCAACTCTACCACCCATAGCAATAGCAAGTTGTGCATGCAACTGTTCACGCGTTTGTGATAATTCATCTCTTTCAGGTAATTGCATAACCATACCAAGAGCTCTTCCTCTTGGAATTATAGTAGCTTTATGAATAGGATAAGCTGCACTCTCATTGATAGTTACAATTGCATGTCCAGCTTCATGGTAAGCTGTTAAAGTTTTTTCTTCTTCTGTCATTACCATTGATCTTCTCTCCGATCCCATCATTACTTTATCTTTTGCATCCTCAAATTCATTTAGAGTAACAATTCGTTTATTCTTTCTTGCGGCAAGTAATGCTGCCTCATTAACAAGATTTGCTAAATCAGCGCCTGAGAAACCTGGAGTACCTCTTGCAACTGTTCTTAAGTTAACATCTGGTGCCATCTTGATTTTTTTAACATGTACTTTAAGAATTTTTTCTCTCCCAATTATGTCTGGATTAGAAACAACTACCTGTCTATCAAATCTTCCAGGTCTCAATAATGCAGGGTCTAAAACATCTGGTCTGTTAGTTGCAGCAATTATAATAACTCCCTCGTTAGTATCAAAACCATCCATTTCAACTAACAACTGGTTTAATGTTTGTTCTCTCTCATCATTTCCTCCACCAAGTCCTGCACCACGACTTCTTCCTACAGCATCAATCTCATCAATAAATATTATGCATGGAGAATTTTTTTTACCTTGTTCAAACATATCTCTTACTCTTGATGCTCCAACACCAACAAACATTTCAACAAAATCTGAACCTGAAATAGTAAAAAAAGGAACTCCTGCTTCTCCAGCGATTGCTCTAGCTAAAAGAGTTTTTCCTGTGCCAGGAGGTCCAACTAATAATGCACCTCTTGGTATTTTGCCTCCAAGTCTACTAAATTTTTTTGGATCCTTTAAAAATTCTACAATCTCTTCAACTTCTTCTTTAGCCTCTTCTACTCCCGCAACATCATTAAATGTAACTTTTCCTTTAAGCTCATTCATCATTTTTGCCTTTGATTTGCCAAATCCCATGGCTCCACCTCTTCCACCTTGCATTTGTCTCATAAAAAAGATCCAAACAGCAATTAACAACAACATTGGAAACCAAGATAATAGTACACCAAATAATGACGGCATTTTTTCCTCTAATGGTGCGGCTGAAATACTTACACCTTTCTCAGAAAGTTTTTCAATCAAATTTGGGTCGTTAGGAGAATAAGTTGAAAATGAATTTCCGTTAGAGAAGAAACCCTTAATATTGTTACCCTGTATCTCTACTTTTAAAACTTCTCCATTATCAACTGAAGTTAAAAAATCTGAAAAAATTATTTGATTACCACCTGTAGGATTTGATTGAGGGTTTTTAAACATATTGTAGAGGCCTATAGTTAAGAAAACTATTATTCCCCACATTGCTAGATTTTTTAAATTCATAGACTTAAAATAAGAATTATTATTAATTAAACAAGTGACAAAATATCAATTAAAGTATTATATTTAGCGCTCTTTTGCAACGATGATTGAATTGCAAACTTTACGAATGATACAATTTCCAAGTGTAAGTTTTATTGAGGACTTTCTTACGCCTTTTAAATTATCAATAATTTTATCAACTTTCCGTCCTCTAACAGGGTAATATTTCTTTCCAACAAATTGAATAACTTCTGATAGCGACCTAAAAGTTATTTCATGAGGTTGTTTAAAAAATTCTTCTTTTAAAATAATTTTGCTTTTATCTTTATAAATATACGAATTATCTTTTAAGTTTTGCGCAACATAAAATTTTATAGTTTCATTAGAATCTGTTAGATTTTTAATTGTTAATAAAAATTTATTTTTATCTAGACCATCGTTCTGAAGGTTTTTGATTAATTTTCTTATCCTTACTCTTTTAAATTTATTATCCACATTGGAGGGATCATCAAGATAAGAGTTAAAAACATTAGTTGTAACATAATTTAAATGTTTTTTTTCAAAACTTATAAGTGGTCTTACTATATTTACTTTGTCTCTAATAGTTTTTTCATTAAAAGAAACTAAACCGTTAAGCCCACTTCCTCTTGAAATTCTTATAAAAAAATTTTCATACAAGTCGTCTATGTGATGACCTGTTAAAATAGTTTTGATGTTCAGTTTTTTAGCTTGATTAATCAAAAGACTATATCTTTTATTTCTAGCTAAAGACTGGATATTGCTAATAGGTTTTTTTCCATACCACTTTAAAATATCTGACTTTATATTATATTTTTTTAATAGTTTTTTTACCGATTTTGCCTCAGTAGATGAATTTTTTCTTAGTCTGTGATCAACTATGTAATAATAAGCTTTACATGATTTTTTAATTGAATAAACTTTACATAAGAAACATAAAGCCAAGCTATCGAGACCTCCAGAAACCCCTACAATAAAATCTTGATTAAGTTTAAGAATATTTTCAAATTTCCTATAAATTTGAAATATTCTTTTATCTCTTAATTTGTTAAGTAAATTTTTATGAGTCTTGTTTGATACATTCAAATTTTTTGGACTCATATTTTGCTTTTTGTATTACTGATTGATTTGCATTAGGATATTGAAGCTCCACACCAGTGATCATTTTACATCCCTGATCTTTTTCTCCAATTTGTACCATTGATACACCTAGTTTTAATAAATTTATTGGTGCCTTCTTACCTTTTGGATATTTTTGATATCCTTCTAAATAAGCTGATGCAGCATCTGTATATAATTGTCTTATTCTAAATGTTTCTGCATACCAATACTGCGCGCTTCCTGCTAATTCGTGATCTGTATTAGAAAGAACAAATTCTCTAAAAGCTCTCTCAGCTGTACTGTAGTCTCCAACTTTTAAAAAACTAGTTGCAAATTCATACTGTTTTTCTGGCGAAACATCCTGTGGTAATATTTTATCCTCTGATTGAAAATTTTCAGTTACAATTGTTGCAGTAGTTTCAACTGATTGAATTTGCTGAGACTTATCAGAAGTTTCTGTATCTTTATATGATATTGAACCAAGATCTTGAGGCTGAGAACTTCCTGGAAGAATTTTATTTTCATCTATTTTAGGCTTTAAACTTAATTTAGATGAACTATCATTTAATATTCCTGAGCTAAGTGATGTCTCTATGTCTTGAAATCTTACTTGATTGTCTGCTTGGATCTTTGACAAACGATTTGAAAGTTTATCTAGTTTAAAATTTATTTCTTCAAAATTATTTGTTAACTCTCTAAACTGAGCCTCGATTTCAGACAATTTAAGTAAATGTCTTGTGAGAACATCCTCTGAATTAGGATCTATTTCTAAGTCTGAGCTACTAATCGATGTATTTTCTATCTCAATTGACCCAGAGTAAACAGCCCTCTCAAGAGTTTTAAGATCGTTTTTAATAATTTCTAAAGTTTCATAGATATTGTGATTATCTGCAAATGAATTACTAATAATGATAAAATTAAAAGAAAAAATAATCTTAAATACAATTAATTTTAATATCAGTTTCATTAGCTATTTACTTTATGATTATAAAAATGGCAAAAAGAAGACCCCAATACCAATGATGTATTTGGGGTCTTTAGATTAAAATTTTTAATTTGCTTTAACAGTAACTGATCTTCTGTTTTTTGACCAAGACAATGGGTTTGAACCAGAGTCAACTGGTCTTTCTTTCCCATAACTCAATACTGTAATTCTGTCAGAAGATATTCCATAAGTCATTAAATAATCTTTAGCTGCGTTAGCTCTTCTTTCTCCAAGGGCTAAGTTGTATTCTCTAGTTCCTCTTTCATCTGCATGACCTTCAAGTACTACATTAATACTTGAATTTTTTCTCATCCATGCGGCTTGGGCTCTTAAAGTTTCTCTAGAAGCAGTAGTTAAAATTGACTCGTTTGTTGCAAAGAAAACTCTGTCAGGAACTCCTTCAGCTAGATATTCAACTGTATCTGTTCCCGTATAAACATCACCTTGCATTGAACCTTTTATATCAGATGCAATTTCTTTTTTAGTTGCGCAGGCTGATAAAACTAGACATGCGATTAATATTATAAGTGTGTTTTTAAAAATTTTGCTTAATATCATTAAATTGCTCCTTGCTGCTAATTTCAAAGTGTTACTTTTTCACAACTAATTAGAGGTTTCAAGTCTAAAAATCAAGAAATTTTAATATTTCTAGGGTTAAATTTATATTAATTACTTAATAAAGATGACCATGATGGGTCAGATGCATCAGTAGGCGTCTTTATTTGACGCTCATTGTAACCAGTCAAATCAATAGACCACAACTTTGCGGTAAACCCTTCGCCTTTGGCGTTAGTCTTTGTTTCTCTATAAAAAATTAAAACTCTTCCATTTGGTGACCATGAAGGAGCTTCTTGATAGTAATTTTCTGTTAGCAACCTCTCACCTTTTCCATCTGTTCTCATAACACCTATATAAAATTTACCCTTATGTAACTTGGTAAATGCAATTAAATCTCCCCTAGGTGACCAAACTGGAGTCCCATAAAGTCCATTTCCAAATGAAATTCTTTTTACATCAGTTCCATCACTCTTCATTAAATAAATCTGCTGATAACCACTTCTGTCAGAGTTAAATGTTATATATTTTCCATCAGGTGAGTAAGATGGGGAGGTATCGATAGATGGATGATTTGTAATCCTCTCTACAATTCTATTCTCTAAGTCCATAGTGTAGATGTCAGATTTCCCATCTTTCGCAAAACTCATAATAATTTTTTTTCCATCTGGGGAAAATCTTGGTGCAAAAGTCATACCAGGAAAATCTCCTACAACTTCCTGTGTACCAGTCTCAATGTCTAATAAATAAACTCTTGGAAGGTTTTTAAAGTAAGATAAATAAGTAACCATTTGACTTGTTGGATTAAATCTAGGCGTGAGAACTAATTCATTACCTAAAGTTAAAAATTTATTATTGAAGCCATCTTGATCCATGATTGCTAATTTTTTTATTCGTTGTGTCTTTGGACCATCTTCAGCAACATAAATAATTCTAGTATCAAAATATCCTTTTTCCCCAGTCAATCTCTCGTAAACTTTATCAGAAATGATATGACCTACTCTTCGCCAATTGCTTGGAACTGTAGTGAATGCTAAAGCCATCATTTCTTTAGCTGCAAGTACATCCCATAATCTAAACTCAACTCTTAACTTGTCATCTATATAATTAACTTTACCTGTTATTAGTGCTTGTGCTTTGATTAAATTCCAATCTTCAAATCTTGGTTTAAGGTTAGCGATATCAGGAGCTTGTAAAAAAGCTTCCTTACTCAAAGGATTGAATAACCCTGAAGTAGTCAAATTATTTTCTACAATAATTGAAATTTCTTCTCCAATATTTTTTTTCTTTAGTACTTTTTCAAAACTTTTTCTTGATTTTTCATCAATTGATAAAGGTGAAACTGCTACTGGAAGAGGGTCAAGATTACCTCGCGTAATATCAACCTCGATTAATGCATATGAATTTATAGGAATTATAATTAAAAATAATGTAATAATTTTTTTTATCATACTAATTTTATATTAGCCTTCTAACATCTCCCTTGCATCAAAATTTAATTGTAATTCTTTCCATCTTTCATAGCCAGTTGTTGGCACTCTTAGTGGCTGGCATAATTTTACAGCTCTTAAAGCACTTTCAGCTAAAACTTTATAAAAACCTTGTCCTGGTTTATTCATTCTCGCATGATCTAAAATTTCAGTTTTTGTTACAGATCCATCTGGCTTTAATTTTAATTTAATTCTTACTAATAAGTTTTCATTGTAAGGTAACCCTAATGGAATACTCCAACATCCAAAAATTTGTGCTTTTAGAGCATCTTCCTCGTTTAATGTTAGTCCTGTATTCTCAATATTTCTATCTTGATCTTGAGTAATATCATTATTTTTTTTAATTACTTCAGCATTTTCTTCTTTAGATTTATCAATTAATGCAGCAATATTATTTGGATCAAATAAGTCTTTTTTTTCGAACTCTGAAACCTGTTTCACCACTTTATCAATTTTTTCAGGATTTTGCTTGTTTTCCTCTTTAGTTTTAATTTTTTTTACTGTTTTATCTGGAAGAGGAATTGCTTCTGGAGTTTGATTTTCAATTTTTTTATTATTTTGATCTGGAGAAACTACAGTTTTAGTTTTTGTTTTTTTAACTTTTTTTGGTGGAGCTTGTTCAGACACAAGCTTTTCTTTTTCCTTAACCTTCTCTATAATTTTTTTTGCTTTTGGGGCAAAAGGAACATTTGTTTTTTCAGCTATCTGAATTAATTCAACTGATACAATGGGAGGAATATCTAAAGGTTTCTTCGACAAAAAAGGAAGGCTCATTGCTGTAATAACAATCAACAATGCATGAAAAACAGAAGAGATAATTATACTTCTATTCAATTTAGCTACCTCTGTTTATAAGGTTCCGATATTAACGCTACCTTTGTAAAGCCTGATCCAGAAAGAAGTCCCATTATTTCTAGCACTCTTCCATAATTTATAGTTTTGTCACCTCTAACGTAAATTCTTGTATCTGTTCTATTTTTTGAAACTGCCAATACTTTTGCAATAATATTTTTATACTCAACTTTAGACTCTTGAATAAATATCTCTCCTTTTGCATTGATGGATAATGTCAATGGTTCCGTTTCCTCAGGAAGAGAGTCTGCAGAACTTTCTGGTAAATCAACTTGAACACCAACAGTTAGTAAAGGAGCAGTTACCATAAAAATAATTAATAACACTAACATTACATCCACAAAGGGAGTAACATTAATTTCACTCATGGGCTCTTTTGATGAACGATTTAATTTAAAAGCCATTTAGATAATAGTTAAGAATCTTTTTGAGAAATTTTCTAATTTTTCAGAATATTTTTTAGAGTCGTTATTGAATTTGTTATAAGCAACAACTGCAGGTATTGCTGCTAATAGCCCCAATGCGGTTGCAAATAATGCTTCGGCAATTCCTGGTGCTACTATAGCAAGACTAGTATTTCTTGAAATTGCTATTGATTGAAAAGAATTCATGATTCCCCAAACAGTTCCAAATAAACCTATAAAAGGTGCGGTAGAACCAACTGTTGCCAAAAAAGTAAAGCCTTTGTCAATTTTTGTCATTTGTTTCTCAATCCCACTTTCTAAAAGTGCACTCATCCTCTCACTTAAATTATTTCTTGTTTTTTTTTTTAATAAACCCTCCATCGCACTTTGAAAAACTAAAGACATAGGATCTTCAAGTTTAGATGGTAAACTATTATAAAAATGTTCTGCAGACTTAGAATTCCAAAATTTTTCCTCAAATTCTTCAGAGGATTTATTTATTTTTTTGAATAACCTAAATTTATCTATAATCACCGCCCAAGAATATACAGAGCAAAGAATCAAAATAATCATTACAGATTTTACAATAATGTCAGCTCTAAAAAATAAGCTAAATAATGAGAAATCTGTATTGGTACCTAGTTCAACAGCTTTTGCTGCTATATCTGCTTCCATAATTATTCTTCACACTTAAATGTGTCATGAATTTGACTTGTATTATTTAGTTATTACTCTTCTTTATATGTCTCGAAGAAATAACTAGCTATTAAAATAGCATCTGCCTTATTAGAATCCTTTTTTCTTGATAGATTTAATGAATAATAAGGAAAAATTTCAATTGCTCTTGTTCTGCTAGCGTCTTTCTCAGAATTAATCAAATTAAAATATTTTTTCCACTTTGCAGGTCGAACAAAATAAACTGACAGCTGCATAGCGCTACAAATTCCTTTCAGTATTCCAAAAGATTGACCAAAATTGAACATACTAGTAACTCCTTGGCCTGGCATTGCTGTAACATGCTCTATAACTACTTTTATATTTTTTTTGTCTATATTTTTTATTTTCTCTGAAATTTCATTAAAAATCTGAGATGCATTGACTTGCTTCTTATTTTTTTTGCCCTCAATCATAGTCGGCATTTCTACTACGTCTTTTATTTCCCCGTCTTGAAAGAAACAAATTGACCCTGATATTCCTGGATCAATTCCTATTATAAGCATTAATTAACCTCTAAATTTACATTTGAAAAAACATTTTGTACATCGTCATCATCTTCTAAGCTGTCTAAAAATTCTATTACCTCATTTTTTTTTTCGTTCTGAATATCTACGCTATTTAAAGGTACCCATTCTATCTCTGTTGAAATAAAATTAGCTATTGTTTTTTCTAAATTTTTTTTAACATTATAAATTTCACTAATAGGACAATGGATTTCATGAAAATCACTATGAGAGATGCACTCATCAGCTCCAGAATCAATTGCTAATTCCAAAATATTGTCCTCAGAGATTTCTTTTTTATCAATCTTAATGATTCCTAATTGTTTAAAATTATGAGAAGCAGATCCCTGAGTTCCTAAACTCCCTCCATTTTTTTGAAAAATTGTTCTTATGTTAGAGGCTGTTCTATTTTTATTATCTGTTAAAGTCTCCACTATAACAGCAATTTTATCAGGCCCAAATCCTTCATATCTTAAATTCTCAAAATTGGATCCATTTGTTG
This sequence comes from uncultured Pelagibacteraceae bacterium, assembly GCA_902536575.1. Taxonomy (GTDB): domain Bacteria; phylum Pseudomonadota; class Alphaproteobacteria; order Pelagibacterales; family Pelagibacteraceae; genus Pelagibacter. Next base: position 14,193 of record CACAYA010000013.1, on the reverse strand, counting down.
CAGAAGATTTATCAATTGCTCTCTCAATATTTTCCTTTGGCATATTGGCAGATCTTGCGGCTTGAATAGCGGATCTCAATCTAGGATTCATTACAGGGTCTTTATCACCAAGTTTTGCAGCAACTGTAATTTCTTTTGATAATTTTGAAAAAATTTTTGAACGCTGTTTATCTGCTTTACCTTTTTTATGCTTTATTCCAGCCCAGTGAGAGTGTCCTGCCATAAATTTTTATTTAATTTTTGAAAAAATTTCCATAAATATAGCTCTGAATATTATTTGCTAAGCCAGTTTCTATATTACATTCAACCATAACACCACTCAAAGTAGCATCACCAATAGCTGGAAAATGTTTAGTGGAGTTTTTTTTTAAAAATCTATTTAATGAATTTTCTTTATTCATACCAATGACTGAATCATAGTCGCCACACATACCAGCATCTGTTTGATATCCTGTGCCATTGTTTAAAATTCTTGCATCATTGGTTGGAATATGAGTGTGAGTTCCTACTACAAGCGTAGCTTTGCCATCAAAAAAATGGCCAATCGCATTTTTTTCACTTGTAATCTCACCATGAAAATCAACAACAAGTATGTCGTAATCTTCTGTTAATTTATTCTCATTTAAGAATTTCTTTGAAGCTTGAAAAACATCTTCACACTTTTTCATAAATACATTCCCCATCAAATTCAAAACACCAATTTTTATATTGTCATTTGTTTTATAAATATTAAATCCTTTTCCTGGCGCTGGTTCAAAAAGATTTTTAGGACGTAATAATCTTTCTTCTTTGTCAATATACTCCATAATTTCTTTTTGGTCCCAAACATGATTTCCTGTTGTGATAACATTTACTCCACAATTAAAAAAATCTTTACATATTTCCTTTGTTAGACCCACCCCTTGATAAGCAGCATTTTCACCATTAACAATTACAAAATCGATATTTTTTGATTTAATTTCACTTAAGAGATTTTTAGTCAACTTTGAACAACCAGCAATACCTACTACATCGCCCAAAAATAATATTTTCATTAAATAATTTCTTTCTCAGTTATAATTATATCTAATTTTTTATCATGTTTGTTAACTGGTATGGTTTTTAATTTTTGAAAAGAAAAAGCAAGACCAATTTTTACTACTTTTTTAATCTTTGATATCTTTTGAATGTAACGGTCATAAAAACCACCTCCATAACCTAATCTATTTAATTTTTTGTCAAATGCCACCAAAGGAACAAATAAGATATCAGGGTAAACTCTATTGGTAGTCTCTGGTTCTGGGATACCATATTTATTTATTAACAAAGGATCATTTTTATACCATTTATAAAATTCCATTTGACTTTTTTTTTTAATTTTTGGTAGCGAAATTTTAGAACCTCTTTTAAAAAAATAATTTAAAATTTCTAAATCGTTAATTTCATAGTTTGATGGATAGTATCCACCTATAATTTTCAAATTATAATTTTTTTTTTTAAGATATAAATAAATTTTACCTGGATTTATATCAATTGATTTTTTTGATCTACTTTTTCTTAATTTTAATACTTTATCTCTTAACTTTGATTTAATCACAAATTTATTGGGATAGATTATCTGTTTTTGTCTTTTTGACAAAATTTGATATTTGGTCGGCTGCTTCGTCAATTAGCTGCTCATATTTTTTTTGATTATTTTCAATCTCAATTTTAAAATCTTTATGATTTAAATTAAGTTTTTTTATCTCATCCTCTTTATAATCTCGATATTCATAAATTAAAGATTTAAGTTCTTTAAATTTATTTGACAAATCTTTGAATTCATTTTTTCTTTGCTCGACCTTTTTTTTAGTTTCATAATATTCATCCATTATTTTCACAGCTGTAATTAATAGAAGTTTATTTTCACCTAGATTGCCTAAATCATTTTTTAAATTATTAAACTTTTGACTAATTTGTATTAGTAATTCCTCTAAGTGTTCTTCTTGTCCATCCTCACAGGACAATATAAATTCTTTATTATTAAATTTAATAGTTACATTTGCCATTTATCGATTTCTTCCAATAAAGTATCTGTTTCTTGATTTAATTCATCAATTTTTTCAGAAAATTCGATTTGTTTTCTTTCTTCTTGTTTTTCTTTCTTTTGAATTTCCTCTAATTTCTTTGATAGCGAGCCATGCTCCTCTAGGAGTTCTTTATATTTAATTTCTAACTCATTTTTTTCAATTTCTAATTGATTTTTTTGCTTACTTAAATTTTCAATATTATTTTGTAATTTTGGATTGGTTAGGTCTAAATTTTTTAATTCATCTAAAACTGAAATTAATTTTTTTTCTTTTTCGTTTATAGAATTCATATATATAGATATAGTATTAAATAGAATCTTCTTAGTCTAGTCAGGATAATTTTGAACAAACAACATAATGATTTAGCAAATTGCATCAGATTTTTATCAATAGATGCGGTTCAAAAAGCTAATTCTGGACATCCAGGCATGCCAATGGGTATGGCGGATGTTGTAACAGTACTTTTTAAGAATTTTTTAAAATTTAATCCTAAAAATCCTAATTGGATGAATAGAGATAGATTCGTTTTATCTGCGGGTCATGGATCAATGCTTTTATACTCTTTACTATTTTTAACTGGATATAAGAGTATTTCATTAAATAGTATAAAAAATTTCAGGCAGCTAAACTCAATATGTGCCGGTCATCCTGAATACCATCCAAATTCAGGTATTGAAACAACAACAGGACCTCTTGGACAAGGAATAACAAACGCAGTGGGATTTGCAATCGCAGAAGAAATTTTGAAAAAAAAATTAGGGAATGGTTTAATTAATCACAAAACTTATGTTTTAGCTGGAGATGGGTGTTTAATGGAAGGGATAAGTCATGAGGCAATGAGTTTAGCAGGACATTTGAAGCTTAAAAATTTAGTAATGCTTTTTGATAACAATTCAATTTCAATTGACGGTCCAACTGATCTTGCTGTTTCAGATAATTTTAAAAAAAGATTTGAGAGTTATGGTTGGGATTATATTTTAATAAATGGACATAATGAAAAAGAAATATTTAAAGCATTAAAAAATGTTCAAAAAGCAAAAAAACCAACTGTTATTTCTTGTAAAACAAAAATTGGATATGGTTCACCAAATAAATCAGGTAAAGCTTCCTCCCATGGGAGTCCTCTTGGTTTAGAGGAGATTGAACTTGTTAGAAAAGCCCTAAATTGGAACAATAAACCTTTTAATATTCCAAATAAATTTTTAAAAGAGTGGAGAAAAATTGGTCAAAGATGTGTAACTCAAGAAAAAAAATGGATTAAGATATTTAACAAAAACAAAACAAAATTTAAAAAATTAAAAAAAAATAATTTTATAAGTATTTTAAAAAGAGAAAAAAGAAATGCGATTTTAGAGCCTAAAAGTTTGGCTACAAGAAAATGTTCTGAGATGACACTTAATGCATTAACAAACCAAAATCATAACTTAATTGGTGGCTCTGCTGATTTAGCAGGATCTAACAATACAAAAACAAAACATCAAAAAATAATTAAGCCTGGAGATTTTAGCGGAGATTATATTCACTACGGAGTAAGAGAGCATGGAATGAGTGGAATAATGAATGGTATTGCACTCTACGGAAATTTAATTCCATATGGTGGAACATTTTTAATTTTTTCTGATTATTGTAAACCTTCAATTAGGTTATCTGCGTTGATGCAAAAAAGAGTGATATATGTAATGACACATGACTCTATAGGACTAGGAGAGGATGGGCCAACCCACCAGCCAATTGAGCAGCTCTCAGGTTTACGATCAATTCCAAATTTAAATGTTTTTAGGCCAGCAGATAGAGTTGAAACAATTGAATGTTGGGAACATGCTTTAAAAAGTTCTAAAACACCAAGTATCATATCTTTAACAAGACAAGACCTAAATCCCATAAGAAAATCATTTACAAATATAAATAAATGTTCTCTGGGAGCCTATGAGGTTTTGAGAACTAATAAAAAAATTAATCTAACAATATTTGCAAGCGGTTCAGAGGTTAATTTGGCGATCGAAACTAGTCATAAATTAGCCAAAGATAAAATATACTGTAAAGTTATATCAATGCCATCTATGGAGCTTTTCGATCTACAATCAAAATTATATAAAAATAAAATTTTAAACGAAACTAAATTTAAAATTTCAATAGAAGCTGGATCCAGTGATTGTTGGAAAAAATATGTAGGTAGTTCAGGTCTAACATTTGGAATTAATGAATTTGGAAAGAGTGCACCCTACAAAGATATTTTTAAACACTTTGGACTAACAGTTTCAAATATTGCGAGTAAAACCAAAAAAATGATAGAAAATTAAATATGGCAATTAAAATTGGAATTAATGGAATGGGTAGAATTGGTCGAATGATTGTCAGATCAATTTTTGAAAGTCAAAATAAAAATTTAAAGATTCAGCATATTAACAACAGATCAAATCCAGAAGCTACAGGTAAATTAATTAGATACGATTCTATCCATGGAAAGTTTAATGCTAATATTAAATTTGATGAAAATAATTTAATTATAAATAAACAAAAAATTTCATTTTCTCAAGAGCCTAAGATCGAAAAAATAAATTGGAAAAAGTATGATGTTGAATATGTTTTAGAATGTACAGGTAAGTTTAACTCAAGAGAAAAACTTGAGTCTCATATTAAAAATGGTGCAAAAAAAGTGATTGTATCTGCTCCATGCAAAAATGCAGACAAAACAATAGTTTTTGGTGTTAACGAAAACACCTTATCTAAAAAAGATAAAATAATTTCAGCTGCCTCATGTACTACGAATTGTTTGGCACCAGTTGTAGATATCATTCACAAAAAATTTGAAATTGAAAAAGGTTTTATGACCACGATTCATTCATTTACTAGTGACCAAAGAATTTTGGACAATTCTCATAAAGATCCAAGAAGAGCGCGATCCGCAAGCCAGTCAATTGTTCCTACGTCAACTGGAGCATCAAAAGCAATAGGTGAAATAATTCCAAGTTTGAAAGGAAAATTAGAAGGTGTAGCGATGAGAGTACCTACGCCAAATGTTTCTCTAGTAGAATTAGTTTTTTGTACGAAAAAAAAAATTAACATAAAAAATATAAATAGTGAATTTGAATTGGCTTCAAAAAGAGAATTAAAAAAAATTTTAGAAGTTACGTATGAAAAATTAGTTTCTGTTGATTTCAATCATCATTCAGCCTCTGCGATCGTTGATGCAACTTTAACAAATGTAGTTGGAGCAAATATGGGTAAAATTTCAGCTTGGTATGACAACGAATGGGGTTTTTCTAACAGAATGTGCGATATTGCTGAAAATTTGCATAAAATCTCTTAATGAGAAGCATTAAAAACGAAAAAAATCTTCATGGTAAAAAAATATTACTAAGATTAGACTTAAATGTTCCTATAGTTAATGGGAAAATAAGTGACACAACTAGAATAGATAAAATTCTACCTACTTTAAATTTTCTTAATAAACAAAAAGCTAAAATTATTATTTTATCACATGTGGGTAGGCCAAAAGGTAAGGCTATAAAAGAACTTTCATTGAAACCAATTTGTGAAAATTTAGAGGAACAATTAGGCTTAAGTGTGAAATTAATTACACAAAATATAAATGAAATTAAAAATAAGGATTTCTTTAATAATTTTGATGAGGAAGTCTTAATGTTAGAAAATATTAGATTTTACCCAGAAGAAGAAAAAAATGATAATAAATTTGCAGAGCACCTAGCAAGTTTTGGTGATATTTATGTTAATGATGCTTTCTCTTGCTCTCATCGTTCACATGCTTCTATTGTCGAAATTTCAAAATTCTTGCCTTCATTTTCAGGATTACAAATAGATTTAGAAATTGATGCTCTTACTAAAATTACCACTGAAATTACTAAACCAGTATCCTGTATAATTGGAGGATCTAAAATTTCGACCAAAATTAATATTATAAAAAATTTAATACCTAAATTTGATAATATTTTTATTGTTGGAGCTATGGCTAATAATTTTATTGAGTACTTTGGTCACAATATTGGAAAATCTATTAAAGAAAAAAACTGTGCCCCAATCATTGAAGAAATTATTTCACTTTCGAAAAAAGAAAAATGTGAAATAAGTTATCCAGAGGATGTGGTTGTATCTAAATACCTAAATGGAACATACAAAAAAAGAAAATTAAATGAAATTTTGAATGATGAAATGATTTTAGACATTGGACCAAATACTATTAATAAAATAACAAATATTATTAATTCTAGTAAGACCATATTATGGAATGGACCTGCTGGATATTTTGAAAACCCTAACTTTGCGAACGGCAGCATTGAAATAGCAAAAACAATAATTAAAAAAAATAAATTAAACAAAATTTTTTCAGTTGTTGGTGGAGGAGATACAGTCTCATTACTAAACAGTATAAAGGCTGTTGATGGTTTTAATTTTGTTTCAACTGCAGGTGGAGCCTTTTTAGAATATCTTGAAGGTAAAAAGCTTCCTGGTATAACCGCATTAAATTAATAAATGTCAGAACTAAATAAAATTGCACTAAAAATAATTTCTAACGGTAAAGGTATACTTGCTGCAGATGAAAGCAATGGTACTATGACTAAGAGACTCACAGCGGTAAATGTAAATTCTACTCCAGAAAATAGACTATTGTTTAGGGAAATTCTTTTCTCATCTGAATGCATGAAAGATTGTATTGGAGGAGTTATTCTTTATGATGAAACAATAAATCAAACTACAAGTTTTGGAAAATCAATCCCTGACCTAATTTCAGCTTCAGGTGCTTTACCAGGGATTAAAGTTGATACTGGTGCCAAAAAATTAGCAAACTCACCTGAGGAAAAAATTACTGAGGGATTAGATGGCCTCAGAGATAGATTAAAAAAATATTATGAACTTGGAGCAAGATTTACAAAATGGAGGGGTATATACTCTATTAGTAATAAATATCCAACTAAGCTAGCAATAAATAGTAATGCTCATGCACTTGCAAGATACTCAGCTTTAGTTCAAGAAAGTGGTATGGTCCCAATAGTGGAGCCTGAGGTATTAATGGATGGAGAACATTCTGCAGATGTTTGTTTAAGTAAAACATCAGAGATTATAAAAAAATGTTTTGAAGAACTAATCTTACATAAAGTTGATCTTTCAGGAATTATTTTAAAACCAAATATGATATTGTCTGGTAATCAATCAAAAGAAAAAATGTCTGGTGATGAAGTTTCAAATAAAACACTTGAATGTCTTAAAAATTCAGTTCCTAGTGATGTACCTGGGATTGCCTTTTTATCGGGGGGTCAATCAGAATTGGAAGCTACAGAAAATTTAAATTTAATAAATAAAAACAATAATACTAATTTTATTATGACATACTCATATGGAAGAGCTCTTCAGCAAAGTGCACTTAAAGTATGGTCTAAAAATATAAAAAATGTAGAGGAAACTCAAAAAACTTTTAATCACAGAGCTAAAATGTGTACATTGGCTGCTCAGGGCAAATGGGTGAGAGAACTTGAGAGTAAATAAAAAGAAATTTATTTATCTTATTTCTCCTAATAAAATATATAAAAAATTTTTTAAAGATCTTCAAAAAATACTACAAACAGGAAAAATTAGCTTTTTTCAGTTGAGGCTCAAAAAATATTCCTTCAAACATAAAATTTTGATTGGACAAAAAATAAAAAATATTTGTAAAACAAATAAAGTAAAATTTTTAATCAATGACGATCCAATACTTGCAAAAAAATTAGATGCTGATGGTTGTCACTTAGGTCAGAAAGATATTAATATTAAAGAAGCTAGGAAGATAATTGGCAAAAAAATTATAGGTATTACTTGCCATAATTCATTACTATTTGCAAAAAAGGCTGTTGAGTCTAAAGCTAGCTATTTAGCATTTGGGTCCTTTTATTCTTCTAAAACCAAAAGAACCAAACATGTAGCTGATATTAAAATCTTAAAAAAGATTAAAAAAATTACTAAAATCCCAATTGTAGCTATTGGAGGTATTAATTCTGAAAACTATAAAAATCTGTTATTGAACAATGCAAATATTTTAGCTATTTCAGGCTACATTTGGAATAATAAAAAATATAAACCCTTAGAGGCAATAGAAAGATTGAAATGAAAATTAACGCTGGTGATATTAGAGTTGGAATGCTTTTGGAATATAAGAATGATTTATGGCAAGTTTTAAGAACTCAGCATGTTAAACCTGGTAAAGGTGGTGCTTTTGCACAAGTTGAAATGAAAAGTGTAGGAAAAAATACAAAGTTAAATGAAAGATTTAGATCAAGTGAAACTGTTGAAAAAGCTTCCCTAGAGGAAACAAAATTAAATTACCTTTACGAGGATGAAATATATTATTTCTTTATAGACCCAAAAAGCTTTGAACAAATAGAAATTAAAAAAGATGTGGTTGGTAATCAAGGAAAACTTTTGACAGAAAACCTTGAAATTTCTGTAAATTTTTATAATGAAAATCCAATTTCAGTTGAACTTCCTAACCAGGTAAAGTGCAAAATAGAAACAACTGATGTAGCTTTAAAAGGACAAACAGTTTCATCATCATACAAACCTGCAACTCTTGATAATGGATTAAATATTCAAGTACCTCCATTCATTGAGTCTGGGGACGAAATAATAATTGATACAAGAAATTTAGAATACATAAAAAAAATTTAAAATATGATTTCAATATCCTCAAATCTTAATGTTATGATAAAGGCTGCAGAGAAAGCATCCAAGGTGGTAATCAGGGATTTTGGAGAAGTTGAAAAATTACAAATTTCTAAAAAGGGTCCTAGAGATTTTGTTACTAAAACAGATAAACGTGTTGAAAGTATTATTATTGAGGAACTTAGTAAGACAAAAAAAAATTATTCTTTCCTTTCAGAAGAAATTGGTAAAATAAAAAATAAGGATGAAGAAAATATTTGGATTATCGACCCAATTGATGGAACAACAAACTTCCTTCATGGTATCCCTCATTTTGCAATTTGTATTGCTTTACAATCAAATAAAGAAATAGTAAGTGGTTTAATTTTTGATCCTATTAAAGACGAAATGTTTTTTGCAGAAAAAAATAAAGGTTCTTATTTAAATAACCAAAGATTAAGAGTATCAAAAAAAAATGTCATAGATGATTGCTTATTTTCAAGTAACCATAATGGTGTAAAATTTAGTAATTTTAATATGCGCTATACTGGTTGCGCAGCCTTAGACCTGGCATATGTGTCTGCTGGAAGATTTGATGGTTTCTTTCATAATGATATTAATATTTGGGATATAGCAGCTGGATCACTCATGGTGCAAGAAGCTGGTGGAGTAGTAAATGATCTAAATAAATTCAACAATAACGCAATTAATATTAGAGCCTCAAGCGATGGAATTAATGACAAAATGCTTAAAGAATTAGAGAACTTTTAATTGTGTTCTGAATTTCCTTTGTTATAAGTCTCGTAATGAAAAAAAATATTCACCCAAACTACCACACAATCAAAATAGAAATGACAGATGGTAGTCAATTTGAAACTAAGTCTACATGGGGTGCTGAAGGAGACTTATTGAAATTAGAAATTGACCCTAAATCCCATTCTGCGTGGACAGGTGGAAAACAAAAATTAATGGATAAAGGTAGAATAAGTAAGTTTAATAAAAAATTTCAAAACTTTAAATCAGAGAAAAAAAATTAAATGTCAAATGCACCTTTGATGCCAATGGCTACTGCAGTTTGGCTAGTTGAAAATACAAAATTAACATTCAAGCAAATTGCAGATTTTTGCCATTTACATGAGGTGGAAATTCAAGGAATAGCGGATGGTGAGGTAGCAAAAGGTATTAAAGCTTACAATCCTATAATATCAGGTCAGTTATCAAGAGAAGAAATTGAATTATCTTCAAAAGATGAAAACAGACTATTACAAATTAAAAGTAGCGATATTGAAATATCGAATTCAGAAAAAAAAATAAAAAAATATGTACCACTTTCTAAGAGACAAGATAAGCCAGACTCTGCGCTCTGGCTTATAAGACAACATAATTTACTAAAAGACTCTCAGATTGCAAAACTTGTTGGTATAACAAAAAATTCTGTCACTTCAATTCGAAATAAAAGTTATTGGAATTATAATAATCTAAACCCAAAAGATCCTGTTGCGTTAAATTTATTTAGTCAAAAAGATTTATTAGGTGCTATAGAAAAAGCTGAAAGAAGAATAAAAAGAGAAAAAAAACAGAAAGAAAAAGAAAGATTAAATAATCTTGCATCTACATAATGAATCAAAATTATAGACATAAAATCATAAAAGTGATAACTAACCGCTTTTTTGGAGGTAGTTATTAAAATAGAAGTTAAAGATAATAATATTGAACAAGCTCTGAGAGTTTTAAAAAGGAAGCTTCAAAGAGATGGTTTTTTTAAAGTAATAAAATTAAAAAATACTTATGAAAAACCGTCAGAAAAGAAAAAAAGAATCCTTCAAGAAAATATTAAAAGAGTAAAAAAATTAAACAAACTTAAAAATAGAATTTAAACATACCGCGGGGTGGAGCAGTCTGGTAGCTCGTCAGGCTCATAACCTGAAGGTCGGCGGTTCAAATCCGTCCCCCGCAACCAATTTTAAACTAAATTTTAAAATTAGATTTTTTACTGTCAACCAAGAAAGCTTTGACAGTTTCTTTTGTAAGTTGATCAAATGATTTTCCAAAGTTTTCTATTTTTTCAATAATTACTGGTGGCACAGTAATGATATGACATCCCAACTGTTTTGCTTGTAAGTAATTATAAGGTTCTCTAACGCTAGCCCAGAGTATTTCAACATTTTTAAATTTTTTAGCTAATTTAATACTTTTTATAAATTCTGGAACAGGATCTTTACCTACATCCCCTGCTCTTCCTGCAAAGATAGAAATGATTACTTTTGTTTTTTTATTAATCAACTTTAGAATTTTTTCAACTTGCTTGGCTTTATAAACAGCAGTTATATTAAGTTTAATGTTTTGATCATTTAATTCTTTGATAATTCTACCCATAAATTTACCCTTAGAATTTGAAACTGGTACTTTTACATAAACATTTTTTCCCCAATTATTTATCTTCATTGCTTGAATTTTCATACCTCTATATTCATCAGCAAATACTTCAAGAGATACAGGTTTATTTTTACAAATTTTTAAGATTTTTTTTGAATATGATTTATAATTTTTTGCTCCAGCTTTTCTCATTAAGCTTGGATTAGTTGTAAATCCTTTAACAATTTTTTTTTTATTAAATTTTTTAATTTGATTTAATTCCGCAATATCACAAAATATTTTAGTATTCAAATTTACACCTATAAATTTTTAGTAATGTCTTCTGTCATTTTTTTTGCATCTGAAAATAACATCAAAGTATTTTCTTTATAAAATAGATCATTATCAATTCCAGCATAACCAGGGGACAGGCTTCTTTTTACAAATAATACAGATTTACATTTTTCAACATCTAGAACTGGCATTCCATAAATTGGGCTTTGTGGGTCTGATTTTGCAACTGGGTTTGTTACATCATTAGCACCTATTACAAACGCTACATCTGCATTAGCAAAATCATTATTAATTTCCTCTAATTCAAATACCTCGTCATATGGAACATTGGCTTCAGCTAATAATACATTCATATGTCCTGGCATTCGTCCTGCTACAGGGTGAATTGCATAAGAAACTTTTATGTCATTTTTTTTTAAAGTATCAACCATCTCTCTTAAAGCATGTTGTGCTTGCGCAACAGCCATACCATAACCTGGAACAATTATAACTGATGAAGCATTTTTCATTAAAAAAGCAGCATCATCTGCATTTCCGCTTTTAACTGGTTTTTGCTCTTTATTTTTTGATGAAGCTGATTGCTCAGTTGCTCCAAACCCTCCTAAGATCACATTAAAAAATGATCTATTCATTCCTTTACACATTATATAAGATAAAATTGCTCCAGAGGATCCTACTAATGCGCCAGTAATTATTAATGCTGTATTTTCTAAAGTAAATCCAATTCCAGCTGCAGCCCAACCTGAGTATGAATTTAACATTGAAATCACCACTGGCATATCTGCTCCACCAATTGGAATTATTAATAAAAAACCAATTAAGAATGATATAGCAAGTAATATCCAAAACAAATTTGGGGACTGAGTTGAGCAAAGTAAATAAGTAATAACAATTATTGAAATTAAAATTAAAGCATTTAATGTATGCTGACCTTTAAATGTTAAGGGTGATCCTGACATTATTCCTTGAAGCTTTAAGAAAGCAATAATTGAACCTGAAAAAGTTATCGCACCTACTGCTGCACCGATCGACATTTCAATTAAGCTTCCAAGTTTAATTTTACCAGGAGATCCAAGATTAAAAGCTTCTGGGTTTAAAAAAGCGGCAATAGCAACAAATACAGCTGCTAGTCCTACTAAACTATGAAATCCAGCAACTAATTCTGGCATCGCCGTCATTGGAATTTTATATGCAATAAAAGCACCAATTAGTCCTCCAATTAAAAGAAAAATTAAAACAACTACAAATCCAGTTGAAAAATTACCAATTGAAAAAAAAGTAACTACAACTGCAATAATCATTCCTAAAATTCCAAAAAAATTTCCCTGTCTCGATGTTTCTGGTGAAGAAAGACCTCTTAAAGCTAAAATAAATAATACACCTGAAATTAAATAAAATATGGCTGATAAATTTGCTGATAACATTATTTGCCTTTTTTCTTTTTTTTATACATTGCAAGCATTCTTTGGGTTACTAGAAAACCTCCAAAAATATTAATTGCTGCTAATGATATTGCTAAAAAACCAAATATGCTTGAAGTATTAAATATTGTATCAGAATTTCCGGCCAATCCTGCAATAATTGCCCCAACAATTATTACCGATGAAATTGCATTAGTAACAGACATTAGAGGAGTATGCAGTGATGGAGTTACACTCCAAACAACATAGTAACCTATAAAAATTGAAAGGATAAAAATGCTTAATCTAAATACTAAAGGGTCTATTTCCATAATTTTATTTTATTAAGGTTTTCTCAATTATCTCATCCTCTAAATTTATATTTATTTTTTTGTTCTCTTTATCATATAAATTTAAGACAAAATTAGATAGATTTTTTGCATATAAATTAGATGCGGAGGTTGGAAGCTTGTTTAAAATATTACTTTCCCCCATTATTTTAACACCATTTATATCTATAATTTCATCAACTTTAGTTTGTGCTGTATTTCCACCTTGTATCGCAGCTAGATCATAAATTATTGATCCAGATTTCATATCATTAATCATTTCTTCTTTAATAATCACCGGTGCTTTTTTTCCAGGAATCAAAGCAGTACAAATAACAATATCAATTTTCTTTAAGGTTTCAGATAATAATTCTTCTTGCTTCATTTTAAAATCATCTGATGCCTCTTTTGCATAACCACCTTCAGTCTCTAGATTGTCAGCACCTTCAACTGTTAAAAATTTTCCTCCTAAACTTTCAACTTGTTCTTTTGAAGCCATTCTAACATCAGTAGCAAATACAATTGCTCCCATTCGTTTTGCAGTCGCAATAGCTTGCAGACCTGCTACTCCTGCACCAACTACTAATACTTTTGCAGCAGGAATAGTACCTGCCGCTGTCATCATCATTGGAATTGCTTTTTCAAAATTAGCAAACGACTCTACTACCGCTTTATAACCAGCAAGATTGGCCTGAGAAGATAATATATCCATAGATTGAGCTCGTGTTATCCTTGGAAGCAATTCAAGTGAAAAAGTATTAATTTTTTTTTTAACTAAATTATAAATTTTATCTTTATTATCATATGGATTTAAGACTCCAATCAAAGTTTGATTTTGTTTTAATAAAGAACTTTTATCATCATCAGGTAAACCTAATTGAACAATAATATCTGCATTATTTATTATTTCTTTATCATCATTTAAAATTGAAACACTTAACGCTTTATACTCTTCATCTTTAATTCCAAGATGGTTTCCGTAATTTTTAGATAATGAAACTTCAAAACCTAGAGATATATATTTTTTTGCAATTTCAGGAGTTATTGCTATTCTTTTTTCAATTTTCTGATTTTCTAAAATAGATGCAATTCTCATAAATTGACCCTACAGCAAGAATATTGCCATTAAAATTA